>MGBV01000177.1 GCA_001788415.1 Candidatus Rokubacteria bacterium GWC2_70_16 | reverse complement strand
TCCACCGCCTGTACGAGAGCGAGGAGTCGGTGGGGATCCTCGCCAAGCTCATCACCGACAAGCTGTTCATGAGCCTGCTCGTCCTTCAGATCCTGCTGGGGATGTTGATCCCGCTGGGCATCCTCGTGCTGGCCAAGGCGCGCCAGTTCAACGAGGACATGCGGAAGATGCTGTACTTCACGGCCGTCATCCTCATCCAGCTCGGCATCTTCGCCACGCGGTGGAACGTGGTCATCGGCGGTCAGCTATTCTCGAAGAGCTTCCGGGGACTGATGACCTACAAGATGGAGGTCATGGGGATCGAGGGGCTGCTGGCCTCGCTGGGCCTGCTGGCCCTGCCCTTCGTCATCTTCGCGGTGCTGGTGCGCCTGCTGCCCACCAAGCGGCTCGCGGCTGAGTAGGGTGACGGATTGACCTTCCCCTGGCGCTCATGGAGCGAAAGGGAGGAGCATGAATGCTGACGCCGCTGTCTGAGAGGAGGACATGATGCGGACGCTCGCAGTCACGTGGCTGGCAGTCGGGACGGGGTCGGCGGTCCTGACCCTCGCCCCGCTCGCAGAGGCGCAGACGCTGACGGTCAGGGGGGCCGTGCAGGATGGGTCGAAGGAGGCGGTGGCAGGGGCCACTGTGTATCTCGTGCCGGCCGCGGACGTGGCGAAGCTCGCCAAGCAGCCGTCCATCGAGATCCGGAAAGACGTTCCGAACGACGAGCCGATGGAAGACAGCCTCGCGGCCGGCAGGGACAAGTACCTGAAAGGGACGACCGACCGGAACGGCAGCTTTTCGATCTCCGGAGTCGCCGACGGAAAGTACTTCGTCTACGTGGAGCCTTCCGATCGGGACCACCTTCCCGGCGGTGACCTGTCCAACACGGCCATGGCGGCCAACGAGCTGGCCAGGAAGCCGCTCGCAATCCAGGTATCCGGAAGGGCGCCGGACAATGCCACGTATACGGGAAGCTCGAAGTGCCTCGCCTGCCACGGCGCCTACGGTGACGTGAAGAAGACCCTTCACAAGCTCGGGATCGCGGCGGTGGGCAAGTCGAGCAAGCTGCAGGACTTCTCCCGCTTCCCCGGCTTCAACGACGGGTTGAACAAGCTGATGACCGGGACGAAGTTCTACTTCTCCGGCTTCGACAAGAGCAGGGGCTTCGACAAGTATGTGATCTCGGAGAAGCCGCCGGCGGATCCGGCCACGCTGAGCTTCACGGCGACCTTCTTCAAGGACGCAGGCGGCACTCTCAGGTTCCGCACGGAGAACGCCAGGGATCCCTCCGATCCGCCGCGGACCTACACGGTGGAGATGACCTACGGCGGCGGGCTCTACAAGCAGCGCTACCTCTATCGCGTTGAGAACGCCCTCTTCCCGTTCGTCCAGTACAACTCGACGGGCAACGACGCGCATGGCGACCGGACGAGGAAGATATGGCGCGACTATCACGCCGACTGGCTGTACGACGAAGGGACGAAGAAGCTGGCGAACCCGCCGAGGAAGAAGTCCTTCGAGATCGAGTGCGCCGCCTGCCACTTCACGGGCTACACGCTCACCCCCACGGTGGCGGGCGACTTCGTGGCCGGAGCGGTCAACGACGCCAACGGTGAGGCGGACATCGATGGCGACGGCGTGCCCAACGAGCTCAACATCGGCTGCGAGGTCTGCCACGGCCCCGGCTCGGAGCACGGGAAGTCGGCGAAAGCCCGGAAGGCGGCGACCATCGTCAATCCGCGAAAGCTGCCGGCCGAGCGCGCGACGGTCATCTGCGATCAGTGCCACAGCCGGCCCCAGGGCAACCTCAAGAACGACCAGCCCGTGAGCAAGGAGAACAGGATGCTCCTTCCCGGGATCACCCGGAACGAGTACCTGACGAACCACACGACCAGGGAGGATGCCGCCCAGAAGGACTTCTGGGGAGACGGCGTCCACTCCAAGGCGCACCACCAGCAGGGGACCGACTTCATCCGATCGAAGAAGTACATCAACGGCACTCAGCTCCTGACATGCACCAGCTGCCATGACCCGCACGGCACGACTGGCATCAAGCACCAGCTCCGGATGGAGGCGCGCGACCCGGGCAACTCGCTCTGCGCGAGCTGCCACGCGGGCGTGGCGATGGCAGCCCACACGGCGAAGGCCGTTGGCGTCGAGCACGAATCGATCAGCTGCGTGGACTGCCACGCGACGAGGACGATGCAGACGGGGGCCGGCGGGAAGGGGCTTCAGGGCAAGGGCGGGAAGGACTACTGGATGAACGACATTACCTCGCATCTGTTCGGCGTGCCGCGCAAGGGCAACAAGGCGGTCAAGGGAACCGAGCCGGGCAAGGCGATGCCGATCCCGTACACCAACGCCTGCGGCACCTGCCACGACGCGGAGAATCTCTAGGCGACGTTTGCAGTTCGCCAAGGGCAAGCTGACGGCGGACTTCGCGTGCCTGTCCTGCCACGCCAGCCACGACAGGGTGTGGGCCGTGGCGCAGGCGAGGGGGATCCACACGCGCGGCAAGTAGATCGGCCGGCGCGACCTGGTGTATAAGAGGGCCATGAAGAAGCCCATGGCCCAGAGCCGGAAACGGGAGCCGGTCGCGGCGCCGAGCCGTGACTGGCTCCTCGCCGTCATCGCCGCGGTCGGAGTCGTGATCGCGGGCTACCTCACGGCCACGAAGCTGTCCGGGGGCAGCGCGGTGTTCTGCACGGCGGGCAGCGGCTGCGACGTGGTCCAGGCCAGCCGCTACGCGACATTCCTCGGGCTGCCGACGGCGGCCTGGGGCGCGCTCCTCTATGCCGCCATCGGCGCGCTTGCCCTCTGGGGACTCCAGGCGCAGCGCTGGCTCTGGGCCTTTCTCCTGTCGGTGGCGGGAGCCTCGTTCTCCCTCTACCTGTCCTATCTGGCCGCTGTCGCGATCGGCGCCTTCTGCGTCTACTGCGCTGCCTCCAACGTGGTGGCGCTGGCGCTGTTCGGCGTGCTCCTCGCGCGGCGACCGGAAGTGGGCGGGAAGCGCTCGCCGACTCGCCCCGCGCGGCTGCTCGCGCTGGGGGCGGTGACGGCGATCGCGACTGTGGTCTTCGGCGCCGGCGTCTATGCCTCGTACTCGTCCCAGGGCAGCTCGGCCTATCAGGAGAGGCTGGCGCGGCATCTGGCGCAGGGCGGCGCCGTGTTCTACGGCGCCTACTGGTGACCCGCCTGCACCGAGCAAAAGGCCCGGTTCGGGCCTGCCGCGAGTCTGCTGCCATACGTGGAGTGCGATCCGAAGGGGCTCAACCCGCGCTCTGACCTGTGCTCCCGCGTCGGGGTCAAGGCCTATCCGACCTGGGTGATAGGCAGCGACCGGTTCGAGGGCGTGGCATCGCTGGACAGGCTGGCGGAAGCGTCGAGGTACACGGGGCCGCGGCAGTAGAAGGGCCGCCAACCTGACCTGGCGGCCCCCGGGGCGGCTGGATTCCCTGGGGCGCCTCCGCCCCGGATGAGACGGTAGCACCCCAGCCGCAGGCGCTCGAGGCCCGGCGCGCCCGCTTGGCCGCTCGAAGAGCCCTTTCTCCGCCGCAGGATACCTCTCCCGTGTCCATGGCAAGCCGTTTGCTCGGCTTGCCCAGGGGGTTCTCGGGGCGGGCGTCGCGGCGATGGCTCCGGACACGGGAGGCAGGGGATGGCGGATGGCGGGAGGCTTCCAGAGGCGGCGCTGCTCGAGTCCCTGGATGCCGTCTATCGACTCGACCGCGAGGGTTCGGCGACCCTCGCGCGGCTTGCGAAGCGGCTGCATCTCGAGGAGGACGACGCGAAGAGCCGGGTGCGCGATCTCGAAGCCAGAGGGCTCGTGCGCGCCGAGGGGCCGGATCGCCTCGTGCCCACGGCGGAGGGCGAGCGGGTTGCGCTCGGGCTCGTCAGGCGGCATCGGCTCCTGGAGCGTTTCCTCACCGATACCCTGGGCCTGCCGTGGCACCGGGTGCACGAGGAGGCCTCGCGGCTCACTCCGGTGCTCGCCGACGACATCGCGGAGGCCCTGGCCAAGCACCTCGGGGCTCCAGCCACCTGTCCCCACGGCCACCCCATCCCCTCCGCCGACGGAACGCTGAGCCACGAGGAGGGGACGCCGCTTCACCGCCTCCGCGCCGGCCAGGGCGGGACCATCCTGAGGATCGACCGCGAGGAGCCCGAGCTCCTCAAGTACCTCGCCGCGCTCGGCCTCTTGCCCGAGACCCGCATCGAGGTCGAGGAGGTCGGGCCCTTCGGCGGGCCCATCCTCGTGAGGAGCGCCGGGTCGCGCTACGCGCTGGGGCGGAAGATCGCGGCGCGCATCCTGGTGAGGCCCGCGTGAGCCTGGCGGCCGGCTGTCACCCCACGATCGACCGCTGGCGCGCGGACGTCACCGTCCGGCTCGCCCTGGCCGGGAACCCCAATGTCGGCAAGTCGAGCCTCTTCAACTGGCTCACGGGGATGGGCGTGGCGACCGCCAACTATCCCGGCAAGACGGTGGAGGTCGCGCTGGCCACGACGCAGTTCAAGGGGCAGGAGATCGGGATCATGGACCTGCCCGGGACCTACGCGCTGGGGTCCACCTCCGAGGACCAGTGGGTGGCGCGCCAGGCGCTCCTGGACGCCAGGCCCGATGCCGTCGTGGCCGTGGTGGACGCCACGCGCCTCGAGCGGAACCTCTACCTCCCGCTCCAGCTGCTCGACATGGGGATGCCGCTCGTCATCGCGCTGAACCTCGTGGACGAGGCGTGGCGCAGCGGCGTGCGCATCGACCATGGCCGGCTGGGCCGGCTCCTCGGCGTCCCGGTGGTGCCGACGGTGGCGGTGCGCGGCCAGGGGCTCGACCGGCTGATGGAGGTCGCGCTCGAGGAGGCCCGTAGGGGCGGCGGCGTTTCCATGCCGCGCTACGGGCGGGACGTGGAGGAGGCCGTCGCCAGTCTCGCGGACCTCCTGGTCAAGTCCGGGGCCCCGCTCCCGTGGGAGCTGCCGGCTCGCGCCGTGGCCATCCTCCTGCTGGAGGACGACGAGGGGGCGCTCGGCTGGGCGGCATCCGCTGCCGGCGGCGACGAGATCGTGGCCCATGCTCGGGCCGCCTCCGCCGAGATCGCCGGGCGCCACGATGAGCCCGCGCCCATCCGCATCGCCAGGGAGCGCCACGGCCTCGCGGGGGACGTCGCCTCGCGGGTGAAGTCCCAGGTGAGGACCCCGTCACGCGGTCAGGACCGCTTCTGGCGCTGGACGACGGCGCCGGCTACGGGCTACCCGCTCCTCGGGCTGGTGCTCGTCGCCCTCTTCGCCGGGCTCTTCTACGTGGGCGACGCGCTCTCGACCCTGCTCACCGGGGGCTGGGAGACGTACGTCTCGCCCTGGATCCGTCTCGGCGTGCTGGGCGTCCTCGGTGAGGGGGTCACAGGCAGGAGCCTCCTCTGGGGCGTGGACGCCGGGGTCAACGCCGCGCTGGCAGTGGGGATCCCGTACATCCTGGTCTTCTACCTGATGCTCGCGGTGCTGGAGGACACCGGGTATCTCAACGCCGTGGCCTTCCTCACCGACCCGTTCATGCATCGGCTGGGGCTGCACGGGCGGGCGGTGATCCCGCTGGTGGCGGGCGCGGGGTGCAACGTGCCCGCCATCATGGCGACGCGGGTGCTCGCCACCACGCGGGAGCGCATCCTCGCGAGCACCCTGGTCTGCCTCGTCCCCTGCAGCGCCCGGACGGCGGTGATTGCCGGCGCCGTCTCGAAGTACGTGGGCTGGGAGGCCGCCGTGGGCGTTTATCTCATCGTCGCCGCGCTGGGCTGGGGGGCGGGCTGGGGGCTCAACCGGCTCCTCCCCGGCCGCTCGACGGGCCTCGTCATGGAGATGTTCCCGTTCCGGGCTCCGTGCCTGCGCACCATGCTCAAGCGCACCTGGCATCGCTTCGCCGGCTTCGTCCGGGTGGCCATGCCCGTGGTGCTTGCCGGCAGCCTCGTGCTGGGAATCATCTACGAGACGGGCCTCGTCTGGGCCTTCACGGCGCCGCTCGCGCCCCTCGTCGAGGGGTGGCTGGGGCTGCCGGCGGTGGCCGGGCTCACGCTGATCTTCGCGGTGCTCCGGAAGGAGCTGGCGCTCCAGCTCCTCATCACCCTGGCCGTCGCGCATTACGGGGCCTCGGCCGGAGACATCACCGCCTTCATGGACCGGGGCCAGATCTTCACCTACGCCCTGGTGAACACGCTCTACATCCCGTGCATCGCCACCATCGCCGTGCTGGCCAGGGAGATCGGCTGGAAGCGGGGGCTCGCCGTCTCCGGCTTCACGATCGCGCTCGCCCTCCTGGCCGGCGGGGTGGCCCGGCGGCTGATCGCCTTCTGACCGCCGGCCCTTCAGCGGGTCCGTCCCGCCACTTGGAGGAAGGCGACGAGATGGGCCATTTCTTCGGGGCGGAGCTTGGGCCAGGCCACCTGTCGGCGCTCGGCGCGCTCCGCCATGATGAAGCCGTGGTTCCACAGCGCCGCGATGACGGCGACGGACGAGTCGAGGCCTTTCACCTGCGCCAGGTCGGGACCGACCTTACCGCCCGTGGCCTCGAGGGAGTGGCAGCCGAGGCACCCCTTGACCGTCAGGAGTTCTCTGCCTCTGCTGCGATCGGCTGGGTCGGCGAAATACCGGACGGCGTAGAGGTGAGCGACGAGGTCCGCCATCTCTCGGGCTTGAAGGCGGGGGATCGGGACGGCCCGCGCCTCCATCTCCTTCATCATGGCGGGCGCCTTGTTCCACATCGCCGCCGCGAACTGGGTGAGGCTCCAATGCCGCCCGCGCTCGGCCAGGTCCGGTCCCACCCGCCCGCCTCCTCCCGCGACCCTGTGGCAGACGATGCAGGCCTTGTCGCTGAACAGCCGCTTCCCCTCGTCCGCGCTGCCGGGCAGGATGTAGAGCGGCTCGACGGGCTGACGCGGGGAGGCGGCCTTAAGGTAGCCGATCAGGTCGCGGAGCTCCGTGTCCTTGAAGGTGGGACGCAGGATCGCCCGGTCACGCATGGCCTCGGCCATCGCAGGGCCGTGGTTCCAGAGCGCGGCAGCGATCAAGATCGGGGAGCCGAACTGCCGGAGGAAGTCGAGGTTGGGGCCGACCACGCCACCGGCGCCGCCGGTCTGGTGGCAGACGATGCACTGTTTCTCCGCGAAGAGCCGCCGGCCGGTCTCGATGTTCCCTGGAGGGTCGAAGTAGTCGAGGGTGTAGAGGAACGCGATGAGATCGCCGGTTTCCCGCGGGTCCAGGTGGGGGCGAGCGATCCCGAGCTCTCGCATGCGCTCGGCCATCTTCGGCAGATGGTTCCACATCTCGGCGGCGAGATCGTAGAACGACCGGGTTCGCGGGACCCGGCCAAGATCAGGTCCCACCTTGGCGCCCACGCCGTTGACCGCGTGGCACTTGATGCAACCCTTGCTGCCAAAGACGCGTGAGCCTGCAAGCGGATCCTGGGCCGGGCTGAAGGGCGACTGCGCAGAGGCTGCCTCGGGACCCCACAGAAGCAGGAAGGACACCGCGACGACTGTCCACCTCATCGCCTCACCTCCCGCTCCCCGACAGGAGCGACACCGCGCAGCCGTCCCGGCGAACGGCCATGCCGGCCAGTCCCACACGACCCCTCGCCTCCCGGGAACCTGATCGCCCGCTAGAACCCCTTCATGAGGATGACGCTCAGGGTGTCGTCGACCTCCTTGGCCCGGGTCAGGGCACTCACCCGTTCGCCCTCCTGGCGGTCTCGTTGCATCCGCGTTCGGCTACTTGACGGGTAGCGTCTGGACATGTGCCAGCACGTCGACGACCTGCTGGATGCTCCAGCCCGACTCCAGCGCCGAGGGCATGGGCGGTTCGCTGCCCGGCTGGCCCACCCAGGTCTTGTGGATGAATTCCTGCGGGTTGTCCTTCGCCACGGTCCCGACGTACTCGGGCTTCTTGGCGTCGCCGAAGTTCAGCTTCTTGCCGTCGGCGCCGTGGCAGGCCGCGCACAGCGTGTCGTAGGGGGGCTTGCCTCTGGCGGCGTTTCCCCCGACGGGTGTCTTGGTCGCGTAGTCCACGTACGTCGTCATGTCCACCAAGCCGTATTTCAGGAAGTTCGCGAGGTCGGCGATGTCGGTGGCTCGGAGGCCAGTGAAGGCGTTGTGCGTGGGGTTGCCCGAGCTCGCGAGGAAGGCGGTGAGCTCCGCGACGCTCTTCTTCCGAGCCCCGTCCCAGACCCCGGGGAAGCCGGTGTAGCGGCGGGACCCCTTGCCATAGGCCCCGTCCTTGCCCTTGTAGTCCCACCCGTGGCACTCCTTGCAGCGCCACGTCGCGCTGCCGGCCGCCTTGTTGGTGCTCTGGGATGCCCACAGCGGATGATTCCCCTTGGGCTCGCTCGCCCCCTCGACGACCTTCCACCACTTGTCGTAGAGCAGTCCCCCCTGGGCGACGCTCGCCCAGTCAACTTTGGCGGAGGCTCCCGGAGGAGGCGCGGTTGGCAGCGAGCACCCCGATCCCGTGACCATCAGTGCGAAGGCCGGAAGCACGACAACACCCCCCGTGATCCCTCTCATCGCGCACCTCCGTGTGGGGTTGCTCCTTATCGGCCCTTGCCCTTGGGCTGGGGGCCGCTGGCGGCGGCTGGCCGTGGCGCGCCGCCGCGGGCCTGGAGCAGATAGGCGATGAGGTCAGCCATCTCTCCTCCCTTGAGGACTGGCCACGCGACATTCGACCCGAGCATCGCCTCCTCCATCGTGGCGGCGTGATTCCACATCCCGGTGATGACCTCCAGGGAGGTGTCGAGCTTCTCGCCGGTGGCGAGGTCGGGGCCCACCTTCTCGCCGACCCCCCGGATCGCGTGGCAGGTGCCACAGCGCTTTTCCTTGTACACGACCAGTCCTCGTCTCGGATCGCCCGGCCGATCGATGAACTGGAAGAAGTAGAGGTAGCTGATGAGGTCCGACATCTCCTCGGTGGTGAGGGCCGGGACCTCGATCGCCCGCTCGGCCATCTTCGCCCACATCTTGGGCCCGTGGTTCCACATGGACCCGGCGATTCGCATGAGGCTCCCCTTGAGGGTGGTCGTGAGGTCGGGCCCCACGGCTCCGCCATGGCCACCGATCGAGTGGCATTCGACGCAGCGTTTCTTGCCGAAGAGTGCCTCCCCGTTCTTCGGTTTCCCCGGTTCGACGTATATGCGTTCCGTTCCTCCGCTAGCGCTTCGGGTATAGGCCAGGAGGTCGGCAATCTCCGTTCCCTGGAAGGTCGGGCGTGGGATGTTCCGATTCCGCATCGCGTCCGCCATCGGCTTTCCGCGGTTCCAGAGGGCAGCGGTGAGGAAGAGCGGGGAGGTGTACTGGCCGTAGGTGTCCAGTCGAGGCGCCAGGTTCCCGCCTTTCCCTCCCAGGGAGTGGCAGATCTCGCATCCTTTCTGGCTGAAGAGGCGCGCGCCGACGGCCCCGTCGCCGGGGGGATCCAGAGAGCCGAGATAGTAGAGAAAGGAGAGCAGGCTCGCCATCTCCCCTGGCTCGAACGTGGGCCGGGGAACCCGCTTCTCCTGGAAGACGTGCTCCATGGCGGGGGCATGGTTCCACATCACACCGGCGATCTCGAGGAGCGGGCGGTTCAGCACTCGCCGGCCCAGATCCGGTCCCGCGGTCCCGCCCACTCCGTGGACGGCGTGGCAGCGCAGGCAGCCCTTGCCGGTGAAGAGCCGGCTGCCCTGCAGCGGATCGCCGGGGAGCAAGACGGAAACGCTCTCGTGGCTGGCGACGGCCGTACGGACTGTAGTTCCCAACCCCGCGAGCACCACGAGCCCGACAATCAGCAGGCGCCGGCTCATCGCTCGCCTCGATCTCTGAGGAGCCCCACGAAGACGTAGAGGATCACACCCAAGAGGGTCAGGAAGACCGGGATCGCCACGAGCGAGATCCCGATCGAGGCAGAGGGGACGTCTCCGAGCCGCCAGGCGGTCCGGATGAGGTGAGCGATCCAGGTGATGATGCCCCCGATGAAGACCACGGCCACCCCCGCCATGCCCCACTGGATGACTCTCACCGTTCGATCGGGCGCTGCGCGCAGGTTCGCCATGTCAGTGGCCTCGTGCCGCCGGCACGACTCCCGCCTCCGGAGTGTCCGGCAAGTAGGTCCGGAGCCGCTCCTCGACCTCCTTGAGCCCCACGTCCCGCCCCTCCCGGATCTCCCAGATGGAGATGACCGGGAAGATCTTGGTGAAGAGCACATAGAACAGGGCGAAGAGGGCGAGGCTCCCGGCCAGTTCCCCCCATTCCACCCAGGTCGGCGCGTAGATGCCCTCCCCGAAGGGCAGCCGTGGGTTGGACAGGGTCGGGACGACGATGATGAAGCGCTCGAGCCACATTCCCACGGTCACCGACAGGGAGGCGAGGAGGACCTTCCCGATGGTGCGGCGGCCCAGCCGGACGAGGCAGAGGACCGGGATGACGAAGTTGGTGAGAGCCATTCCCCAGAAGAACGGCCAGTAGGGGCCGGTGAACTTGGCCTGGAACACCTTCATCTCCTCCGGCTCGTTCCCGTAGTAGCCCGTGAGGTACTCGGCGAAGGTGAAGTAGAACCAGAGCAGCGACATGACCAGGAGCAGCTGTCCCAGGTACCGGAAGTGGATCGGCTTGAGGTACCCCTGGAGCCCGTAGGCCTTCCTGAAGGCGACCATCGCCACGATGAGGGCCGCGATCCCCGAGAAGATGGCCCCCACCACGAAGTACGGGCCGAAGATCGTCGAGTGCCACATCGGCTGAAGCGTCATGGAGAAGACGAAGGACACCACCGTGTGAACCGAGACCGCGATGGGGATCACGAGGACCGCCATGATGGCGATGGCGCGGTTCAGGACCCTCTGCTGATGCACGGTCCCGCGCCAGCCCATGGCGAGGACGGTGTACAGGAGCTTCCGCTTGCCCACGCGGTCTCTCAGGATGGCGATGTCGGGGATCATCGGGATGTAGAGGTACACGATGCTGGCGGTCAGGTAGGCGCTGATGCTGGTGGCGTCCCAGAGGAGCGGGGACTGGTAGCGGCCATGGCGGATGATGTTCAGCATCCGATCAGGGCGGCCCAGATCCACGAGGATCTGACCGGCGCCGATGAAGAGGACCATCACGGTGATGACCTCGGCCATCCGGACCACCGGCCGCCGCCATTCGGCTTTCGAGAGCCGGAGGATGGCCGAGATCAGAGTGCCGGCATGGCTGATCCCGATGAAGAAGACGAAGTTGGTGACGTAGAACCCCCAGGAGACCGGCTGGTGGAGGCCCGTGACCCCGAGTCCCTCGGTGAACTGGGTCCAGTAGGCGACGGCTCCCCAGACGATGAAGGCGAGGAGAATGCCGACGGTCAGGTAGAATCCACGCCCTGTCCGCTCGATGGGAGCGATGAGCGGGGCGTCGCGGGTGTCGGCGGGATCAGCCACGGCCTTCTCCTTCGGAGAGGTAGATCACCTTCGGTTTGGTCCCCAGCTCCTCCAGGAGCCTGAAGGCCCGGGGGCTTCGAGCCAGCCGAAAGACCTCGCTGCCCGGGTCGGAGAGATCCCCGAACACGATGGCGCGCGCCGGGCAGGCCTCGGCGCACGCGGTGACGTACTCGGCCGGATCCACTTCCCGTCGCTCACCGAGCGCCCGCTCCCGCGCCCTCTGGAGACGGTGGTGGCAGAAGGTGCACTTCTCGACAACGCCCTTGGGCCGCAACGACACGTCAGGGTTCTGACCGGGGGCGTCCTTCTGGTACCGGTGCCAGTTGAAGTACTTGGCATTGTACGGGCAGGCCGCCATGCAGAACCGGCAGCCGATGCAGCGGGCATAGATCTGCGCCACGATCCCCTCCGGGTTCCGGTACGTGGCGTAGACGGGGCAGACCTTGGTGCAGGGCGGATCATCGCAGTGAAGACACGGCCGCGGCAGGAACCGCTTCACCTCTCCGCTGTGCTCGTCGTCTTCCTCGGTGAGGACTTGCATCCAGCTGATGATCCGCCCCCGGGCCGCCTCCTTCGCCCCGACGGGGGGCACGTTGTTCTCCGCCTTGCAGGCCATGACGCAGGCCTGGCAGCCCGTGCACCGGTCCAGGTCGATCACCATTCCCCAGCGCGCCATGTCACGCCTTCCTGATCCGCACCCGGGTGGTGTTGAGGAGACCGAATCCCCTGAAGGGATCTGTCTCGTTGGCGATGAGGTCGTTGGGATTGGGCCCCTCGCCGCCGAAGAGGGGAATATGGACCACGTCGCGAAGGGTCCCGGAGTAGAGCTTGGCCTTGAGCTTGACTCTGCCCTTGGCGGACTCCACCCAGACCCACTCCTCGCTCTTGATTCCGAGATCGGCCGCCGTATGCGGGTGCACCTCCACCCATCCTTCCCAGGACGCTCCGACGTGGACCGCCGGCTGCTCCAGGAGCCATGGCTGGTTTCTCCCACCTCCCGTGGGCCGAGTCATGAGGCGATAGGTGTTCAGGCGGAGAGGGAAGGCGCCGGGCTGCTGCAGGGCAGGGATCGCCACGGCGGGCAGATAGAGGAGGGCGCCCCGGTCCCGTCCTCCCAGTGCCTGGATGAGAGCTTCGCCGGTGCCGTCCCGTTTCACGGCGTCGTCCACGCGCCGCTTGAGAGCGGTCGCGTAGAACTCGAACTTCCTGGACGGCGTCGTGTGAAGCGCCTGCCGGCTGACGGGCACCCCGGTCGGGTCCCACCACGCTCCCCGCACGCCGAGCGCGGCCCAGAACTCCTCGTACGCCTTGAACTCCGACGTCCAGTACCCCTGCCGCTCCAGGATCTTCCTGAGCGATTCCTCCGACGGGGGGGCAACCACGTAGCCACGCCGCGCCTCGTAGAGCCCCCGCGCTCGATCCCGGAGGAGATCTTCGAACTTGTCCCAGGGGAAGCTCTTCGCCACCGGCCCGCCCAGGCTCTTGGCGATCTGAAGGAGGACGTCAGCCGTGTTGCGGGTCTGGTGAAAGGGCGTCGCGGCCGGTCGGGCCAGACTGAAGCACGTGAAGCCAGCCAGGTGCGTCACGTGGTCGTCCTGCCACCGCTCGAGATAGGTTTGGTCGGGCAGGATCAGGTCGGCTTTGGAGGAGCTGTCGTCGAGAAAGGGCGAGAAGCTCACGATGAAGGGGATCCGGTCGAACGCCTTGCCAAACGCCTCCTTCGCCGGATGATTGGCCAGCGGGTTGGTTGCGAAGAGGAGGAGGGCGCTGATCGGGTACGGCGTCGCGCCCAGGATCCGCTCCGGGAGGGCCTGGGGCGCGTCGGAGGCCAGCAGATACTGGCCCCGTCCCGCCCCGTCGATCCTGGGGTACTCCCGTCCCCGCCTGGCGGCCTCATCCTGCGCAGCCGGAGGAAGCGGTGACAGCGGCAGCGCGCCCTGAATCAGGAGGCCGCCGCGGACGCCGACGCTGCCGACGAGGGCGTTGAGGCTGTGGATGGCCATCCGGGTGTGGAGATCGTCGGGCCCATAGGCGGGGCCTCGCTCGCCGATCACCAGCGCGGGTCTGGTCGTGCCCAGATCCCGTGCGATCTCGAGGATGGATCTGACGGGAACTCCTGTGGCGGCGGAGACGGGAAGGAGCCCGTACTCCTTGAGCACGAAGTTCTTGAATCCCTCGTGGGCTTCTCCCTGCGGGTCCACCCAGTCCTCGAAGCCGGAGCAGTGTTGCTCGACGAATTCCTTGTCGTAGAGGTCCTCCCGGATCAACGCATTGGCGATCCCGAGCGCGAGGATCCCATCAGTCCCGGGGACGATGGGGACCCACCGGTCCGCCTTGACCGCGGTCGGCGAGCGTCGTGGATCCACCTGGACGAACCGCCCACGCGGGCGCTCCCCGCTTCGCCGGAAGCGGGCGAACGCCTGGGAGGCATGGACCGGTCCGAGCCAGGCCTCCAGGAGGCCGGCACCGAAGGACAGGATGAACTGGGATTCCCCCAGGTCGTAGCTCAGGGGGGTCGTCACCCCCTGCATGAGCTGATGGGCGAGGGCGGGTCTCTCGGGGGCCAGGCAACGGAGGCGGATGTAGTTGGGAGTCCCGTACGCCTCGGCGAATCGCCTCCACAGGGTGTCCCGGGAGCCGCGATACTGTCCGCCCAGGATCGCCACCGTGTGAGAGAGACCCTTGGCCCGGAGGTCAGCCAGGCGCGCGGTCAGCATCGAGAGGGCTTCGTCCCAGCCGATGGAGCGGAAGCGTCCCCGCTCACCGTCTCGCGCCATGGGCCCCTTGAGGCGGTTCGAATCGTAGAGCAGCTGAAGCCCCCCGAACGCCTTCGGGCACAGGGCGCCCCGGTTGACGGGATGAAGGGGATTCCCCGCGAGCCCCGCCACCTGGCCGTCGAGTGTTCGGACCATCAATCCGCACGCGCCCGGACACTGCTGGCAGATCGACGGGACCATGACCTCCTCCGGAGTCGTCCAGCCTCTGAGGTCCTCCGCCGCCTGCTCGGCCTTGGCCAGCTTCCCCCCGATCAAGGCCGCGGCCCCGGCCGTTCCGCCGAGTGTCTGAAAGAAGCCCCGTCGTGTCACTCGCATCGTGTCCCTCAGCGGTGGCAAGCGTTGCAGTCGGTGGACACCCGCTGGGCCATGGCCTTCACCGGTCCGGGTCCCTTCTCATCCGAGCGCTCCCACTTCTCGTGACAGCCGATGCAGTCGTTCATGGTGAGAGTTCTCAGGGGTTGCGCGGGTGGACGGTCGAGGGTCTCCATCGCCCCATGACAGGTCTGGCAGGCCACCTTCGCCACCGCGACGTGGGTCCGGTGGGAGAAGAAGACGTGGGGGGGAAGCCTCCAAACGCGCTTCCACGGGATCTCTTGCTCCTTCTCGCCGAAGGCCCGGATCTTCTTCACTTCCTGGCTGCTGGTCTCTTCTCCCTGGTGGCAGGCGAGGCAGAGCGCCGTCTGTGGGAGCCCCGCGGCCTTGTCCTTCACCGCCCGCTGGTGGCAGCCGGTGCACTGCAGCTTCAGCTGCTGCACGTGGGTCTTGTGCGGGTACTCGACCGGCTGCTTGACCGCCGGCTCGCCCCACCAGAACCCCCACGTCAGGATGGCCACCGCCACCGCCCCGGTGAGCCCCAGCCATTTCATCCCTCGCATGCCAGATCCTCCAGAAGGCGCGGGAGGCAAGGCTGGTGCCAATCCCTGAAAAACGTGGGATTTCAGGGGGCAGCCCCTCGCCTCCTCGTCCGGGCGCTCGCGGGCCCGAAGAAAGTGGGAGAAATCCCGCAGGCGGTACGGCATTCGCGCAGGGCACGGCCAGGCGGGAGGGGACCGGAGAGGGCTGCCGCGGCGCAGACGACGGAGATCTCAGGCCGGATTGTCCCTGGAGGAGGTTGGGGAAAATTCCCCACAGGTGAGGCTGATTCTCCTCAGACGGGAGCGCGCCGAAGCAAGGCCGTGGTCATCCCCCGCTGCTTATGTGTTGAATGTCCAACCAGTAATCGGTATCGATCCGCGCTGGCATAGGCCTTGCCTTCTGCCTCAGGGAACAAGCTCTTCACCCCGGCGACGTCCCGGAAGCCGCCCTTGCGGCGGAATGGGTGATTGCGGTGGGAACAATCGAGGGGCGGCCTCAAGCGCCGCGGCGGCCTTCCGAGTTCTGGGCGGGTCTTGATGCAGCGGATTGCTGGCTCGCAGCTCTCAGAGGCGCGGCACTTCTCGGTGGCGCGGTGTGGGGGACCGTTCATCCGCTGGATCACCCCTTCGACCATGAAGCCCACCGTCAGGTGACGTGGCTGTTTGCAATCTTCGCCGGCTACAGCGGGCTCCTCTACGTTGTCAACGCGCTCAGTCCAGGGCGACTTCCCCTGCTGTACCGCATCGCGATGGTTCTCGACCTGGCCTTCATCTTCGTCCTCGTGCGGATCACGGGGGGGATGACCAGCAGTTTCTACCTCGCCTTCTACGTCCTGATCGCGCTCCACGCGTTCTACTTCGGTCTCCTCACGGGCGGCGTTGCCGCGCTTCTGGCCAGCCTCCTCTACCCGTTCGTGGACAGCTGGCCGCCGCCCATCGGTCTGAGCGATCTGGGCCTTCGGGTGGGGTTTTTCCTCTTGGTGGGCCTGTGCATGGGGGGGCTGGCCGAGCGCGAGCGGCGCGAGCGGCGTCTGGTGGAGTATCTCAACCACGAGCTCCAGGAGAAACAGCTCCGCTTGACGGAAGCCCAGGAGCAGATGATCCGATCGGATCGGCTGGCCACTGTCGGCGAGCTTGCCGCGGGGCTCGCGCATGACCTGAGGAATCCGCTGGCCGGCGTGTCGGGCGCGCTCCATGTGCTGGCCGATCAGCTCCCCAAGGCTGATCCCAGGCAGGCCGTGCTCACCGAGGTGCAATCCCAGATCGCCCGGATGAACAAGACGCTCACCGACTTGCTCTGGCACGCGCGCCCTCCCACGCCCCAGTGCGTCCCCGTGACGCCCAGCGAGGTGGTCGAGCAGACGCTGTGGTTCCTGCCGATGGCCTCGGGGTTGGGCATCGAGATCGTGAAGCGCTTTCAGCCTGGCCTCCCCGCCTTGCGCCTGGACCCGAACCTTCTCCACCAGGCCCTCCTCAACATCCTGATCAACGCGCGGCAGGCCATGGCCAACGGCGGGCAGCTCACGGTCAGCACGCGCCTTCGCGAGAACCTCGGCGGCAAGGGGGAGGCGGTGGAGATCGCCGTCTCCGACACCGGCGTCGGCATCCTCGAGGAGCACCGGTCCCGGATCTTCCAGCCCTTCTTCACGACCAAGGCCCGGGGCACGGGGCTCGGCCTGGCGATTGCCGCCAGGATCGTCGAGCAGCATGGCGGGAGAATCGAGGTGGAAAGCGACGCGGGACAGGGCACCACGTTTCGGATCGTCCTTCCGGTTGCCGCCGAAGACCGGGACACGGCGCGTGCCGCCGCCCGCCCGATCACGCAGGGTGACGACCGCGGACCGACCATCTCCGCCCCGGACCGGCCCATGGCCACCCCGGGCCATCGAAACGCGCGATGAAGAACCCGCGCCTGCGCTGGCTTCACGGCTTCCTGGTTGCGAGCGCGCTGCTGATCAGCGTCATGGTGATCATCTCCGGGCTGGCGGTGGCCTGGTTCTTCGAGCATCAACTGCTCGCTCGCGAGGGGGAGCAAGTGATCAACCTCGTCCAGGGCCAGGCTCGCCAGCACCTCGCTCCCAGCGACTTCGACCTGCCCCGGTGGTCCGGCACCCGTAAGGCCTTCGAGACGTTCAGCCGGGACCTGCCGGGTATCGTCAGGGTCACGGTCTACGACCGGACCGGGCGAATCGTCTGGTCCGAGGAGCCGCAGCTCATCGGGAGGGCCTTCCCCGAGAACGTTGATCTCGTCAGGGCCCTGAAGGGCAACGCGGCGACGGTGATCAGGGGCGATATCGCCGGGGCCTATGTTCCGATCACCTTCCCGCAGGTCCCCGGCGTCGTCGGCGTGATCGAGACCTACAGGGACGTGACCCAGCTCGTGGCGGGCATCCGCTGGACGCAACGGTTCACGTGGGGTGTCGCCGGCGGGATGGGCCTGTTCCTCTATCTCGGACTGGCGCTCATCGTCTGGAACGCGTCGGTGAGGGAGCAACGGGCGACCACCGGCATCCGCGAGGCTCACGAGCAGCTGGCCGCCATCATGGAGGCGATCGCCGACCGGATGGTGATCATCGATCGGCAGATGCGCCTGGTCTGGATGAACAGCGTGTCAGCGCAAGCCTACGACGTGGCTGGCGGCGCCCTCGGGCTCTCCTGCTTCGAGGTGCTGGGAGGCCAGCCCGGTGTGTGTGAGATCTGCCCGGCCGTCCGCACCTTCGAGTCGGGCAAGGTGGAGCGGGACGTGAGGGTGGAGCGACTGCCCGGCGGCGCAGTGAGGTACCTGGACGTCGTGAGCGCTCCGCTCCACGATGCTTCCGGGGTCGTTCAACAGGTCCTGGAAGTCGCGCGGGATATTACGGAGCGAGTGGAACTGGAGGAGCGTCTCAAGTGGTCCGCGCAGGAGCTTCAGCGGGCCAACGAGGCGCTCCGCGAGGCCCAGGTCCACCTCGTGGAGAAGGAGCGCCTCGCGGCGGCCGGGCAGGTCGTGGTGGGGCTGCACCACGAGATCCTCAACCCGCTCACAGGCGTCCTGGGTGCGCTGCAAGTGCTCAAGCACGACGGGATTGCCCAGCCGGACAAGGCGCTGGCGCTGGAGGAGGCCGAGGCCGCGATCCGCAAGATCGAGCAGTTGGTCCGACGCCTCGCGACGCTCCGGCGGGCCGCCGACGCCCCGTATGTGGGCGACACGACCATGCTCGACCTGGAACGCTCGTGCGCGGAGGAGGAGCGGACATGAGCGTCCGACTTCTGGTTGTGGACGACGAAAGGCTGATCCGCTGGTCTCTCGAGCAGACCCTGACCAAGGGCGGCTACGAGGTCACCGCCGCCTCGACGGGAGAGGCGGCGCTGGCCGCGATCCGAGAGGATCCGCCCGATTTGATCCTGCTGGACCTCAAGCTGCCGGACACCGACGGCCTCCAGGTGCTCCGCCAAATCAAGGAGCTGAACCCTCTGATCCAGGTCCTCATCATGACCGCCTACGCCGACGTCGGGACGGCGGTGGAAGCCATGAAGCTCGGGGCCTACGACTACTTGGCGAAACCCATCGATTTCGACAACCTGGCCGTCACGATCCGCAACGCGTTGGAGGCGAGCCAGCTCAAGCGGAAAGTCAAGCTCCTGAGCGAACGACACCTCTACAGGTACCACTTCGATCGGATCGTAGGGACGAGCCGGAGGATCCGTGAGGTGATTGCCCTCGCGCGAAAGGTGGCCCGGAGCGCGGGCACCACGGTGCTCATCCAGGGGGAGAGCGGAACCGGGAAGGACCTCCTCGCCAAGGCGATCCACTGCGAGAGCGCCCGGGCCGAGGAGCCGTTCCTGGAGATCGCATGTACCGCCATGCCGGAGACGCTCCTCGAGTCGGAGCTCTTCGGTCACGAGCGGGGCGCCTTCACCGACGCGAAGACCCCGAAGAAGGGGCTGTTCGAGGTGGCTCACGGCGGCACGATCTTCCTGGACGAGATCGGAGACATGAGCGGAGGGCTGCAGGGCAAGCTGCTGAGGGTTCTGGAGGAGCGGAGCTTTCGGCGGGTCGGCGGGACCAAGGACGTCGCCGTGGATGTCCGGGTGATCGCCGCCAGCAACCGGGATCTCCGGGAGGCCGTAGACGGCGGGTCCTTCCGGAAGGATCTGTACTACCGGCTGCAGGTCGTCACGATCACCATGCCGTCCCTGCGGGACCGGCGGGAGGACATCCCCCTCCTTGCCCGTCACTTCCTGGAACACTTCAGCCGGGAATTCAAGAAGCGGCCGCCTCGCCTTTCTCCGGGGGCCGAGCGGCTCCTCGCTCAATACGACTGGCCCGGGAACGTGCGCGAGCTCCGGAACGTGATCGAGCGTGCCATGATCCTGGAGGACAGCGGAGATCTCCTGCCGGGTCACCTTCCTCCCGAGGTCGGGCGGCTGCCGGCATCGACCGGTCCCCCCGTCCCGGCCTTTCAGCTTCCCGAGAGCGGTGTCGTTCTCGAGGACGTCGAGCGGGAATTCGTCCGTCAAGCCCTGGAGCTGACCCAGGGGAACCAGACCCGGGCGGCCCGGCTCCTGGGCCTCACGCGAGACGAACTGAGGTACCGGGTCAAGAAGTTCGGCCTGAACCACAAGGCCGAAGAGGAAGAGGTGGGCTGAGGATTTTCGCTCAACCCGCTGGGGGGAATTCCCCAACCCCGGCCACTGGCCCAAGCAGGAAATCCACGGATCCTCGGCTCGACGGGCAGGAATGGCGTTTGCTTGTCCCACCGAGCGGATGGCTCGAACGACGGGCAAGTTGCGCTGGCCAAGGAGGGCGGTATGAGCAGAGCGATCGCCACATGCATGCGGCTCGCCGTGGGTGCGCTACTTCTTCCCAGCGTCGTGCTGGCGCAGGGGGATCCAGCCAAGGGCAAGGACCTGTACGCCAAGCACTGCGCCGGCTGTCACGGGCTGTCGGGGAAAGGGGACGGTCCGGCGGCGGCCGCGATCAGCCCGAAGCCCACGGATTTTTCCAACAAGGGCTACATGGCGGGGCTCAAGGACCAATATCTCTTCGACCTGGTGCAGAAGGGCGGGGCTGCCATGGGAAAGTCCCCGCTCATCATCCCCTTCGGCAAGAAGCTCAAGGACGGCGAGATCCGGGATGTGAACGCCTACGTCCGGAGTCTGGGCAGATAGTGAAGGAATTCTCTTGACAGCCTTCTGGGCGCCGAAGTAGCCTGCCGCCGCTGGGGATGCACTCGCGCCCGGGGTGTGTCGGTCGCGCACCCGCTTCTCCGCGAGCGTGGCGAGGGAGGCCCAGCGGAAGAGGGGCAGTTCTCGGTTCTTGAGCGCAGTCCGAGTGGGTACGCTCTCAGCCTTGCGAGAGGAGGCACCGCATGCGTAGCCTAATCAGGGTCCTCGGCGGCGTGGGAGTCCTGCCACTCCTGCTCCTCGTGTTGACCTTGCCGTCGCCCTCTCAGGCCCAGCAACCTTCCCCCGGGTCCGCCGCGGCGAAACCCGCCGATGGCTATGTCGGCTCGGAGGCCTGCCGGGGCTGTCACGAGGAGACGGACCAGAAGTTCGCGGCGACGAAGATGGGACGTCTCATGCTGAAGCAGCCGCGAACCGCGCTTGAGCGCCTTGGCTGCGAGGGCTGCCACGGCCCGGGCAAGGCCCATGTCGACGCCGGGGGAGGAAAGGCCGTCGGGGGCCTCATCTCGTTCAGCAGGAAGGACCCCACCCCGGTCGAGCAGCGGAATGCGGTCTGTCTGCAGTGCCACCAGAAGGGCGACCGGTTCTTCTGGCAGGGGAGCGCCCACGAGGCGCGGAACGTCGCGTGCACGAACTGCCACACGGTCATGACCGAGCACTCGCCGAAGGCGCAGCTCGCCAAGGAAACCGTGATCGACACCTGCGGGACCTGCCACCTCCAGAAGCGCGCGCAGGTGATGCGCTCCTCGCACATGCCGCTGCGCGAGGGCAAGATGACCTGCACCTCGTGCCACAACCCGCATGGCACCGTCACGCAGACGCTCCTCCGGGAAAATTCGGCCAACGAGACCTGTTACAGCTGCCATGCCGAGAAGCGGGGTCCGTTCCTCTGGCCGCATCCGCCGGTCTCGGAGTCGTGCTCCAACTGCCACGAGCCGCACGGGTCGAACCACGAGAAGATGCTCAAGGTCGCCAAGCCTCGGCTCTGCCAGCAATGCCACGTGGAGTCGCGCCACCCGACGAGCCCCTACGGCCGGGACCCCGGCTCGCCCAGGCAGACGCTGGGCCGGGCCTGCGTGAACTGCCATTCCGTCATCCATGGCTCGAACCATCCCTCGGGCTCTGCTTTCGAGCGATAGGGGGTCGACATGAGACCACACGCGATGGTACGGCCGCTCGTCGCAGGGCTCGTAGCGTTGACGCTGGCAACTCCCGCCGCCGCCCAGGCGCCCGCCGGGGGCCTCAGCTTCGAGGGCGAGATCGAGCTGGGAGGGCGTTTCTTCGCCGACGAGCCCTCCAAGAGCCGGAAGGCCAAGCTGGAGGAGTACAGGGACTTCACGCCGGGGATGCTCCTCGAGCGACTGGACCTGCGGCTCTTCCGGCCTGACGAGAGCTACTCGCTCGAGTTCGGCGGCTCCAAGTGGGGCTATGACGACCAGGAGTTCTCCCTCCGCGCCGGGCGAATCGGCCGCTGGGAGTTCGGCTTCGACTGGGACCAGAC
>MGBV01000176.1 GCA_001788415.1 Candidatus Rokubacteria bacterium GWC2_70_16 | reverse complement strand
CGCCCTCTTCCTGGGCACTCAGAGGATCGAGGCGATCCGCGCCCAGGGGTACACGGGATCGATGGCCGCATTCGGTACGGTGGTGGAGACCAGTGCCACGGCCGGCTCAACCCTCGTGGACCACCCGGGCTATCGGCGGACCACCGTAGTCACGGACCAGTGCCCGTTCTATTTCACTATCCTCCGCAGCGCAGGCGGGTGCTCACCGCCGCCGGCCACTGACGAGGCCAAGCTGATCACCGTGACCGTCGAGCCGATGGAGGGCGCTTCGACGACAGTCACCGACCGGATGGCCCGCTCGGTCACCGTGCAGGCTGTCCTGGGGAAGACGCAATGAGGATGGCCGGCATGGCGCGGGCGTTCGGCGGGCAGCGCGGGGCCACACTGATCGAGATACTCGTGGCCTCGCTGGTCTTCGCCCTGGTGGCCATCGCCATGGGCTCGCTGTACGCCTCCACGCAGCGCTCCATGGACGTGGGCAGCGCCCAGGCCTTCGTCCAGCAGCAGGGGACGCTGATCCAGGAGGAGCTGAGCCGGCAGGTCGTCCCGGCGCGGCAACTGCTGGTGGGCACCGCCTCGCGCGTGTGCGGGCCCAGCGGCGTGGCCGCCGGGCAGTCGCTCCAGTTCCAGCGGGCCATTGACGACACGGTGTGGTGCATATTCCAGAACGAGTACTCCGGGGAGCCCTCGTTTCTTCACATCTGCAGCCTGGCCTCCTTCGGCACTGTCGCCGACTGCCAGAGCGGGACGACGCGGCCCCTCCTCGCAGGCTATGCCACCGCCAACCAGTTCAGGGGCGCCCACCCGAGCGCCGGGAAGCTGGGCGTCGAGATGGCCGCCAGCTCGGGCGCGGCGGCGCTTCAGCCGGTTCAGCTCAGGATCATGAATACCGCCTTCGCCACTCCTGTCTCCGCCAACTCCGTGGACATCCGCTTCGAGGTGAGCGACTGCACCCTGGTCGAGAGCCTGGGAGGCTGCACGGCGGGGCTCAGGTTCGGCTCCACGGTGACGCTGAGGAACCCGGCATGAGGCGGGAGCGCGCAGGGAGGAGGGATCGCGTGTCCTTCAGGGACCAGCGCGGCAGCGTGCTCCTGATCAGCATGGTGCTCATCTTCGTAATGACCTTGCTGGGGCTGGCCTTCTTCGACCTGGCCGCGCTGGAGAGCCGGCTGGCGCTCGTCACCCAGGTGGACGTGCGGGCTCTCGAGGTCTCCCAGGCGGGGATGGAGCGCGCCCTCTGGGAACTGTGGCAGGACTGGGTGGGACTCCCGGCCACCGGTGCCAACCAGGACTGGTCGGACACTCCGTGCCTCGACGCCCCGCCTCCCGGCGGCGTCAGCACCCCGTGCGTCACCACGGCGTTCCTGCACCTGAACGTGAAGGATCTCGACACCAGCAACGGCGTGCCGGGCGGGGGGACGTACCTCATCTCGGTGAAGCTCCTCACCCAGGCCGAGGCGGCGAACGCTCCTTACTACCAGACCTGCACCGTCAACGGGACGACGTGCAAGGACCTGATTCTCGTCAGGAGCACGGGCACCACCGGCAGCACCGAGGGCGGGGCCATCGCGGGCTTCGGGGCGAGCCGCAGCGTCCAGGCCGTAGCCCGCGCCACGACCAACCCCGGCTCCCTCTTCGTCGGCGGAGGAGGCATCGTGGCCGGGGGTACGGCGGGCGGGAGCATCAATGGTAACGTGATGGTGGCGGGCTCAATCCACATTGTCTCAGACTCGGTGGCCATGGACCTGGGCGGCGGCGCGGGACAGCGGAATAGCTGGGCCGGGCTGGACTCGGCGAGCCTCTCCCGGCTCAACCCGCTGCCCAAGGTCTGCGTGTACGGGACGACCTGCGACATCACCAACCCGGCAGACGCGAACGCCGTCGAGACGCTCAACGCCACGCTCAGGGTCGCCCCCCGCACCCAGCACGCCTCCGAGGCGGCCGACGTCTTGCTGTCTGGAGCCGGGGACAAGATCGGCGTCTCCAGCGCCACTGAGACCTACGCGGCCGATGCCAGCCGCAGGGGCAAGGGGCAGGTGGACGGCGTCTACGTGGACGATCGCTACCAGCACAGGGACCCGGCCTATTCGCCCAACCTGCCGAGCTTCTCGGACAACTCCAAGGTGTATGTGGACGGGGGCAATGTGAGCCGCGGCTACGAGGGGACGCCGCCCGCCCTCCCGCTGCTCACCGACCCCGTGAAGATCGCGGGCGTGTCCTATGCCCATTACGCCTGCGTGGCGGGCTCCTCCTGCGCGGGCTCCGGGACCGACTTCTTCGTGCCTCACGCCGCCGATCTCTCGTCCAGCGCCGACTACCTGAGCACGCTGGGCTCCGCCGCAGGGCTCACGGACAGCGCCGCCGCATTCACCATCCCGGTGACCTTCACCGACAAGAGCGGCGCCGTCGTGAACGGCGAGGTCTGCTGGCAGCGCACGACGGGGTCAAACCTGCCTCCGGCCAATACGCTGGAATTCGGCAGCCCGACCTGCGCCACGCCGAGCACTCCCAGCAACCCGCTCCTCCTCTACTTCGCCTCGGCCACGCCCTCGACCACGGGGTTCAAGATCGAGCGCCAGGGCGGGCCCACCGCCATGAACTATCGGGGGGCGGCGGTGTTCGTGAGCAATGGGCTGGTCAAGATCGAGGAGACCTTCCAGACTTCCTGCACCGCGGCGCCTTGCACCGGCCAGAAATTCGCCGAGAACAACGTGCTCGCCTTGATGACCAGCGGCAATACGGAGGTGGGCAGGGACAACTCGAACATCGACCGGGTCATGGGCATCTTCGTCACCGAGCAGACCTTCGACTCGAGGAAGCAGACCAACATCGTCGGCTCCTTCATGGCCAACAACTTCAACTTCACGAGCCAGGTCCCCAGCTTCTTCCAAGTGCCCGGCGACTACGCGACGCTCCCGGAGGAGATCAAGGCCCTCGGGTCCACCGGCACCGGCGCCCCCACCTATGCCGTGAGCCGGGTCCCGCGCTTCTGGCGCGAGTGCGGGGCCGGCGCCACCCCCATCGTCCCGTCCACGGCTACCGGCATCTGCGGCTACTAGCGCCCGCGGTGCGGCCCGCGCCGCGCCCTGGCCGGTCCGGCCGGCGTCCCAATTTCCCTTTGGCGCAGGCGGCATTCGCTGTTATATTCTTGGCTTCGAACAGTGCTCCGTACCGCGCCGGCGGACTCTGGCTGTCTATGCGCGGCGTACGCGCCGTCAGGGGCCCATGAACCTCAGAAGCATCTTTCGCAAGCAGCGGTCGGTAGGTCTGGATGTCGGCAGTGGCTCCATCAAGGTCCTCACGGCCGAGCGCCGCGGCTCCGAGATCGTGGTGGTCGGGCGGGGCCTGATCTCGCTCGAGCCCGGGGCTGACTCCCGGCAGATCAGCCAGGCGATCCACGCCGGCCTCGCGGCGGCCGGCGCCGACGGTGAGCCCGTGGTGGCCGCCATCGGCGGCCCCGATGTGGTGATCCGCCAGGTCTCGCTGCCCCCGCTGCCCCCGGCCAAGATCCTCCCGGCTCTCGAGATCCAGCACCGCGAGCTGGGGCTCCTGCCTCCGGGCGAGGCCATCATGGACGCCCAGGTGCTCCGGCGCTCCAGGGACGGGACGGCCAGCGAGATCCTCTCCATCAGCGCCCCGAAAGCCCTCATCGACGAGCGGCTGAAGCTCCTGCAGCAGGCCACCGTCACCGTCCGGATCCTCGACGTGGAGCCCCTGGCGCTGCTCAACGGCGCCCTTCACCTGTCAGGCCTCGATCCGGGCGAGCTCCTGGTGTTGCTCACCGTGGGCCGGCAGAACTCGGTGCTGTGCCTCTTCAGCGAGCAGGGGCCGGTGGTGGCCCGCTACCTCGACGTGGGCGCCGAGTCGTTCACCGAGCAGATCCGCGTCGCCTTCGAGATCTCGCCCTACTCGACTCAGCCCTTCGTGCAGCAGCTGCCGGCCGCCGAGGCGCCTCGCGCGGAGGCCGCCTGCCGCGAGATCGTCGAGCGCATGGCCGAGGACATCCGGCTCTCGCTCACCTTCTACCGCACGGAGTACGACCGGGAGAGCCTCCCCCGCTATGCCATCGGCGGCTGGATGGACCTGCCCTATATCGGCCGCTGGGTCGCCGAGCGGCTCGGGCTGGGCGCGCCGCTCGAGGTCATGGATCCCTTCAAGGCGGTGGAGGTGACGGCCCCGAGCGGGAGCCCCGACCTGGCGGCGGCGGGACCTCAGTTCCTCCAGGCCTTCGGCCTGGCGCTGAGGGGGCTATGAGCGGGCGATTCGCCGTTGATCTGCTGCACCCCGGCCGGGTCGCGGTCACCTGGCAGGAGTGGTTCGTCGGCTCGCAGGGGCGGCGGCGACTCGGCTTCTTCGTCCTCGGCGCCGCGGGGGTGCTGCTCCTCGTCCTGGTGGGCGGCATCCTGCCGACCTACTGGCGGCTCTCGGCCGATCTCAGCGCCATCCCGCGACTGCAGAGGGACCTGGCGGCCGCCGAGTCGGATCTCGGTCTCCTCCGGACCAACTTGCAAGCCCTCGCCGCGGAGGCCCGGCGCCAGGTTCGGTGGGCCGATCTCATGACGGCGTTCAGCCAGCAGACGCCGCCGGCGATCAAGATCCAGTCCATCGAGTCGACCCGGAGCACTCCGCCGGCGCCGCCGGGCCAAGCCCCCCAGGAGGTGCGCCCCGAGAGCGTGCTCCGGATCGAGGCCCTCACGGCGCTCAGGCCGGGCAGCCCGCCGCTCCTCGAGATCGCCCAGTTCATGGCCGGTCTCATGCGCGACCCCACGGTGAGCCGGCGCTTCCAGCTCAGGAGCTGGGAGATCAAGCCCCCGGCCGGCGGGGCCACTGAAGGCGTGCAGTTCCTCGGCATCACCATCGTGCTGTCGGAGCGCCCGTCGTGAGGGACCGCACCCTGACCGTGGCCTGGATCGTCGTCGCGCTGGTCTTCGCCCTCATCCTGCTCTACGAGCTGGGCAAGTGGCGCTCGCTGTCCACCGAGGGCGGGCGCGCGGCCGTTGAGCGCGTCCGCCTCAGCGGCGAGATCCGGGGCAAGGAGGAGGAGATCGTCAAGGAGATGCGCGGGAGCGCCGGGCTCCTGCAGGAGATGCAGTGGAGCGCGGCCGGCGGCGACCCCTCGGCCTTCCTCACGAGGCTCGCCGAGCTGGCCAGCGAGAAGCGCATGAAGGTGATCGGCATCGGCAACCTCGAGCGCCAGGCCACGGCGCAGTTCAACAAGTCGTGGCACCCCATCCAGGTGGTGGCGCCCTACCGGGAGCTGCGCGATCTGGCCGCGCGCGTGGAGGGGCAGAAGGGCATCCTCGAGGACATGTCGGTGACGGCACCGAAGGGCGTGGCCCCCGGCGCCAGCCGGTCCGATGAGGTCGAGGCCAAGTTCAAGATGACGGCGCTCGAGCTCACCACCGAGGCCAAGAAGATCCTCGAGCGGGCCCTGGCGGCCAGCGGGGCCGGCCCGCAACCGGCTGCCCCCGGGCCCGCGCTGGCGCTGCCTTTGCCCATTACGGTGGCCGGTGCCGTGCCGGCCCGCGATCCCTTCGCCTTCGGCGCCGCGGCGCCGGCCCCCGGGACCCCGGTGACCGGCGCCCGGCCCGGCCCCAGAGCCAGGCCCGCGGCCGGCGCTCCGGCGGCTGCGCCCGCCGCGCCGCGCGTCGAGACGCCCAAGGCCGTCATGGAGCTCAGGGGGGTCGTGAGCTTCCCCGGGGGCTTCCTCGCCATCGTGAACAACCAGATCGTCAAGGCCGGCGACAGCCTCTCCGGGCACCGCGTGGAGCGGATCACGGACGACACGGTGGTGCTCCGGGAGCCCGACGGGGGAACGCGGACCATCTCCCTGCCGGGGCTGGCTCAGGCCCCGCCGGCGGGGCTCAGGAGGTGAGAGAGATCATGGTGTCCTGGATGCGGATCGGTTGCGCGCTTCTCGGCCTGGCCGCTCTCACGCTCTCCCCGCCCGGCCCGGCCAGCGCCCAGGAGAGCTGCCGCGACAGGCTGCCGGCGGAGCCCATCACGCTGAACCTGCGCGACGTCAACGTGCAGACGACGCTCCGCCTGCTCTCGCAGCAGTACCGGGTCAACATGGTCGTCACCGACGAGGTCAAGGGGACGGTGACGCTGGACTTCTATCAGGTCCCGGCGCGCGACGTCTTCCAGGCCATCATCGAGTCCGCCAACCTGCAGTGCGTGGCGGCGCAGGGCGTGCTGCGCGTGAGCACCGTTGTCCGGCTGAAGCAGGAGGCGGACGAGCGGCAGAAGGCCCAGGACGACCGCACCCGGCTCGAGGCCGAGACCCGCCAGAAGATCGCCGAGGCCAAGCAGAAGGAGGAGGAGTTCGAGCAGCTCAAGGCGCGGGGCTCCATCAAGGAGATGACGATCCGGCTCTCCTACGCCGATGCCGAGGAGGTCGCCAAGACCATCTCGGGCATCCTGGGACTGCCGCCCGGCGGCGAGCTGGTCCCGGCGCTCCAGCCGCAGATCTATGCGCCGCCGCCGCCCGTGAACATCCCGGCCCAGCCCGTCGCCCCGCCGACGGTGGCGGCGCCGGCGCCACAGCCGACGCCCGAGGCGCTCGCCAAGGGCCTCACGGTCAGGGCCTACAAGCCCACCAACACGATCTTCATCCGCTTCTACGAGAACGACCTCAACCGGATCGTGAAGCTCATCAAGGAGTCGCTCGACATCCCGCTGCCCCAGGTGCAGATCGCCGCCCAGATGGTGATCACCACCCAGAGCGCGCTGGAGCAGATCGGCATCGCCTGGGGCGGGGCGGCGATCGGCCAGCCGCGGCACCCCAGGGACCCGGCGCTGATCGGCCAGGGCTACTCCCAGGCGAACGTGACCCAGGGGAGCCCCAGCCAGGTCCCCACCGCTCCCACCGGCGGCACGCCGGTGATCGGCACCTACAGCCAGAACCCGAACTTCATGCCTGCCGCGAACACGCTCCTGCCCATCTCGGCTGCCACGGGCTTTCCCGTGGGCGGCAACCTCATCAACCTGCCCATCACGGCGGCCAACCCCGCGCTGGGGCTCCTCTTCGGCATCGTCGCCAGCGACTTCAACCTGAACCTCGCCATCCAGGCGCTGGAGACCCAGGGCAAGGCACGCTCGCTCTCCGAGCCCAAGATCGTGACCGTCGAGAACGCCAAGGCCGTGATGTCGCGAGGCTTCGAGGTGCCCTTCACGAGCAGCTCGCAGCAGGGCACCCAGGTGCAGTTCAAGGACGCCCTCCTGGAGCTGACGGTGACCCCGAACGTCATCTACGAGGGCAGCGTGACGAAGATCCGGATGAAGGTCATCGTCCAGAACGACGAGCCGAGCTTCTCCGCCTCGGCCGTCCGCGCCACGGCCGACAACCCGGCCATCTTCAAGCGCAAGGCGATCACCGAGGTGGTCGTGACCGAGGGCGAGCGGCTCGTGATCGGCGGCGTCGTGAAGGAGAACTCGGAGAAGACGCTGCGCGGGGTGCCGCTCCTGGGGAACATCCCGATCCTGGGCTGGCTCTTCAAGAAGCGCGAGACCAGCTCCGACGGCGAGGAGCTGATCGTGATCCTCACGCCCACGGTGGTCAAGAGACCGGACGGCGCCGCCAAGAGGTAACCCCTCGTGTACGAGGCGTTCTTCAGTCTCGAGGACGCCCCGTTCGTCCTCACGCCCGATCCTCGCTTCCTGCTCCGCTCCAAGGGGCACCACGAGATCCTGGGGACGCTGCTCTACGGGATCACGAGCCAGAAGGGCCTCATGGCGCTCATCGGGGAGGTGGGCACGGGCAAGACCACGCTGTGCCGGGCCCTGCTCCGGGAGCTCCCCAAGGATGTCCAGAGCGCGCTGGTCCTCAACCCGCACCTCTCCGACATCGAGCTGGTGGGGACCATCCTGGACGACCTGGGGATCGAGCGCCGCGGCAGCACGAAGGGGGAGCTGATGACGGCGCTCTCCCAGCACCTCCTCGCCGCGGGCAGCGAGGGCAAGACCGTGGTCGTCATCCTCGACGAGGCCCAGCAGGTGAGCGTGGAGGCCCTCGAGCAGATCCGGATCCTCTCCACGCTGGAGACGGCCACGCGCAAGCTGCTGCAGATCGTGCTGTCGGGCCAGCCCGAACTGGAGGAGAAGCTCAAGCAGCGGGAGCTGCGCCAGCTCGATCAGCGCATCGGCATCCGCTGCTACCTCAAGCCCCTGTCGAGAAAGGACACCTTCCGGTACGTGGAGCATCGGATGCGCATCGCCGGCCTGCCCGGGGCGCTGCCCTTCACGCGGGCCGCCATGGCGAGGATCTACGCCCACAGCCGCGGGATCCCCCGCGTGATCAACATGGTCTGCGATCGGGCGCTCATGGCCGCCTACAGCGCGCGCGCGCGGGAGATCGCGCCGGCGCTCGTCAAGGCCGCCATCAAGAACCTGGAGGGCGAGAGCCGGGGCAGGCGGCGCGGCGCGAGGGCCGCGAGGGCCTCATGGGGCTCGGGGCGCGCGCTTGTCGCCGCGGGCGTGCTGGCGGCCGTGCTGCTCGGTGGCGCGGCCGCCGGGTACTGGACGGGCTGGGCGCCCCCGCTCCTCCAGCTCCCGGGGCGCTCCGATATCCCGGGCGCGGCCGCGCGCCCGCCAGTCGCGGCGCCCCGGCCGGCCGCGGCGCCCCCCGCCGCCCAGCCGGCGCCGTCGGGACGCGGCCAGCGCGGCGCCGTTCCGCCGGACGGGATGAAGAGCCTGCTGGTGCAGGCGCTGAGGCTCTGGGGCGTCAACGAGGAGATGCCGGACGGCGTCGTGTCGGCCTGGCCCGTGGACGCCGCCCGCATCCCGGACATGGTCGCGATCGCCGCGCGCTACCAGCTCTCGGCGACGCTCCTGTCCGAGACGACGCTCGCCGAGCTGCGCGCCATCGGGCTGCCCGCGCTCGTGCGGATCGGCGCCGGCGAGGGGGCGCGCCCGCTGCTCCTGCGCCGTATCGAGGGCGACACGGCCGTCCTGGCCACGCCCACGGGCGAGGAGACGCGCTTCGCTCTCGACGGCCTCGAGGCGGCCTGGAACCTCGAGGCGTGGATCATCTGGCGGAACATCGACCTGCTCCCGGCCGACCCGAACCAGGAGCTGACGCCGACCGTGGTGGCCACGCTCGCGCTGCGCTTGCAGAAGCTCGGCCACCTGAACCCGCCCCTGCCCGCCGGGAACACCGAGCGGTTCCAGCAGGCGGTGCGCCGGTTCCAGCGCGCCACGGGACTGAAGGAGGACGGGATCGTCGGGCCCCGGACCACGCTGGCCCTCTCCCGCGTGATCGGCGGCCGCTTCAACCCCACCATCGGGGAGACCCCGCCCCGATGAGCCCTTGGGCGAAGAGGCCCAACCGCATTCCATGCTCATCCACATTCAACCGTCCCGAATGAGCAGGCTGGCGGACATCCTGTCGGGGCTGGATCGCGGCCGCTCCCGGCCCCGCGGTCTCGGCGGGATTCCGAACCTGGCCCCTCCGCCCGCCCCCCGACGAAAGTGGCGGATGAGGGCCCCTTTGGTTATTCTAGGGGGCATGGCAGCCATCGGGGTGGCCGTTCTCTTGCGCCCGCACCCTGGCACGGCCCCGGTCCGGGCTCCCACGGTTTCCCCGCAACCGCTGGTGCCCGTGGTCCCGGCGGAATCCTCGCCTCGCCGCGAGGCGGACGAGGGCGTGCGAGCCTTGCTGACCCGGGGGGCCGAGGCCGTGGAGCGCGGCGCCTTCGGTGAGGCCGCGAGCCTCCTGAGGCAGGCCACGAAGCTGGCGCCGAGGGATCCCGAAGCCTGGAACGGCCTCGGCGTGGCGCTGGTCAGCCTCGGCGAGGTGGCGGCCGGGGTGGAGGCGTTCCGCCGCGCCGTGCGGCTCCAGCCCGCCCATGCCGAGGCCGAGCGGAACCTCGGCGTCGCCCTCGACCGGCAGGGGAAACTCCGAGAAGCGGCAGCCCACTACAGGGCGTTCCTCAGCCTCAGCACCGAAGGCCATCCCGCCCGGACCGACGTGCGCCGGCGGCTCCTGGAGATCAGCAGCCGGAAAGGCGACGAATGACGCAGCCCACCGAGCGCTGGGGCTGGGTCCCGCTGGGCCAGATGCTGGTCCAGGACGGGATCCTGACCGACGAGCAGCTCGCCTCCGCCCTGGATCGCCAGCGCAAGGCGAAGGACCGCCTGGGCCAGGTCCTCATCGAGATGAAGCTCATCGACGAGGAGGTCCTGCTCAAGTACCTGGGCGCGCAGTTCCGGAAGGACCCCATCACCCGCCAGGAGCTGGCCGCGCTGGACCTCGACGTCGTCAAGCTCGTGCCGGAGGAGGTGGCGCGCCAGCACCGCATCATCGCCGCCGAGCGGCACGGGCGGCGGCTCGTCGTGGCCACCGCGGACCCGCTGAACGTCGTCGCGCTCGACGACCTCCGCCGCGCCACGGGCCTCGACGTGGACTTCCGCATCGGCCCCGGAGGGGCGATCCAGGAAGCCATCGACAAGTGCTACCGCAAGATGATCTCCACGGAGGGCATCGACGAGGCGCTCCGCCAGGACCTGGGCCTGAGCGTCGGGCTGACGCCCATCGCCGAGGAGGCGGTGGACATCAAGCAGCTGCGGACCCAGGCCGACGATCCGCCAGTCGTCAAGGTCGTGAACTACCTCCTGGGCCGGGCGGCCGAGGACCGCGCCTCCGACATCCACGTGGAGCCCTACGAGGACCGCACGCGGGTGCGTTACCGCATCGACGGCCTGCTGTTCGACCTCCTCGAGGTGCCGCGCTCGCTCCACCTGGCGGTGGTCTCGCGGCTCAAGATCATCTCCCGGCTGGACATCGCCGAGCGCCGGCTCCCCCAGGACGGCAGCTTCGCCTCGCGCATCCACGGCAAGGAGATCGACTTCCGCGTCGCCACGCTGCCGACGATCTGGGGCGAGAAGGTGGTGCTGCGGCTCCTGGAAAAGGAGGCGGTGGTCACCTCCTACACGCTGGAGAGCCTGGGCTTCGCCCCGGACCAGCTCGAGTCGTTCATGAAGGGCATCCTCCGGCCGTGGGGCATGGTGCTGCTGACCGGGCCCACCGGCAGCGGCAAGTCCACGACGCTGCACACGGCCATCAAGGCGATCAAGTCGCCGCGGAAGAACATCGTCACCGTCGAGGACCCGGTGGAGTACCGCCAGCCGGGCATCCAGCAGGTGCAGGTCAAGTCGGAGATCGGCTTCGACTTCGCGCGCGCGCTCCGGTCCATCCTGCGCCAGGACCCCGACATCATCATGGTGGGCGAGATCCGGGACGCCGAGACCGCGCAGATCGCCGTCCGCGCCGCGCTCACCGGCCACCTCGTCCTCTCGACGCTGCACACCAACGACGCCGTGTCCACGCTCGTGCGGTTGATCAACATCGGCGTCGAGCCGTTCCTGGTCGCCACCGCCGTCAACGTGGCGGCCGCGCAGCGGCTCGTGAGGAAGATCTGCAAGCACTGCAAGGAGGCCTACCGGCCCACGCCCGAGGAGGTCAGCCTGTTCGCCCCCGAGCCGGCGCCCGAAATGCTGTACCGCGGCCGGGGGTGCAAGGAGTGCCGGAACCTCGGCTACCACGGCCGCCTGGCGCTCTACGAGGTCTTCTGGGTCACCGCGAACGTGCGCCGGATGGTGATCGACGGCGCCGACGGGGACATGATCCGGAAGTACGCCCTCGACAACGGCATGGTGCCGCTCCGGCAGGCCGGCTTCCGGCGCGCGGTGGAGGGGCTCACGACCCTGGAGGAAGTCCTGGCCGTCGTCGCCGACCAGGAGTGAGCCCATGGCGCTCTTCGAGTACGAGATCGCGGATCGCCGGGGGGCTGTGAAGCGGGGCCGGGCCGAGGCCGACAGCCAGGGCGACCTCGTCGCCCGCTTCAGGGAGCAGGGGCAGCTGGTGCTCGCCGTGCGGCCGTCCACCCGGGGGCAGGGCGGCGGCGGGCTGAGTCTCGAGGGCCTCAGCGCCGGTGTGGCGCTCGAGCCCTTCGTGGAGGCGGCACGCGAAGTGCTGCGCCGGTGGGCCAGCGGCGTGAACCTGGCCACCATGGTGCTGTTCACGGGCCAGCTGGCGGCCATGCTGTCCGGCGGGCTTCACCTGGTCCGGGTCCTCACCGCGCTCGCCGCCGAGACGCCGAACAAGAGCTTCAGGAAAGTGCTGGAGCACGTGCGTGACGCCATCACCGGCGGCACCAGCTTCGCGGATGCGCTGCGCGAGCACCCGCACGTCTTCGACCGGCTCTACGTCGCCGTGATCCGGGCCGGGGAGCTGTCGGGCTCCCTGCCGGTGGTGCTCGACACGCTCACCGTGTACCTGGAGAAGACGGCCAACCTCCGCCGCAAGGTCAAGGGGGCCATCGCCTACCCGGCCGTGATCCTGACCGTGGCCCTCCTCGTCGTCTTCGTGATGGTGGTGAAGATCGTGCCGATCTTCCAGGGGGTCTACGCGCGCGCCAACGCCACGCTGCCGCCGCCGACCCGCCTGCTCATCGTCTTCAGCGACGCCGTGCGCCACTCGACGCTGACGGTCCTCGTGCTCCTCCTCCTCGTGGTGATCGGCGTCTTCGTGGCCCTGCAGACGGAGATCGGGCGGCGGACCTTCGACCGCTTCAAGCTCAACATGCCCCTCTTCGGCCCGCTCATCCGCAAGGCGATCATGGCGCGCGTCTGCCGCACGCTCAGCGTGCTGCTCAACAGCGGCATCCCGCTCATCGAGGCCATGGAGACCGTGTCCCACGTGGCGGGCAACAAGGTCGTCGAGGAGGCCATGGCGGCGGCCACCACGCGGATGCGGGACGGCGGCACCATCGCCGACACCCTGCGCCAGACGGGCGAGTTCCCGAGCATGGTCACCCAGCTCGTGGCCACCGGCGAGGAGAGCGGCACGCTCCCGGCCATGCTGGCGAAGGCCGCGCTCTACTACGAGCAGCAGGTGGACAACACCGTGGCCACGCTTGCCACGCTCATCGAGCCCATCATGATCGTGATCATGGGGGCCATCGCCGGGAGCATCATCTTCGCGCTCTATCTGCCGATCTTCACTCTGGGTCAGGCGATCAGGGGCGGCATCAAGTAGTGCCGGGCCAACTGACTTCGCCATGGCGCGCTCACGCTCGCCGGATATCCAGGTCCGCTCGCCTGGCCTCCGGCTGCGGCTCGCCCAGCCTTGTTCTCGGTCGGCGCCGGTCCTCGACGTACACCCACGTACGTCTCCGGCCGGCGCCTCCCTCGGGCCTCGTCTGGCTCGTCATTTGGCCCGGCACGGGATCGCGGTCTCGCGGCAATTCGTTGGAGTCGCAGTAGACCGCAGCGCCGCGGCGATGTCCGAGCGGGTTCCGACGTACCGCGTGTCGGTCAGGCTGTACGTGGTCCTCTCGCTCCTCATGGCCGTGTCCGCCACGGCGAGCGGGCTTGTCCTCCTCTACCTCGCGCGGCCGTTCATCACCGAGCTGGGAGGCCGGGAGGCCGCCCGCGCGGCCGTGCTCCTCTTCTCGGGCGCGGCGCTGGCGGGGGCCGCCGCGGCCGTGGCCGGGCTCCTGGTCGGCCTGCGCGTCGCCGGCCGCATCCGCGGCATCGTCCGGAAGGCGCAGGCCCTCTCCCCGCAGGGCGGCGAGAGCGGCCTGTCGCGCGCCACCGATGAGCTCGGAGCGCTGGACGAGGCGGTGGGGCGGCTCACGCTGTCCATGGATCGCTTCGTCCGGGACAGCGACATCCTGACCCGGCTGCCCGAGGGCATGCTCCTCCTGGGGCCCGCGGGCGAGCTCCTGTCGTACAACACCGCCGCCGAGGTCCTGCTGGAGCTGTCGCTGGAGCCCTTCCGCGGAGTGCCCATCCTCTCCGGCCAGGGCCCCTTGCCGGCCAGCAGGGGAAACGACCCCCTGGCGCGGCTGCTCGATGACGCCACGGTCGGCGAGCGCTCGGTGCACATGAGCGAGGTGACGGCCACGACCGCGAAGGGGCGGGACGTCTTGCTCGAGATCACGGTGCAGCACCGCGAGTGGGGGCGGGGCTCGACGGCGCTGGTCCTGCTCTTCCGGGACGCCACGGAGAAGCAGCGGATCCGGGAGGAGATCCGGCGGGCGGACCAGCTCGCCTTCCTCGGGGGGATGGCCGCGCGGGTGGCCCACGAGATCCGCACCCCGCTGGCGACCATCCGCGGGCTCGTCGAGCTCCTGCAGGCCGATCTGCCCGCGGGGGACTCGAGGCGCGAGTACATGGACCGGCTGCTCCAGGCCGTGGACCGGCAGGACCACCTGGTCGAGAACCTCCTGACGCTGAGCCACCCGGAGCCGGAGAGCTGGCAGCCCGTCCCCCTGCCGGAGCTGCTGGACGATGTGGTCGGCATGCTGCCCGGCGATCCGCGCCTTCGCGTGGCGCCGCCGGCCGGCTCCCTGCCCCCCGCCGTGGGGGACGCCTTTCGCCTCAGCGAGGTGTTCTCGAACCTGATCAAGAACGCGCTGGAAGCCACCCCGCAGGATGGTACGGTGGAGGTCACGGTGGCGCCGGGCGCCCGCGACCGCGTCCGCGTCTCGGTGCGGAACACGGGGGCGGGGATCCCGGCCGAGATCCGGGAGCGCATCTTCCAGCCCTTCTTCACGACCAAGTCCCGGGGGACGGGCCTCGGACTGGCCATCGCCCGGCAGATCGTGGACGCCCACCGGGGGAGCCTGAGAGTGGAGAGTGACGGCGTGTCGGAGACCACGTTCATCGTCGAGCTGCCCACCACGGCCCCGGTGGCGGCAGCCACGCGAGCCTGAGCGAGGCATGACCGAGCGAATCCTGATCGTCGAGGATGACGAGGACCTGGCCTTCGTCCTGCGCGAGGCCCTGATCCGGAAGGAGTACGAGGTCGAGGTGGCGCCCACGGCGGGCGCCCTCCTCGACGCGCTCAAGGCCTCGGCGTGGGACCTGATCCTCCTCGACGTGAAGCTGCCGGACATGGACGGGCTCGACGCCATCCCGCGCTGCCGCGAGCTGGCCCCGGACACCCCCATCATCGTGATGACGGCGCACGGCACGCGGGAGATCGCCACCGAGGCCATCACGCGCGGCGCCTATGACTTCTTCACCAAGCCCCTGAAGATGGTCGAGTTCCAGGTGGTGGTCGCCCGGGCGCTGGAGCGCCGGCGCCTGCAGCAGCAGGTCAAGGCGCTGCAGGCCGCCCAGGGGACCGGCTTCGAGGAGCTGATCGGGCGCAGCCAGGCGCTCCGCCGGGTGATCGAGATGGGGCAGCGGGTGGCGCCCACGGATGTCACCATCCTGATCGAGGGCGAGAGCGGGACGGGCAAGGAGGTGCTGGCGCGCGCCATCCACCGGCTGAGCGGCCGGAAGGACGGGCCGCTCATCCCGGTCAACTGCGCGGCCATCCCCGAGGGGCTGCTCGAGTCCGAGCTGTTCGGCCACGAGCGGGGCGCCTTCACCGGCGCCGTGCGGTCCAAGCCCGGACGCTTCGAGCTGGCCCGCTCGGGCACGCTCTTCCTCGACGAGATCGGCGACATGCCGCCGGCCATGCAGGTGAAGATCCTCCGGGCGCTGCAGGAGCGGGAGATCGAGCGCGTGGGCGGCACCAGGCCCATCACCGTGGACGTGCGGGTCATCGCCGCCACCCACCAGAACCTCGACGGCCTCGTCGCGGAGGGGAAGTTCCGGGCCGACCTCTTCTACCGCCTGCAGGGCGTCCGCCTGCGCATCCCCGCGCTGCGGGAGCGGATCGACGACCTCCCGGACCTGATCACTCACCTGCTGCAGCGCGCGGCGCGCCGGCTGTCGCGGATGCCGGCCGCCGTCTCCACCGAGGCGCTCCGGTGTCTCTGGACCTACCACTGGCCCGGCAATGTCCGCGAGCTCCAGCACGTGCTGGAGGGCGCCATGGTGCTCTCCGACGGCATCATCCTGCCGGAGCATCTGCCGCCGGCCATCCAGCGGAGCGCGGCGGCGCCCCCCGAGGCCGCGGCCGCCCCGCCGCTCTCCGGCTCCCTCGACGAGGCCCTCGAGGAGTGGGAGCGCCGCATGATCCTCGACGCGCTCCGCCAGGCGGGCGGCGTCCAGGCCCGCGCCGCCAAGATCCTCAACATCTCCGAGCGCAGCCTCTGGTACCGGGTCAAGAAGCTCGGCATCCAGGTGCGGACGCCCCCCGGATGAGGGCCCAGGGCCCGGTCGCCTGACCGCGCCGGCCGCCGCCCGCATGGACACCTTCGCCGAGGCCCTGGCCGCCCTCCTCGGCCGCCTGGCCAGCATCGAGGGGCCGCTCGTGGTGGTCGTCTCGCGGATCCTCGTGGTGCTCGCCGCCATCGTGCTGGCGCTGGCCGGGTACCGCGCTGTCGCCCGCCTCATCGACCGGCTCCTCCGGCCCCTCGAGGGCGCCTCCGACTATCCGGCCAAGGTGCAGCGCGCGCGAACCCTGGGGCCGCTCATGAAGAGCGTGGCCCGGTACGCGCTGGCCTTCATGACCCTCATGGTGACGCTCCGGGAAGTCGGCGTGGATATCCGGGCGCTCCTGGTCTCCGCCGGCGTGCTCGGGCTGGCGGTGGGGCTCGGCGCGCAGAGCCTCATCAAGGACGTGATCACCGGCTTCTTCATCCTCTTCGAGGGGCTCATCGGGGTGGGCGACGTCATCGAGGTGGGCCCGCATGTGGGGACGGTGGAGTCCATCGGGCTGCGCGTCACCAAGCTCCGCATGCTCAACGGCGCCCAGCGCGTGATCCCCAACGGCGAGCTCACCCAGTTCGCGAACTACAACAAGGGGTGGGCGCGGGCCGTGCTCGACGTGACCGTGGCCTACGACGCCGACGTGAGACGGGCGCTGGAGGCGCTGGAGCGCGCGGCCCGCCAGTGGGGCGCGGAGACGGGGCTCGCGCTGGAGGCCCCCCAGGCGCAGGGCATCCTCCGCTTCGGGGAGGGGGAGCTGGGGCTGCGGCTGATGGTGAAGGTGCCGGCGGACAAGCGCGCGGAGGCCGAGATGGAGCTGCGGCGCCGGATCAAGGAGACCTTCGACCGCGACGGCATCCCGGTTCCCTCGGCCGAGCGCGTCGTGTACCTGCGGGCGGACACGCCCGGGAGAGAACCATGACCCCTCCCCCAAGAAAGGTCCGCAAGGCGGTGTTCCCGGCGGCAGGGCTCGGCACCCGCTTCCTGCCGGCCACCAAGGCGCAGCCCAAGGAGATGCTGCCCCTGGTGGACAAGCCCACCATCCAGTACGTGGTGGAGGAAGCGGTGGCCTCCGGGCTCTCTGACATCATCCTGATCACCGGCCGGAACAAGCGCGCCATCGAGGACCACTTCGACGCCGCCTTCGAGCTGGAGTACTACCTGCAGGACCGGGGCAAGCTGGACGAGCTGGCCCAGATCAGGACCATCTCCGAGCTGGCCGCGGTCTCCTACGTGCGCCAGAAGGAGCCGCTGGGACTCGGGCATGCCATCCTCTGCGCCGAGCCGCTGGTGGGCCAGGAGCCCTTCGGCGTCTTCCTGGGCGACGACATCATCGTGGCCGCGGTGCCGTGCATGCGCCAGCTCCTGGACGTGTACGAGGCCCACGACGGCCCCGTGCTGGCCGTCATGCGGGTGCCCCGCGAGGAGATCGGCCGCTACGGGGTCATCGCTCCGAGAGCGCTCGGCGGGAATGTCTTCGAGGTCCAGGATCTGGTCGAGAAGCCGGACCCGGCCGAGGCCCCCTCCGACCTGGCCATCATCGGCCGGTACGTCCTCACCCCCGATCTCTTCCCCATCCTGGCCGAGACCCCTCCCGACAGCCGGGGCGAGATCCAGCTCACCAACGGCCTGCGCACGCTCCAGAGCCGGCGCCCCATCTACGCCGTCGAGTTCGAGGGCAAGCGCTACGACACCGGCGACCGGCTCGGTTTCCTCAAGGCGACGGTGGAGTTCGCCCTGGCGAGGCCGGACCTGGCGGATGCCTTCCGGGGCTACCTCAAGAGCCTCGACCTCTAGTGTAGTGTCCCATAAATAACTTGACATACATCTCCGACGAATGCCAAGCTATACGACATGAGAAGCGCTCCACCCATTGTCTTGTCCGCCGAAGAGCAACCTGTCCTGGCCGCCTGGGCCCATGGCCGGAGTTTCCCGTTGCGCCTGGTGCAGCGTGCACAGATCGTGCAGATGGCGGCCAATGGCGGCCTCAATCAGGACATCGCCCGGGAATTGGACATTTCCAGGCCCACGGTCCAGCTCTGGCGAGAGCGGTTTCTGGCGCATCGGTTGGCGGGCCTGG
>MGBV01000175.1:9089-9185 GCA_001788415.1 Candidatus Rokubacteria bacterium GWC2_70_16 | reverse complement strand
CAGTCCAGCGCCACCCCGAAGGCCACGGGCCCCAGCGCCCCGAGGCTGAAGCCCACCGTGGACTGAAGCGCCATCGTGCGCCCGAGGAAGACAGGC
>MGBV01000175.1:0-9082 GCA_001788415.1 Candidatus Rokubacteria bacterium GWC2_70_16 | reverse complement strand
GGTCGGCCACTCCCGTGGAGATGATGGCGGACTCGGCGGTGACGAGGATGCCGTAGAGCAACCCCAGGGCCACGAGCGCTGCCCAGGACCAGGACAGCGCCCAGCCCATGGAGAGCGAGCAGGCCGCCGAGAGGAGCATGAAGGTGCTGATGGGCTTGGCGCGCCCCAGCCGATCCGACAGGAGCCCGGAGAAGGGATGGGGCAGCGCTCCCACGGCCAGCACCGCCGAGCCCGCCAGCGCGGCGGCGCGCGTGGCCTCCGCGAGATCAGTGCCCTTGGCGACGAGGCTGGCGGTGAAGAAGGGCACGATCCAGCCGCGCATGCCCATGAGCTCCCAGGTGTGGCCGCCATAGGCCGCGATGAGCCGGAGCGCCGAGCGGTTCCTCAGCACACGCGCCAGTCCGGCTCGCGGCTGGCCCCCGGCTGAGGCGGGCTTCGGCACCACGGCCATGCCACGGGGGAGGACGAACCAGGCGATGATCCCCGCGGCGAGCGGCCCCAGGGCCGTCACGGCGAAGGCCCAGCGCCATCCCCAGTGGGCATGGGCCCAGGCCGTGACGAGGAGCGAGACGGATGTGCCGATGGTGAAGGCGCCGATGTAGCACCCCATGGCGAAGCCCCGGCGGCGCGAGGCGAAGCGCTCGGCCACCAGCCGCATGCCCGGCATGTAGGTGCCGGCCAGCCCGAGCCCCACCAGCCCGCGCAGCACCAGGGCCGAGACGAAACCTTCCGCCCAGAAGGCGAAGGCGAGGCTCGTGAGGCCGGCCCACAGCGCGCTCAGGAGATAGATCCGCCGGGGCGGCACGTAGTCGGTGAGCGTGGCCAGGATCGCCACGGCCGCGATGTACCCGACCTGGTAGAAGCCCGTGATGGCCCCGGCCTGGGTGTCGGAGAGGCGCCACTCGAGCTTGAGCAGCGGCAGGAGCGCCGTGAAGTTCGAGAAGACGAGGAGCGTGCCGAGCTCCGAGGCGCAGACGGCCGCGAGCCAGGGCCCCCGGCTCACCCGCGGCCCCGCGCCCGCCGCTCCCTCCACTGGCGAAGCCGCGCCGCCAGCTCCTTCTCGAGGCCGCGCTCCGTCGGACGGTAGTAGATGCGCCCGCGGAGCGCCTCGGGCAGATGCTCCTGCGTCACCTGCGCGTCGGGGGCGTCGTGGGCGTACTGGTAGCCCTGGCCGTAGCCGAGATTCGCCATCAGCCCCGTGGGAGCGTTGCGGAGATGCAGCGGCACGGGCTCGGCGGGCTTGTCGCGGATGTCGTCCTTGACCTGGTTGTAGGCGACGTAGATGGCATTGGACTTGGGCGCCAGCGCGAGATAGCAGGCCGCCTGCGCCAGCGCCAGCTCACCCTCAGGCGTCCCGAGGAAGTGATAGGCCTCCCTGGCGTCCAGCGTGACCCGGAGCGCCTGGGGGTCGGCATTGCCCACGTCCTCCGAGGCGAAGCGCACGAGCCGGCGGGCGATGTAGAGCGGGTCCTCGCCCGAGTCCAGCATCCGCCCGAGCCAGTACAGCGCCCCGTCCGGATCCGAGTCGCGCAGCGACTTGTGCAGGGCCGAGATGAGGTTGTAGTGCTCCTCGCCCGACTTGTCGTAGAGGAGCGCCTTTCGCTGGGCGGCCTCCTGGATGGCGGCCTCGGTGATCCGCCCGCAGGATGCGGTGGCCGGGCGGGTCGATCCGAGCGTCGCCGCCAGCTCGAGGATGTTGAGCGCGTTCCTGGCGTCGCCATTGGCGAGGCGGGCGATGAGCCGGAGGGCGTCGGGGTCGGCCGCGACGCCGCTCTTGCCCAGTCCCCGCTCGGCATCCCCGAGGGCGCGCTCGAGGATGTGGATCACGTCCTCCTCGCCGAGCAGGTTGAGGACGTAGACGCGGCAGCGGGAGAGGAGCGCCGAGTTGACCTCGAAGGACGGGTTCTCCGTGGTGGCGCCCACGAGCACGAGGCTGCCCTTCTCCACGTGGGGCAGGAAGGCATCCTGCTGGGCCCGGTTGAAGCGGTGGATCTCGTCCACGAAGAGGATGGTGCGGCGCCCCGCGCGCTGGCGCTCGATCTCGGCCTCGGCGGTGACCTGGCGGATCTCCTTGACGCCGGAGAGCACGGCCGAGAAGGTGACGAAGTGGGCGCCCGCCACCTCGGCCATGAGCAGCGCCAGCGTCGTCTTGCCGGTGCCCGGCGGGCCCCAGAGGATCATGGAGTGAAGCGCCCCCTCCTCGAGGGCGCGGCGCAGGACCTTTGCCGGGCCCAGGAGATGGTCCTGCCCCACCACCTCGTCGAGCGCGCGCGGGCGCATGCGGTCGGCCAGCGGGGAAGGCGGCGGGGGCGTGCGGGGTACCGGCGGGTCGAAGAGATCCACGCCGGGATTATACCCGCCGGCGCTCATGCGAGCGCGGCGGGGAGATCCAGCAGCGAGGCGATGGAGGCGGTGATGGCGACCCCGCGGCGGGCCAGCTCGGCGTGGTCGCTCCGGTAGGCGATGAAGGGCACGCCGCCGGCCTGGGCGGCGAGCCCGTCCACCCAGGAGTCGCCCACCACGACGATGCGCTCGGCCCCGGGCCAGCGCTCTCGCACCACGCGCAGCCCGTCGGGATCGGGCTTGAGGTGGCGCACGTCGTCGCGTGTGACGACCAGGTCGAGATGCCTGCCGAGACCGAAGCGGGACAGGACGAAGTCGGCCGCGACGCGATCGTTGTTGGTCCAGACGGCCGTGGCGAAGCCGCGAGCCTTCATGGCCGCCACGGCCTCGACGGCGAAGGGCTCGAGGCTCGCCTCCTGCATGGCGCGCCGCTCGTGGGCGACGGGGATCGCGAGCACGTCGGCCTCCAGCTCCGGCGCCTCGCGCCGGACCAGACTCAGGAGCTCGGGCGCCGACCAGCGCAGCTCGCGCACCGGGACGTCGAGGCCTCGGGCGCGCATCAGCGCCTCCATCTCCCGTCCCACGGCACGCAGGTCCAGCGGCGAGGAGACGAGGGTGTGGTCGAGATCGAAGACGCAGACGGCCGTCGCAGCGGGCACGCCAACAGGGTAGCAGATTTCCCGGCCGGGGCGGGGGGCCCTCCCCGCGGAACACGCTGAGTCGCCACGCGCGTCAAGCTCTCGAGAGGGGCCACGAGATGGAGGTCTGCGGCTCCGGCATCGCGCAGAAGCCACGGTTCCGCGGGGAGGGCCCCCCGCCCCGGCCTGCTCTAGCGGGGTGCGGAAGAACCCTGCGGGCTGCTCAGGAAGGTCCAGATGCGAGGCGGCGCCCGACGGCTGCACGCGAGGCGTACTCCGCTTGGCGAGCCGAGCCGGAGGCGAGGGGAGCGGATCCGGAGATCCGGGCGAGCGTGAGGGAGCCACGTTGAGCGTGCGGCCGAGGGCGCCGTACCTCCGCAGATGGGCCTTTTTCAGGTGCGCCGTGAAGGTGCTGTGTTCTTGCCGGTGCAAGTCCGGCCTGGGGAGTTGTCGGTGCACCCCAGTAGCTACCGAGGCAGTGAGGAGGGCAACCGAATTGCTGAAGCTCTCGGGACAGGGGCCCACCTTGGGTGGGTCGGCAAGTCGACGGGCCGCAACGCGTGTGAAGCCCGAGCAGGCCTCGAAAGGAAATCGTGAGCGCCGACCTGCCCTGAAAACAGGGAAGGCCGCTGGATTGCGCTGGAGTAACCGACCAATGAAGGCGCGATCGCTCACCGGGGTAGGGGGCGTGGCACGTCGACACAGAGCATGGCGTCAAGCGGGAGCCCCAGCGCGGCGAGGGGTCGCGGCTCTCAGTTCCGGAAGGCGGGAGCCGCGCTGGGTGTCGGAGGGGTCCACCGTACCGTTTGGACTCACCAGACAACAGAACTGGTGGGGAGGGAGAGGACCCTGGTTCGGGGTGTGTCTCAACGGGCCAAGGGGCGGGAGATTGGCATGAGCCTGGCAACTCCATCCAAGCTCCGGCGGCTCCAAGAGGCGCTGTACACCAAGGCCAAGCAGGAACCGGCCTATCGGTTCTACCTGTTGTACGACAAGGTGTATCGGGCGGACATTCTGGCTCATGCCTACGCGGTCAGCAAGCAGCACGGCGGGGCGCCGGGCGTGGATGGGGTGACGTTCGAGGACATCGAGACAGCGGGTGTGGAGCGGTGGCTGGCCGCCGTAGGGGAGGCGCTGCGTACGGGGACGTACCGGCCTCAACCGGTGCGGCGGGTGCTGATTCCGAAGCCGGGCGGAGTTGGGGAGCGGCCCCTGGGGATCCCGGGGATTCGGGACCGGGTGGTGCAAACCGCCGCCTTGCTGATCTTGCAGCCGATCTTCGAAGCGGACCTGGAACCCACGGCCTATGGCTATCGGCCGGGCCGGACGGCGCTGGAGGCGGTCCAGGAGGTGCACCGGGCGCTGGACGCCGGGCACACAGAGGTGATTGACGCCGACGTGTCGCAGTATTTTGACACGATTCCGCACGCGGACTTGATGAAGTCGCTGGCGCGCCGCATCAGTGATGGGAAGCTGTTGGGGTTGCTGAAGCGGTGGCTGAAGGCGCCAGTGGCGGAACCGACCGAGGGCGGCGGGTGGCGATACACGGGCGGGAAGCGGGCGACGCGCGGCACGCCGCAAGGTGGGGTGGTGTCGCCGTTGCTGGCGAACGTCTACATGAATCGCTATCTGCGGGTGTTTCGTCTCCGGGGGCTCGACGGACAGTACGGGGCGCGACTCGTGAACTACGCGGACGACTTCGTGGTCCTGTGTCGGACTGGGGCCGGGGAGGTGCTCGCGCAGAGTCGGCGGTGGTTCACCACGATGGGGCTGACGCTCAATGAGCAGAAGACTCGGGTGGTGGACGGGCGGCGCGAGGCGTTTGACTTTCTGGGCTACACCTTTGGGCCGATGCGGTCGTGGAAGAACGGGCATCGGTACGTGGGGGCCGCGCCTGGCAAGAGGGCGGTGAAGCGGGTCAAGGGACGCATCCGGCAGATCCTCCGACCGGGCAACCAAGGCCCGTGGGGCGAGGTGAAGGAGGAGCTCAACCGCGTGGTGCGCGGGTGGGCGAATTACTTCAGCTACGGCACCCGGGCCAAGGCCTACCGGGCGGTTGATCGCTATGTCAGCGAACGCGTGCGGCACTTTCTGGGGCGGAGGCACAAGGTCCCTGCGCGAGGGACGAGGCGCTACCCCGCGGAGCGCATCTTCGGGGAACTGGGCGTGTTCCAGTTGCGGCGCTTTCAATTGAAGCGGCCTGCGCATGCCTCGGTGTGAAACCCGTCCGAGAGCCGGATGCGGGAAAACCGCACGTCCGGTTCGATGAGGAGGGGCGAGAAACGCGTGATGGTCCACTCGGCGAATGGACACCGGCCCGAAAGGGCGGAAACAGTGGGGCGCCGCCGGACCTGTACACGACCGCGCTCGCCCTTCACTCTACCAGCCTGCTAGCGGGCGATCAGGGAGACGACCGCGCCGCCGCCTGCCGTGAGCAGCACGACGAGCCAGGCCGGGGCCTTCCAGAACGCCAGCAGACCGAAGGCCGCCAGGGCGAGGGCGACATCAGCCGGGGCCCGGATCGCGCTCGTCCACACCGGGTGGTACAGGGCGGCCAGGAGCAGCCCGACCACGGCTGCATTGATGCCGCGGAGCGCCGACTGGAAGCCCGATCGCCCGCGGAGGTCATCCCAGAACGGGAGCGCCCCGATGATCAGGAGGAAGGAGGGCAGGAACACCGCCGCCAGGGCGAGTGCGGCGCCCGCGACGCCGCTGGGCGCTGGCCCCATCGCAGCTCCCAGATAGGCGGCGAAGGTGAAGAGCGGCCCGGGCACGGCCTGAGCGGCGCCGTAGCCGGCGACGAACTGCTCGCCAGCCACCCAGCCGGGCGGGACGACCTCGGCCTGGAGGAGAGGGAGGACCACGTGGCCCCCGCCGAAGACCAGAGACCCTGCGCGGAAGAAGCTCTCGAACACCGCCAGCGCGTGGCTCGGCACGAGCTGGCGCGCGATCGGCAGCGCGGCCAGCAGACCGAAGAACAGGACCAGCGCGGCGGCGCCCAGCCGGCGCCTGACGGGGGGCCGCGCAGGCGCGGAGGCGGGGGCGGCGGCGCCGGGCAAGAGGCGCAACCCCACGAGGGCCGCCAGCCCGATGATGGTGACCTGCGCCATTCCGGTCGGCCACAGGAGGGCACCTATGGCGGAGAGGAGGGCGAGGGTCGCCCGCCCGCGGTCCGGCGCGAGCGCTCGCGCCATTCCCCACACCGCCAGGGCCACGACGGCGACCGCGGCGACCTTGAGGCCGTGCAGCCAGCCGGCATCGGCGACCCCGAGCCCGCGTATGCCGTAGGCGAAGGCCACGAGCGCGATGGCCGACGGCAGCGTGAAGCCGAGCCACGCCGCCACGCCGCCGAGCAGACCGGCCCGCGAGACGCCGATGGCGATGCCGACCTGGCTGCTGGCCGGGCCGGGGAGGAACTGGCAGAGCGCCACCAGGTCGGCGTACGTCGCCTCGTCGAGCCACCTGCGCCGGACCACGTACTCCTCGCGGAAATAGCCGAGATGCGCGATGGGGCCGCCGAACGAGGTCAGCCCCAGGCGCGTCGCGACCCCGAGCACCTCCAGGACCCGGGAGGCGTGCCCTCCCGCCGGAGGGCTCGTCTGCACCTCCGCGCTTGGCGCCGCGCGTCCCCCGCTCGCCGGCGAGTCGCTCATCTCCTCTGCCGCCGCCCGCGCGCTCCCCTCGAGGAAGGCCGGGACGGGCGCGGCGGTGACGAGGGCGGGCGGGGAGGCCCCAGCACCTCCCCCACCAGCTCCATGATCTGCGTGCGCGCGGCGGCCAGCGCCCGCCGCCCCCGGGCCGTGCTCGTGTAGTACTTGCGGACTCGTCCGCCCACCACACGCTTCTCCAGGCGGAGGTATCCGGCCTCGGCCAGGCCATGGAGGATCGGGTACAGCGTGCCCGGGCTCAGCGCGTAGCCGTGGCGCCGGAGCTCCTCGATCAGCGAGAGCCCGTAGACGGGCTGCTCCGCCGCATGGTGGAGCACGTGGATCCGGATGAAGCCGAGGAAGAAATCGCGAATCATTTACGCTGGCCGATATCGGCGATACGTATAGCATCCACCGCCTGCCGGCGCAAGTCCGGCGGACCGTGGGGCTGGCCCGGGCCCTCCATGCCGATCTGATGGGCGCGGGTGCGAGTCCGGAGGCCGTGGCCGCCTTTTTCTTGGTTCGATACGGGGATGTGGTACTAGGTAGTCCTGCCTATGGGAGCGAGGGCCTTCGTGTCGAGCCTGCGTGCCCGCCTGCTGCTTCTCGTCCTCCTGGGCGCGCTTCCGCCGTCGGGAGTGGTTCTCTACGAGGCGTGGGACCATTACCGGCTGGTCGCGGCCCGGGTGCAGCAGGATACGCTCCGAGTCGCTACTGCGGCATCCTCCCGCCTGGCCCAGGCGATCGAGGGGGCGCATCAGCTCCTCACCGGCCTGGCGGCGCTCCCCGAGGTCCGGAAGCGCGACCCCTCGGCCTGCAGCGCGCTGTTCGCCGACCTCCTCAGGCGATACACGACGTACACGAACCTCGGAGCCGTCAGGCCCGATGGCGATGTCTTCTGCAGCGGCGTTCCCCTCGCCAGGCCGGTCAACGTGGGTGACCGGGCCTACTTCCGAGGGGCCATCGACAGGGGCGCCTTCGCGCTCGGCGAGTACGAGATCGGCCGCATCACCGGCAAGGCCTCGGTGTATGCCGCGTTTCCGGTCACGCCTCCCCAGGGTCCCGTCGAGGCCGTCGTCTACGCGGCGCTGGACCTGACGTGGGTCAATGGCACCCTGGCCTCCATGCGGGGGACGCCCGGATCGACCGTCACCCTCGTGGACCGTCACGGCATCGTGCTGGGCCGGCATCCCGATCCCGAGAAGTGGCTGGGGAAGCCCGCCCCTGAAGCGCCCGTTGTCCGGGCCGCCTTGCGCCTGCGCTCGGGCGTCGCCGAGGACCGCGGCGCGGACGGTATTCGCCGACTCTTCGGCTTCGCGCCGCTCGGTCACGCCCCTGAGGCGGATCTGTTCGTGATCGTCGGCGTCCCGACGGAGGAGGCGTATGCCGAGGCCAACCGCCTGCTGGTCGGCAGCCTCGCCGGGCTCGGGATCATGGCCGCTCTCGCGTTCATCGCGACATGGGCGTTTTCGGGGCGGTTCGTCCTGCGCCCGGTGAGCATACTGCTGGCCGCCACCAGGCGGCTGGAGTCCGGCGACCTGGGCGCCCGCACCGAGGGGCCATCCCCCCGCGGGGAGCTGGGGGAGCTGTCTCGCGCCATGGATCGAATGGCCGAATCGCTCGAGCGGAGCGTGTCGGCGCGCCTGGAGGCGGAGCAGCGGCTGCGCCGCGAGCAAGAAGTCCTCTACCAGAGCGAGAAGCTCGCCGCCATGGGAGAGCTCCTGGCGGGGGTGGCCCACGAGCTGAACAACCCCCTGGCGGTGATCATGGGGCGCACCGCCCTCCTCCGCCAGGCGCTCGGGACCGGCCCGGCGGCAGCGCAAGCCGAGAAGATCGCCGCTGCGGCGGAGCGCTGTGCGCGCCTCGTGAAGAACTTCCTCGCCCTGGCCCGCAAGTCCCCGCCTCAGCGGCAGCCGGTGGAGCTCAACCGCGTCGTCCAGGAGACCCTCGAGCTTCTGGCCTACCCCCTCCGGGTGGACAGTGTCGAGGTGGTCCAGGCCCTGGCGGACGATCTTCCGGTGATCTGGGCCGACCCCCACCAGCTCCACCAGGTCGTGATCAACCTCGCCACGAACGCCCACCAGGCCATGCGCGAGACCACGGGGCCGAGACGGCTCACCCTGGCGACCCGGTTCGACGCCGCCCAGGGGGGGGTCGTCCTGGAGATCGCCGACACGGGTCCCGGCATCCCGTCCGAGATCAGGCCCCGCATCTTCGAGCCCTTCTTCACCACCAAGCCGCAGGGACAGGGGACGGGGCTAGGGCTGTCCCTCTGCCAGGGAATCGTGGAGGGGCACGGGGGCTCCATTCGGCTGGAAAGCCGGCCCGGGCAGGGGGCCGTCTTCGTGGTCGAGCTTCCCCCCGGGGCGCCCCCCTCGGTCGAGTCGGAGGCTGCCGCGGTCGAGGCGCCGCCCCGCATTCGCGGCAAGGCGATCCTGGTGGTGGACGACGAGC
>MGBV01000174.1 GCA_001788415.1 Candidatus Rokubacteria bacterium GWC2_70_16 | reverse complement strand
ACGCCCCGATCATCTGGGCGCATGCGGGGACAACGCCGCCCCGCTTCGGCGGGGGCGCGACGCCCGGGCAGGTGCGCGCGATGCTGGACGCGCACGCGAACCTCCACATCGACATGTCGGCACGCGCCGTGGGCTGGATGGGGCCGATCGCGCTCCCCGAGTGGGAAGGCGTCTTCCTGGCGCATCCCGGCCGCGTCCTCTTCGGCGTGGATGTCTTCCAGGCGCGGTTCTTCCCGCTGGTGGCGAGCGCCGTGACGGAGTGGAGGGGGCTGCTCGGCACGCTGCCCGCGCCGGTGGCCGCGCAGATCGCCCACGGCAACGCCGAGCGTCTGTTTCTCGCCTGAGGGGAGGTCGGCTCTCGTGGGGGCGCGGGAGCGGCGGGCCCCGCCGCCCTAGAGGTTGGTGGGGTGGGCGGGGCGCTCTTCCGTGAGCGCCCGCTCCAGCGCGGCGGCCAGGTGCTGGTCGTGCTCGTGGGTGGCGGCGAAGATCCGGCACTGCGCGACCTTCCCGGGGAGGTACTTCAGGAGCTCCTTCAGCGGCTCGGCCGAGACGCTCCGGGCCGCCGAGTCGTAGACGTAGATCTGCCGGTCCCGCATCCCGATGGGGTTGAGCGGACGCGGATCCTGCTGGGCCATGTCGATCTTGAACGGGAAGGCCCGGAGCGCCGGCGGCAGGTACTCCCGCACGAGGACCTCCAGGTCCTCGGCCTTCATGAAGCCCTGGCCGCGGCGCGGCTCGAAGATGTCGAGCACGACCTCGTGGGACATGCGCCACTTGAGCCGCCGCTCCAGCACCCGCCTCCACTCGAGCCCCAGGGCCCGCCGCTCGGCATCCTCGGCCTCGGGCCAGCGCGCCACCTCCTCGAGGAGCGTCCACTCCGTCAGGTGCAGGTAGGGCGCGAGGTCCTTGTGGAGGTCGTGGGGGAAGGCGAGCCGCATGGTGTCCCGGAAGATCTCCTTCAGGTGCAGGTCGATGCCGCGGGTCGTGCGATGGTAGTACACGTTGGTGTACATGTAGAAGCGCGCGTTGAGGAACATGACGAAGGCCTGGATGCCGCCGCGGTCCAGCGTGAGCCCCTTGTCGCTGCAGAACGAGTAGTAGATGATCCGGTCCACGTCGATGGGGCCCACGGCGACCCCGCACATGTACGAGTCGCGGAGCACGTAGTCCATGTTGTCGGCCGTGTAGATCCCGGAGAGCAGCGGCTTGAGGTGGGCGAGCCAGCGCGGGTGCGCGGCCTCGGGCAGGGAGAAGCTCTTCCCCATGAGGTAGCAGATCCAGGCGGGGTCGATGGCCTCGCCCGGCTCGAAGGGCCCGGACGGGCTGCGCGTGAGCGCCCGCAGCACGTCGCCCAGTTCCTCGCGGATGATGCGCTGCCCGACCTTCTCGTGGCTCAGGCCGAAGTCGGCGAGGAAATTGTCGTCGAAGAAGTGGCCGAAGGGGCCGTGCCCCACGTCGTGCAGGAGCCCGGCCATGCGCAGGAGCTCCTCCAGCAAGGCCGCCGAGGGGGCGTCGGGGAACTCCGCCTTCAGCGAGGGGTGCAGCTGCTGCGCGAAGCGGCCGGCCAGGTGCATGGCGCCCAGGGAATGCTGGAAGCGGCTGTGCTCGGCCGCGGGGTAAACCCAGCGCGCCGACTGCAGCTGCGGCACGCGCCGCAGGCGCTGCATCCACGGCGAGTCGATGAGGTCCTGCTCGGTGCTCTCGCCGGGGATCCCGTCCGGGCGCGTGTAGAGGATGTAGCGGTGGATGGGGTCGGCGATGAGCCCGCGCCCCTGGTAGGTGTCGATCCCCCGCATGCCGTCAGGCTCGCCTACTTCTCCGTGGTCCGGTAGACGCGGTACCGGTCCGCGGGGCGCACCGTGATCGTCTGGCGCCGCCCCTCGCGCTCGATCACGATCTCGACCGGCTCGCCCACGTGGTGCTCCCACAGCCGCGCGTAGAACTCCTCCTGGCTCGACACGCTCCGGCCGCCCACCGTCACGAGCAGGTCGCCGCGGCGGAAGCCCGCTCTCGCCGCGGGACCCGCCGGGGAGACGCCCTGCACCACCACGCCGCCCCCGTCCCGCGTCTCCGTCGACAGCCCGAGCCAGGGACGCGGCCGGCGGCTCTCCACCCGGCCGCGCGCCAGCAGCTCGTCCTTGCTCGCCAGGAACTTCTCGATGGGGATCGCCAGGTTCACGAGCGTGCGCTCCCCCAGCCGGAGCGAGGTGATCCCGACGACCTGGCCCGTGGGCCCGACCAGCGCGCCGCCGCCGAAGGCCGGGTTGGCGGGCGAGACGATGAAGGCGCGGTCGAGCAGGTACTCCCACGGCGCCGAGTAGCGCCGGATCTCGATCACGCGCCCGTGGGTGGCCACCAGCTCGTCCTCATCGGTGACGCCGAGGGTCCCCGTGCGGTCCCCGGCGGCCACGGCCGTGGAGTCGCCGAGGGGCGCTGCCGGCCACGGGCCGGGCCAGGCGAGCTTGATCACGCCCAGCCCCGCCTCGAGATCGAGCCCCACGAGCCGCGCCGGGACCCGGCGGCCATCCTGGAGCGCCACCGTGATGTGCTGGGCGTCGAGCAGCAAGTAGCTCACCGTGACGGCGAAGCCGGCCGGATCGAAGATCACCGCGCTGCCGGAGCGGTGCACTCCCAGGGTCGCTGCCGAGGGACGGTCGCTGGGCACCTGCACGCGCAGTCCCACCACGGCGGGCGCCACGGCGCGGGCGAAGGCGGGCAGCCCCGGCACGGCGGAGGGCTCGGGGCGGCGCTCCGAGCCCGTCGGGGCCGCCATGAGCATCGCGGGGAGCAGGAGGAGCGCGAGCAGGGATGCGACGGGGCGTCGCATGCGGCTTACCTCGGGGCGTACTGGCGGTCGTAGTAGGCCTTGAACGCCCCTGACTTGATGGGCTGCCACCAGGCCTCGTGGTGGCGGTACCAGTCCACGGTGGCGGCCAGCGCGGCAGGGAAGGCATGGGCCGGCCGAAAGCCCAGGCCGCGGATCTTGGCGCTGTCCAGCGCATAGCGGCGGTCGTGCCCCGGGCGGTCGGCCACGGGGGTGATGAGCGACTCGGGCTTGCCCAGCAGTCTCAGGATCTGCCGCGTGAGCACGACGTTCTCGACCTCGTTGTCGCCGCCGATGTTGTAGATCTCCCCGTCCTTGCCGCGCCTCAGGACGAGGTCGATGGCGGCGCAGTTGTCGAGGACATAGAGCCAGTCGCGCACGTTCCGGCCATCCCCGTACAGCGGCAGCGGCCGGTCCTCGATGGCGTTGGTGATGAACAGCGGGATCACCTTCTCCGGGTACTGGTAGGGGCCGAAGTTGTTGCTGCTGCGCGTGATCACCACCGGCAGCCGGTGGGTCGTCCAGTAGGCCCGCGCCAGGAGGTCCGCGGCGGCCTTGGAGGCCGAGTACGGGTTGGACGGGTTGAGCGGGTCCAGCTCCCGGGCGGCCCCGCGGGAGAGGCTGCCGTACACCTCGTCGGTGCCGACGGCGAGGAAGCGCGTGATGCGCGTCTCCCGGGCGGCCTCCAGCAGCGTGAAGGTGCCCGTGACGTTGGTGCGTAGAAACTCGTCCGCGCCGAGGTTGGACTTGTCAACGTGGGTCTCGGCCGCCATGTGGACGACGGCGTCCACGCCCGCCATGAGCTCGCGCACCAGCGTCCCGTCGCAGATATCGCCCTTGACGAAGCGGTAGCGCGCGTCCTGCTCCACGTCGCGGAGGTTCTCCGGGTTGCCGGCATAGGTGAGCTTGTCGAGGTTGACGACGGAGTCCTCGGGATGCGCGGCCAGGACGTGGCGCACGAAGTTCGACCCGATGAAGCCCGCGCCGCCCGTGACGAGGATCTTCATCCGCGGGTGGGCTCCCAGATCTCCGCCCCGGCGAAGTCCCAGGGCAGGCGCCCCTCCTCGCACTGGGCGGGATCCGGGGTGAACTGGTTGTCCACGAAGTAGATGATGCGCCCCCGCGCCGTCCCCAGGTTGCGCACGCCATGCGCCACGCCGGGCGGGATCCGCACGAGTCGGGCGCTGCCGTCGCCGAGGAGCAGGCGCCGGCAGGCGTTCTCCGTGGGCGAGCCCGCCCGCGCGTCCAGCAGCACCAGGAGCATCCTGTCCCCGGGCGGGACGAACCAGACATCCGTCTGGCGCCGGTGCAGGTGGAAGGCGCGGATCACGCCCGGGTCCACCTCGCTGTAATTGACCTGCTGGACCACGAAGCCGGGGAACGCGGCATGAGCGCCGGCAGAGAGCCGTCCCAGCTCGGTGAAGCTGCCCCCGTCGTCGGTGAAGCGCTTGAGGTCCACGATCTCGACGCCCGGGAGCGGGGGCTGCGCCGAGTAGTCCTGGAGCGAGAAGGCGCGCTTGGCGGCGTCGCTCAGGTCCATGGGCCCGCCGGCCTCAGATGAGGCCGACCTCGCTGCGATCCCCGAGCATGAAGTTGAAGGAACGGGGCTTGGCGACGGTGCGGTAGATCGAGGCGTTGCGCCCGATGAGGCTCGACTCGATGCGCGCGCCCACGTCGACGACGCTCGAGCCCTCGAGCAGGATCGAGTGCTCCACCTCGCTGCCCCGCACGGTGACGCCGTCGCCGATGGAGGTGAAGGGGCCGACGTAGGCGTTCTCGATCACCGCGCCCTTGCCGATGATGGCGGGGCCGCGGAGCGTGCTCTTGAGGATCCGGGCCCCCGGCTCCACGACGACCTTGCCCAGGATCTCGGAGTCCGTGACCGCGCCGTCGCTGCGCGGGAGCAGGGTGTCCAGGATGATGCGGTTCGCCTCCAGAAGATCCTCGAGCCGTCCCGTGTCCTTCCACCACCCCTCGATCACGTGGGGGCGCACGACCTGGCCCGCGTCGATGAGCCACTGGATCGCGTCCGTGATCTCGAGCTCCCCCCGCGCCGAGGGCGTGATGGCCTTGACGGCGCGGAAGATGGAGGCGTCGAACATGTAGACGCCCACCAGGGCCAGGTCCGACGGCGGCGTCCTGGGCTTCTCGATGAGCCGCACGACCTGGCCGTCGCGGAGCTCGGCGACCCCGAACTGGCTCGGGTTGGGCACCCGCGCCAGCAGGATCTGGCTGTTGGGCTTCTCCTCGCGGAAGCGCTCCACCAGGGGGGCGAGCTTCTCCAGGATCAGGTTGTCCCCCAGGTACATACAGAAGGGGTCGGTTCCGAGAAAGGGCTCGGAGATGAGGACGGCATGCGCCAGGCCCAGCGGGGCCTCCTGCTCGATGTAGGTCACCGAGACCCCGAAGCGACTGCCGTCTCCGACCGCCTCCCGGATCTCCTGGCGGGTGTCCCCCACCACGATCCCGATCTCCCGGATCCCGGAGGCCGCCAGCGCCTCGATCCCGTAGAAAAGGATGGCCTTGTTGGCCACGGGAACCAGCTGCTTGGCCGAGGTGAAGGTGATGGGCCTGAGCCGGGTGCCGCGCCCACCAGACAGGATTAGGCCTTTCATTTGCGGGCTGATTATAGCAATCTTGCCCGGGCATAAACAGGGGGCCCGGAATTCTCCACGCACCCGACCGGGAATGATGGTAATCTTGATTGCCTAGTCGGTTGAACCCAACTGGCACAGCGGGGCCTACCGGCCGCATAGTGAGATTCCGGCGGGCACGGGCGGGCGATAGCCCGGGTGCCCGTGCCAGGTGAAAGATAGCCCGGGTGCCCGCCCCAGGTGAAGAAGGCGGGCGGGCGACAGCCCGGGTGCCCGCCCCAGGTGGAGAACCAAGCCCATGAAGACGCTCAAGCAGATGCTGGCCGAGGCCCGGCAGGTGATCCCCGAGCAGGGACCGGCCGAGCTCAAGAAGCGGCTCGACGCTGGCGAGCCCGTGGTGGTGGTGGACGTGCGGGACCCGGATGAGTACCGCGACGGTCACATCGAGGGATCCGCCAATATCAGCCGCGGCTTCCTCGAGTTCCGCATCGGCACCGTGGCCCCCGAGCCCTCGACGCCCATCGTGCTCTACTGCCAGACGGGGCTCCGCTCGGTGCTCGCCGCCAGGCAGCTCAAGGAGCTGGGCTACGAGCGCGTGGTCAACCTCCAGGGCGGCTTCCAGAAATGGGCCCAGTCGGGCCTCCCCGTGGTCAAGGACCAGCCGCTGACGACCGAGCAGATCCAGCGCTACAGCCGCCACTTCCTCCTGCCGCAAGTGGGCGAGAAGGGGCAGCGCAAGCTCCTCCGCTCCAAGGTGCTCCTGATCGGCGCCGGCGGACTCGGCTCGCCCACGGCCCTCTACCTCGCCGCCGCGGGGGTCGGCACCCTCGGGCTCATGGACGGCGACGTCGTGGACGTCTCGAACCTGCAGCGCCAGATCCTGCACACCACGCCCAATGTCGGCCGACCCAAGGTGGAGTCGGGGAGCGAGATGCTCCGCGCGCTCAACCCCGACGTCACCGTCATCCCGCTGGCCATGCGCATCGATGTGGACAACGTGATGGACATCATCAAGGACTACGACCTCGTGGTGGACGGCTCGGACAACTTCGACACCCGCTACCTGGTCAACGACGCCTGCTACCTCGGCCGCAAGACCAATGTGCACGGCTCGATCTTCCAGTTCGAGGGCATGGCCACCGTCTTCGCCCCGGACCAGGGGCCGTGCTACCGCTGTCTCTACCCGACGCCGCCGCCGCCGGGGCTCGTGCCCAGCTGAAGCGAGGCCGGTGTCCTGGGCGTGCTCCCAGGCGTGATCGGGCTGGTGCAGGCGACGGAGGCGATCAAGGTCCTGCTCGGGACCGGCGAGCCGCTGATCGGACGGCTCCTGACCTACGACGCCCTCGGCATGCGCTTCCGGGAAGTGAAGCTCCGGCGCGACCCCAACTGCCCCGTCTGCGGCCAGAACCCCAGCATCAAGGATCTGTCCATCCACAGGGAGGGGGGAGCCGTCGCCTGCGCCATCGAGGACAACGGCCAGCCCACGGCCGTCGGCGCACCAGCCGCCAAGGCCGGCGGCTGAGGAGAGCCCCCCGGGGCCGGCGGGGCGCAGCCCCGCCGGGGACGATCTCCTCGGCCTCTTCCCTGGCCGCCGGCGTGGTACAGGAGAGCCATGAGAGCGACCCCGGTGACGGCCCTGGCCTTCGTCGTCAGCCTGGGACTGACGGCGGCGGCGGGCCGAGCCGCCGAGAGGGTCGAGCACGTCATCACCTTCGACGGCGTCCAGGTACGCGTCCCGCCGCGTCTGACCGGAGCGCTGGACCGGCCCGCGGCCGAGCCAGGCCGCGAGGACTACGCCGACACGCTCCCCGTCGCGCCCGGCGGCGCGCTGGCCTTCGCCCCGGGCCGCGGGCGCGTCAACCCGAGCTTCGTCGAGCGCGGCTTCGTCGTCGAGGCCTTCTGGGCCGTCAAGATCGGCACGCCCGAGGGCCGCTTCGTGGCCGCGCACTTTCACCCGAAGGATCTGGCCACGGGCTTCGAGGCCCAGCACTGGGGCTACAGGCACGAGCTGCACGGGGTTCACATCCGCGCGCTGGACGGCAGACCCTTCCGCCTCAAGAGCGTGCGCTACCGTGTCACGCGGAATCGCGAGCTCAAGGATCGCTCGCAGAGCATCGAGGGCTTCTCGAACTTCAACGTGAACGTGCTCATCGGGACGCGCTTCGACCCGCGCCTGTCGATCCGCACGCAGCTCACGGCCTTCCCCGTCGGGCCGCCCCTCGGCAACGACCCGAGCCTGCCGTTCCTCCCGCTGCCCATCGTGGGCTTCGAGGGCGTCAGCGAGCTGTTCATCGCCAGCTCCGCCAGCGTGGACCTGGACGACATCATCCTGGTGGCGGCGCCGGCGCGCGAGGAGGAGGGGACGCCTGAGGCCGCCGAGCCCGGCGGCGAGGCACCGCAAGAAGAGCGCCGCTGAGGGCGCGCGATCCCCGCGCGGGCGCCCGTCGGCGCGGCCCGCGGGCGGCCCCGGCCCCCGGGCTCAGGCCTCGCTGAGCAGGCGCCGCTCGCCCTGGAGCGCCCCGATCGGCGAGAGGTCCTGCACGACCTCCAGGGTGCCCAGGTAGGCGCCGCCCGGTTCGCGCACCGCGAAGTAGCGGATGTGGACTTTCATGCCGCGGAAGTCGATCCAGAACTCGGCCGCATCCCGCCGGCCCGCCTTGAAGTCGGCCAGGATCCGGTTCACCAGGTGCAGGCTCTTCTCCGGGTGGCACTCCTGAACCTTCATGCCGATGGCGCCGCGCGAGCGCGGGAAGATCTTGTCCCGGTTCTCGTGGCTGAAGTAGCGGACCGTGTCCTCGGCGTCCACGAACGAGATCTCCACCGGCAAGGTGTTCAGCATGGCGGCGAGCACCGCACGGTCGAGCGCGTAGGACAGGTCCCGGACCTCGCCGGCCTCGACCAGGCGGGCGGCCAGCGCGGAGTAGCACCGGTGCCCGTCCGCTCCCAGCCGGGCCTCGACGGCGCTGATTCCCTCGACGACGGCGGCCTCGTCGGAGGGCCCCAGCACGCGCATCGCCATCGGGTAGAGGATGTCGTTCTCCTTCCAGTAATGGGCCTTGAGCAACGCCGCATACGCGCCGAAGGCCTCGCCGAGCCCGGGCCCGGCCGCCGGGTCGCCGCCAAGGTAGGCCTCGGCCGCCGCCCTGACGTGGCCCAGCAGCCGGCGGCTCTCCTCGTGCTCGGCCAGCATCACCGCCAGCGGCCCGCTGTCACGCGGCATGCCGCGCCGCTCCAGCAGGGGGAAGAGGTGCTCCTCCTCCTTCCGGTTGTGCGTCCCGTCCGCATACTCCACGAAGTAGTCCACCATCCCGCGCACCGTGTCGGCGCCGGGCGCCTCCGAGGCCTGGAGCACGCGCTCCAGGGCATCCAGCACCTTCTCCGTCATCGAGTGATCGTCCATCAAGAGGTCGAACCAGCGCCGTTCCACGGTCTCCTCCTCGAGCGCATCGGATCGAGCAACCGCCCGCCGGGAGCACGGCCGCTCGCGTCGCACCAGTGTAGCCCCAGGGCCGGCCCCCACCGGTATGACCCCGCTCACAAGGCCGGAGAGCGGAAGGCCTCGAATCAGCCCCCCGAGTCAGGGATGCCGTGACATACTTGGACGAAGCGGGGAGGTTCCACCGGCTCCGCGCGATCGTCTTCCGACCACCGAGCCGTGGGCGATCAGGCCGCCTGGCGTTCGACGGCGCTCTCGAGGAGGGACGACATGCGACGCCTTCTCTGGCCTCTCGCCCTCGTCGTCACGTTCTTCATCGGCTGGGCTGCGGCAGGGGCCGCCCGGAAGGGGCCGTCGACGGCGGGGGCGGTCGGTCACCTGCAGGAGACGGTACAGCGCCTGCAGCAGCAGGTCGGCACGCTGCAGGCGCGGCTGCGCGCCAGGGACACGCTCGCGGCCTCGCGGCAGTCCGGGACCCCCTCCCAGACCGATGCGCCGCCCGCGGCGTACTCCGGGGCAGGGGGGCCACCGGTGGATCGCGTCCTGGCGGGGGCCGTCACGGAACAGCGCCCGGCCCCGGACAGCCCGGCGCGGGGAGGTGGCGGGGCTCGGCCCCAGGGTGATCGGGCCTCGGCCCGCCCGGGATCCCGCGGGACATCCGGCCCGGCGCCCACCGTCGAAGGGGCGCTCGAGCACTTCTACCGGTATCTCGAGGCGACGAACGAGTCAGCAGGGCGGGCGCGCTGGCAGCGGGCGCGAGAGCTGCTCGATGACCTGCGGGGCATGGGAGAGGCTGCCGCGACAGCGCTGATGCAGGTGCTGGCGGCCGGGAGCGAGAGCGACGAGCGCCGCGCGGCCGCCCGGCTGCTGGGCACGCTCCAGGTCCCGCAGGCCCTCCCGCTCCTGCGGGACGTCGTCGAGAGGGACGACGATGTGCTGCTCCGGCGTGCCGCGGCCGCGGGGCTGCGACAGCTCCAGACACCCGAGTCCATCCCGGTCATGGAACGGATCCTGGCCCACCCCGGAGAGGACCGCCTGGTCCGCCTGAGCGCGGCGTATGGCCTGGCCGAGTCGGGCCGCCCGCTGGGAGTCGGCGCGCTGGCGCAGATCTTCGAGGAATCGAACGCGGACGGGCGCGGGCGAGAGGTGGCCTTCCGGGCGCTCGCCTCCCTGAACGACGAGCGCTCCCTGCCCTTCATGCGCCAAGTCATGGCCTCGCCGGCCGAGCCGGCGTACCGACTGCGGGCGATACGGTACGTGACGGCGCAGGGCGATGCGCAAGCCCTCCCGGCCCTGCAGGTGGTGATGAACTCCCCGGATGAGCAGCCCTCGATTCGCGACGCCGCGGCACAGGCCTTCCGGGTGCTCAGCGGCAGCAGGTAGGCGACAGGGGCCGACGAGCCTCCTCGTCGCCGACTGCGTGGCGCGGCGCGCCCCGTGGCCGAGCTCGCCGAGACAGGCGAGCGCCGCGTCCCCGACGACGGATTCGGTTCGGTAAAGTCGCTCATCCCTTCAGCCAGTGCTCGACCGGCCGGGCCAGGAACTCCCCGACCGCGATGCCGTCTCCGCCCACGAGCAGCGTGCGGGCCCGCCCATGCGCCTCGGCGAAGGCCGCGAGTCCGGGCTGGGCGTCGCGGGACCGGCCGCTCTTCACCTCGATGGCGGTCACCGTGCGACCCGCTCGCGTCACGAAGTCCACCTCGCGGTTGCCCTCCCGCCAGTAGAAGAGCCCGCACACCCCGGCCGCCGCGGCATTCGCCAGATGCGCCCCGACCGCCGACTCGACCAGCCGCCCCCAGAACTGCCGGTCGGCGCGGGCCTCCTCGAGCCTCAGCCCGGTGTGCGCGGTCATGAGGGCGGTGTTCAGCACCTGGAGCTTGGGACTGGACCCGCGCTGGCGGACCACCGCTCCGGCGTACTTCTGCAAACCCGTGAGCATCCCCGCCGCGGCGAGCAGGTCGAGGTAATGGGCGAGGGTCGTGGTGTTGCCGGCCTCCTGGAGCTGGCCGAGCATCTTCGTGTACGACAGGATCTGCCCGGAGTAGCTGCACCCGAGATGGAAGAGCCGCCGGAGGAGTGCGGGCTTGTCCACCCGCGAGAGGAGCAGCACATCGCGGGCGATCGTGGTCTCGACGAGGGCGTCAAGGACGTAGCGGGCCCAGCGCGCCGGCTCGCCGATGAGCGGCGCCGCCCCCGGGTAGCCGCCGTGGAAGAGGTACTGGTCCAGCGACCAGCCGAAGGCCTCCCGCATCTCGGCCAGCGACCAGTGCGGGAGGTGCAGCACCTCGAAGCGCCCGGCGAGGCTCTCGGAGAGCCCGCGCTGGACGAGGAGCGGCGCCGAGCCGAGCACGATCACCTTGAGGGCAAGCCGGGCGCGCGTATCCTCGTCCCACAGCCGCTTCACCGATTCCGACCAGCCCGGGACCTTCTGGATCTCGTCGAGGACCAGCACCCCGCCCCGGCGCCCGGCGTCGCGCGCCTCGAGGCGAGCTGCCTCCCACTGCTGTTCCAACCACCCCGGTCCCCGCAGGGTCGGCTCGTCGGCGCTGGCGTAGCGCGTCGGGAACCTGCCCGCGCTGGTGACCTGCTGCACCAGAGTGGTCTTGCCGACCTGGCGCGGCCCGGCCACCGCGTGGATGAAGCGGCGGGGCTCGGCGAGCCGCCGGGCGAGGATCGCGGCATAGGGGCGCGAGAAGGGCATCTGTCACCTCCTCAGGATGTTGAGTAATTTTACTCAGTACCCAGAGTAGAGGCAAGCCAGCCCGAACGCGGGCGCCGGCCGCGCCCGGTCCTCCGGCGCGACGCGCTCCTGAGCCCCGCCCTCATGAAGGCAGCGGTGGAGCGGCTGGCCCAGCTACGCGATTCCGGGGGCGGAACTGGCTCCGAGGCCTGGCACCCTGGAAGCTGCTGCGGTGCAAGTCGGTGAAAGACAGTGGCGCGCCCGGCAGGATTCGAACCTGCGACCCTCGGCTTAGAAGGCCGATGCTCTATCCAGCTGAGCTACGGGCGCGACAGGCACTTACGATACACCAGCCGGGGCGGGCTGGCCCGAAGTGACCGCCCGGGCGCCGCCCACCCTCCACCGGCCCGCGCCGGGGACCTTCGGGCATGCACCCCGCCACGGCGCCCCTTGCTTGACGGAAGCGCCGGGCGCGCGTACGGTGCGGCCTCATGGGGGACGCATCACGCCCACCCCGGGGGCATGCAGCGGCCTCATGCTGGACCGCGCCTCCGGCCGACGCGAGCTTCCCGCTCCGCGGAGCGACAGAGGCGGCACCGTGATCTTTTCCCGGCGCACCTTCCGCCCGCGCGCGAGCCGCACCGAGACGGCCGTCACCATCGGGTGCGTGATCCTGCTGATCGGGATCGGGATGTGGTTCCAGTCGCGCGCGCGCCGGGCCGATCCCGATCTCTTTCGCCTGGACGACCGGCATCTCGTGGGCGCGGGACCAGCGCCCCAGCTCTATCGGCGCCTGCCCATCACGCTGGCCTCCGAGCCCCTGCAGGTGGATGCGATGACCCCGGTGCTCTCGGCACCGCCAGCCGGGCTCAGGCTCGACGGCAGGGTGGAATCCTTCGGCCCCGACACTCTCTACGAGAAGATCGACGGGCGGGAGTCCCTCTACAAGGCCTACGCCTTCCGGCGGCTGTGGACTGCCAGCTACGCGGCGCCGAGCGGCCGCATCGACGTGGAGGTGTTCCAGCACGGCACCGAGGCCGATGCGCTCGGCGTGCTCTCCGTCGAGAGGCAGGGAGTGGCAGGCGGCCGCCACGAGGCGGATCGCACGACGACGCCCAACGGGATCTTCCGCGTCGTGGGCACCCTCTACGTTCGCGTGTTCGGAACGAGCGACACCGACCTCGTCCGTGCCGACGCCGCGCGTCTGTCCGATCACGTCGCGGCGGCCGTCGCGCCCGGGGCGGGGAGGCCAGCGGCGGTGGCCTCACCCCGGCCCGGCGCTCGGGTCGCCCCGGCCCCCACCAGCACGGGCGCCACCTCGGAGCTGGGGGCGATGCTGGCCGAGCCCGACCGCTGGACGCCCACGCACAACCCTCTCGTCCTCCTCGGCGCCGATCCGACCACCATCGAGTTCACCCCGGAGAACGGCCTCGGCATCGGAGCCTTCACGCGACTCTTCCTCGGCGCTGTGCCCGACGGAGGCGAGCGTGTGAAGACGTTCGTCCTCGCCAAAGGCGACCCGGCCGCCGCGCGCGCCGCCGTCGAGACCTACCGCGAGCAGATGACCCGCGCGGGCGCGCCCGTCGCGCTCCCCTGGCCCACGGCGCGCCCGCCCCACCTGACGGCCGTGAAGGTCGAGCTCCTCGGAACCGTCGAGGCCGCCATGCCCGTGGGCCGGCTGGTCGTCGGGGTGACGGACGCGGCGGGGCCGGACATCGCCGCCCGCGTGCTCGCCCGCACCCTGTCCGCCCTCGAGCGCGCCACGACCGAGCGGAGCGGCAAGCCGTGAAGCCGAGCTGGCGCAGCCCGTTGACACCGCTGGAGGCGCCCCGCCAGCCGCATCCGAGCGACGAGCGGCAGAAGCAGCAATACGCGGCGGGGGGGCCCCGCCGGGCGAGCAGGCGCGACGTGCTGAGACTGCTCGGCGCGACGACGGCGGCTGCCGCCGGGACCGGCGCGGCCTGGCTGTGGTTGCGTGATCCGACCGGGCGCGCGGCCAGGCCAGAGACTGCGGTCGTGCGCCTGCCGGCCGGGGGATTCGCGGTTCCCGCCCTGCCCGGGATGCCCGAGCTCGCCATCGTGCGCGGCCGCGACCCGCTGCCGATGATGCGGGCGGGCCTCCAGGCGCTCGGAGGCGTCCGGCGCTTCGTGGCCAGCGGCGACACGGTCGTGGTGAAGCCCAACGTGGCCTTCGACCGCGCGCCCGTGCTCGGCGCCACCACCAACCCCGAGGCCCTCGCCGCGCTCGTCGCCGTGCTGCGCGACGGAGGCGCCCGCGAGGTGCGGGTCGTCGACAACCCGATCAACTCGCCCGAGGGGAGCTTTCACAAGTCGGGCATCGCGGAGGCCGCTCGCCGCTCCGGCGCGCGGCTCATGCTTCCCGATCCGGCCCACTTCCGCACCCTCGCCGTGGATGGGGCCGAGCTCATCGCGCGCTGGCCCATGCTCTACCGGCCGTTCGTGGGCGCCACCAAGGTCATCGGGATCGCGCCCCTCAAGGACCACAACCTCTGCAGCGCCTCGATGACGATGAAGAACTGGTACGGCCTCCTCGGCGGCCGGCGAAATCAGTTCCACCAGCGCATCCACGAGATCGTCGCCGAGCTGGCGCTGATGATGCGGCCGACGCTCGTGATCCTCGACGCGACGCGCGTCCTCATGTCGAACGGCCCGACGGGCGGCAGCCTGTCCGATGTCAAGCCGATGGACACCATGGTCCTCGCCACCGACCAGCTCGCCGCCGACGCCTACGGCTACGAGATGCTGCTCGAGCGGGATCCGTCCCGCCTGCCCTATCTCCAGCTGGCCGAGGCCCGCGGCGTCGGTACGCGCCAGTGGCGCCGGCTCCGCCGCGAGGAGATCCAGGTATGATCCCCGCGGCGGTCGCGAGAGCCAGATGACGCCCGGCGCCGCTCCGCCAGGGGCTCCCGCCGCGGCGGGCCCACCCGGCACCGAGCGCCGGAGAATCCCGTTGCCCGTGGTGGGCGCCTCCACGCCATCGCCGCCCCGACCCCGGATGGAGCGGCGGCGGACGTTTCGCGCCACCGACGCGCGCCTCCTCTCCCAGGTCTTCTTCCTTGCCCTCTTCTGCTTCGTGAGCTGGATCACCTGGTTCTCCCGGCTCGGCGGCTACCCGGTGTCGCTGTTCCTCGAGGTCGACCCGCTCGTGGCCGTGGCCACCGCGCTGTCGACCCGGACGGTGTACCGAGCCCTCGGGTGGTCGCTGCTCCTCATCGTCCCGACGATCGTCCTCGGCCGCTTCTTCTGCAACTGGGTGTGCCCGTACGGGACCCTCCATCAGGCCATGGCCTGGGTGTTCGCCAAGCGGCGGGGACGCAATCCCATCGACCCGAACCGCTACCGGCCGATCTTCCGCGCCAAGTACGTGCTGCTCGCCTTTCTCCTGGTGCTGGCGGCGCTCGGCTCGCTGCAGATCGGGCTCCTCGATCCGCTCTCCCTCATGTTCCGCACCTTCACGACCACGGTCGCCCCCGCGTTCGACCGCATCGTGACGCCCGGCATCGAGGCCGGCGTCGTGCCCGACGCGCTCCGCTTCGCGCCGGGATCGAAGGAGGACCGGCTGTTCCAGGGCAGCCTCCTCGTCGGCTGGGTGATGCTCGCCTTCCTCCTCGCCAACCTCGTCATCCCCCGGTTCTTCTGCCGCACGCTGTGCCCCCTGGGCGCGCTCCTCGGCGTGCTCGCGCGCTTCGCCCTCTTCCGGATCGACCGCGACCCGCACACGTGCACCAACTGCGATCTCTGCCTGCGGGGCTGCGAGGGCGCCTCGGATCCGCATCTCCTGCTCAGGACGTCCGAGTGCTTCGTGTGCATGAACTGCATCGAGGACTGCCCGGAGGGGGCGCTGTCCTTCCGCTTCCTGCCGCCGTCCGAGAGCGCGGTAGCGGGGGTCGAGACCTCCCGCCGGCGGCTGGTGACCGGCGCGATGGCAGCGCTCGTCACCTACCCGCTGCTCCGCACCGGCCTCGCGGTCAGTGACCGCACCTTCTCCGCGGCGGTGATCCGGCCGCCGGGCTCGCCTGCGGAGCCCGAGTTCCTGTCCCGCTGCATCAAGTGCGACCAGTGCATCCGCGTGTGCCCGACCAATGTGCTCCAGCCCGCCGTCCTCGAGGCGGGACCGGAGGGGCTGTGGACACCGGTGATGAACATGCGCGCCGGTTACTGCGAGCTCAACTGCACGCTGTGCGGCCACGTGTGCCCGACGGGGGCCATCCTGCCCATCTCCATCGAGGAGAAGCTCGGCCTCGGCCGCTTCCGGAGCCAGGGGCCGGTCAAGGTCGGCACCGCCTTCGTCGACAAGAGCCGGTGCCTGCCCTTCGCCATGGAGACGCCGTGCGTGGTGTGCGAGGAGGTGTGCCCGACCTCGCCCAAGGCGATAGGCAGCTACGAGGAGACCATCACGCGCTGGGACGGCCGCACCGTCACGCTGAGGAAGCCCTTCGTGCGGCCCGAGCTCTGCATCGGCTGCGGGATCTGCGAGCACGAGTGCCCCGTGGTCGACCAGCGCGCCATCTACGTGACCGGGGTGGGCGAGACGCGCTCCAAGGCGCGCTCGCTCCTGCTCAAGGGATGACCCCTCACGCGAGAAAGGACGTCATGGCCAGAGATCGACAGATCGACCGGCGGACGCTATTCAAGGGGACGCTGGCGGGGGCGGGGGCGCTCGGCCTCGGCGCGCCGGGGCGCGCGCTCGCCCAGGCGGGGAGCGCCGCCAGCGAGATGCCGACGGCGGTGTTCGGCCGCACCGGCGAGCGCATCCCCAAGCTCGTCTTCGGGACGTCCTTCCCCCTCACGCTGCCGCTCCTCAAGCGGGCCGTGGATCTCGGCGTGACCTACTTCGACCTCGCCGATTGCTACGTCGGCGGCCGCAGCGAGCGTGTGGCCGGCGATTTCCTCCAGAGAACCGGCCTGCGCAAGCGCATCTGGATCACGACCAAGTCGGACGCCCACGACCCCGACGGGTTCGAGCGGACGCTCCAGGGGAGTCTCGGGCGCATCCAGGTCGATCAGGTCGATCTCCTGTTCCTGCACAACCTCGAGGACGGCGCATATCTCTCGCCGGCTCTCAAGTCCCGCGTCGAGAAGCTCAAGCGGGACGGGAAGATCCGGTTCTTCGGCTTCTCCACCCACGCCTCCACCGTCGTCGAGACCATGACCCTCGCCGCCCGGCTGGGCTGGGTGGACGCCATCATGTTCAAGTACAACTTCCGGAGCTATGGCGATCGACCGCTCAACGACGCCATCGACGCCTGCAAGAAGGCGAACATCGGTCTCATCGCCATGAAGACCCAGGGCAGCCACTACTCCTTCGCCCAGCGGGTGCCCCCCTTCCAGGCCAAGGGCTTCACGCGGCACCAGGCCGTGCTCAAGGCGGTGTGGCAGGACAGCCGCATCGACGCCATCGTCAGCGAGATGACCAACTTCGACCAGCTCGAGCAGAACGTGGCGGCGGCGCTCGACCGGACCCGCCCGGGCGCCCTCGAGATCGACAGCCTCAGGCGCCACGCCGAGGCGACCGAGCACCTCTACTGCCACGGCTGCGAGCAGCACTGCGCCCCCGCGCTGGCCCGCCCGGTGCGCGTCGCCGACACGCTGCGCCTCCTCATGTACCACGACGAGTACGGCGAGCCCGAGCGCGCCCGGCGCCTCTTCACGGCCATCCCGCCCGCGGAGCGGGCCCTCGGCGAGGTGGACTTCGCCCCCGCCTCCCGCGCCTGCCCCCACGGCCTCGACGTGGCGGCCCTCATGGATCGCGCGCGCCGGGTGCTCGCGGTCTGACCTGTCGCGGCCGCGCGCCGCCCGCTCTCCCCAGCCTCCCCGCGCGCCGCCCACACACGCGCCTGGGCACTCTAGAAGGCCGATTGCTCTATCCGACTGAGCTACGGGCGCGCAAGGCCCTACGCGACAGCCAAGGCCAGTCCACACGGCCTCGGGCTGATCTTGTGCTGACCCGAGCGCGGGACCTTCCCGGGATCGCGCCACGATATCAGGGCTGTCCCACCGGGCTTGGGAAGGTGGGCGGCGCTCCCCGGTGCATTCACCTACAAGTATGGGGACAAGGTCGCGGAGAAGAAGACGGGGGAGAGCTGGCTCCATCAGGAGGGGATCGTGCTCGACGTGTCCAACAAGGGCAAGGGCGTCGCCGCCCTGCGGGGCATCCAGTTCCTCAAGAAGAAGTAAGGGCCTGTCCTATTGGCTCATGAGCATGAGTCAGGTAGAGTCATGCCATGAGCAAGCGCCTGCAAGTCCTGCTCGAGGAGCGTGAATTCCGCGAGATCCAGCGCATCGCGCGGGGGCAGCACATGACCGTCGCGGAATGGGTTCGCCAGGCCCTGCGGGCGGCCCGCCGCCGGGAGCCCCTGGGCGATGCGGGGAAGAAGCTCGAGGTGGTGCGGGCCGCCGCCCGTCATGCCTTCCCCACCGGTGAGATCAGCCAGATGCTCACGGAGATCGAACGCCTCAGCTGATCGAGCACCTGACAGGAGGGAGCGATGAGCTATCCGGGTTTCGAAGAGGCGTTGCGGCGGGTCATCACCGGGGACGACGCGCAGGGGCAGTCGGTCATCATCGTCGATGGCCCCCCCTCCGCCGTCATGGCCGAGGCCGGGCTCGGCGGCCTGTTCGAGATCTGGGCCGACGCTGCCTCGTCACCCCTGGATCCGCGCGAGGGCGCCGACCGGGGGCCGAAAGGCGCCCCGGTCCTGTCGCCACCGCACGGGGGGGTGAAGGTGCGCTGGTTCATCGTCGAGCCGCCGCCGCCCGGCGCGCCGAAGGCGGCCCTGGACGCGGCCGCCAAGGCGGCCTTCGCGCGCATGGGCGCGGCCGCCCATCTGCAGGACCAGACGCGGCATCACGCGATGCACGAGACGCACACCCTCGACGTCATCTGCCTGCTGAAGGGGGATGCGTCGCTCATCCTGGAGAGCGGCGAGACGCGGCTGAGACCCGGCCAGATCGTGATCCAGCGCGGCACCAGCCACGCCTGGGCGGCCCATGGGGGGCCTGCGCTGTTCCTCGCCGTGCTCATCGATCGCCCGATCACGCCGCGGAGCTGACCGGCCCCGGCCCCTCCAGCGTCGGCGCGCGCTCGGCCGCACACCGTGAGTCTCTCCCACACCCCGGCGAGCAGGGGTATCCGCAGAGGGCGGTAGTGTCGTATGCTACTACACATGCTTACCGTGCCGGAAGTTGCCGCCAAGCTTGGACGCGACCCCGAGACCGTCCG
>MGBV01000173.1:13967-18349 GCA_001788415.1 Candidatus Rokubacteria bacterium GWC2_70_16 | reverse complement strand
TGGGGGAATGCCCCTGAAAAACTCAGGGCTCAGTGGGGGAATGCTCCTGAAAAATCACACAGAACCTGCCGCGGGCGCAGCTCATGCTTCAATTGAGCCGCGGCGTCGCCGCCGCGGAATCCCGCGGGCGGACCTCGGGCAGAAGATGATGTTCCTCTCGCTTCAATTGAGCCGCGGCGTCGCCGCCGCGGAATCCGGGACCACGTTTAAGAGGTAGGGAAGCTAGGAAGCTAGGCTTCAATTGAGCCGCGGCGTCGCCGCCGCGGAATCCGTCTCGGCGGGATGCCCGCGACCTCGCTCGACATCGTGCTTCAATTGAGCCGCGGCGTCGCCGCCGCGGAATCCCACGTAGCGCTGCTTCGCCGCCGAGGGTGGGAGATGCTTCAATTGAGCCGCGGCGTCGCCGCCGCGGAATCCGGCGCTTGCCGGTCCGCCCCACCACGGCGTTGAACAGGCTTCAATTGAGCCGCGGCGTCGCCGCCGCGGAATCCTTCCGAGCGCGGCGCCGGCCCGACGCGCGGGACCATGCTTCAATTGAGCCGCGGCGTCGCCGCCGCGGAATCCCGAGGGCTCGACCTCCACGGGGTCCGGCTACATGACGCTTCAATTGAGCCGCGGCGTCGCCGCCGCGGAATCCTGGAGCGCCGTTCGCGGCCCTGGCGCGGGTTGGCGAGGCTTCAATTGAGCCGCGGCGTCGCCGCCGCGGAATCCCAGCCGTGGCTCAGCCTCAAGATGCGCCAAGCCGAATTGCTTCAATTGAGCCGCGGCGTCGCCGCCGCGGAATCCTCCTCCCGATGCGCCCCTTCGAGGCGCGGCTCCGCTGGCTTCAATTGAGCCGCGGCGTCGCCGCCGCGGAATCCTGAGCGCGGCGCGAGACACACCTCCGATCTGGTAATCGCTTCAATTGAGCCGCGGCGTCGCCGCCGCGGAATCCCAGGGCACCTCCAGTCGGGGACGCCTGACAACAAGGCCGCTTCAATTGAGCCGCGGCGTCGCCGCCGCGGAATCCCTCCCGTTCCTCCCAAGGCGGAAGGTTCCGGGGTGTCGCTTCAATTGAGCCGCGGCGTCGCCGCCGCGGAATCCTCGCGTGCCCCGTCGATCGCCATGCTCTGGCTCTCCGCTTCAATTGAGCCGCGGCGTCGCCGCCGCGGAATCCTCGCCCAGGCCGTCAATGCCGGCGGGAAGCTCTGTGCTTCAATTGAGCCGCGGCGTCGCCGCCGCGGAATCCATGTCGCGACCCCTAGAACTCCGACGAGGAGGAGAGGCTTCAATTGAGCCGCGGCGTCGCCGCCGCGGAATCCTCCCCCTACTCTCTCGTCCCCAGCGCGGCGGAGAAGGCTTCAATTGAGCCGCGGCGTCGCCGCCGCGGAATCCCCGGGTCCTCCCGGTCAACCCAACCGTCCCGACGTCGCTTCAATTGAGCCGCGGCGTCGCCGCCGCGGAATCCTTACCGGGATCAGTTGTCGTTTCCTTACGTCGCGTGGCTTCAATTGAGCCGCGGCGTCGCCGCCGCGGAATCCCAACGAGCCGGCCGGGATGCGGAGTTGCTGGGCGACGCTTCAATTGAGCCGCGGCGTCGCCGCCGCGGAATCCGGGCGGGGGATCGAGCAGGCGCTCGGGGCCGTCGTGCTTCAATTGAGCCGCGGCGTCGCCGCCGCGGAATCCGCGGCCAGCGTGACGCTGCTCGGCGTCGGCGAGGGGTGCTTCAATTGAGCCGCGGCGTCGCCGCCGCGGAATCCTCCTCGTCAGCCCAGACCCCGCGCCCGAAGCCCCGCACGCTTCAATTGAGCCGCGGCGTCGCCGCCGCGGAATCCGCCACGCGGCTCCCCCCATACGCGGTCGAAGAGGGCGGCTTCAATTGAGCCGCGGCGTCGCCGCCGCGGAATCCTCCACGACCGCATGGGCCTGCTCGATGGCGCCATCCGGCTTCAATTGAGCCGCGGCGTCGCCGCCGCGGAATCCCCCCGGTACCCATACCACCTCCTGGCGACCAGTGCGCGCGCGCTTCAATTGAGCCGCGGCGTCGCCGCCGCGGAATCCCGCGATCGAGCTAAACAGCGACTATCTGGTGATGGGCATGCTTCAATTGAGCCGCGGCGTCGCCGCCGCGGAATCCCAGGGATGTAGCGCCCGGCGCCACCGGCGCCGACAAGCTTCAATTGAGCCGCGGCGTCGCCGCCGCGGAATCCTACCCTTGCCGCGGGTCCCCGAGGTTCAGGTAGGCGTAGCTTCAATTGAGCCGCGGCGTCGCCGCCGCGGAATCCGGTGAAGCTCTGGCTGCTGGTCGCGGCTCCAGCATTGTAGCTTCAATTGAGCCGCGGCGTCGCCGCCGCGGAATCCGACGATCAGGTCGACGACCTGGCTGTCGTCCAGCCAGCTTCAATTGAGCCGCGGCGTCGCCGCCGCGGAATCCTCCTCCGCGGCCCCGAGATGCGCTCCCGGCGTTGGGGCTCGCTTCAATTGAGCCGCGGCGTCGCCGCCGCGGAATCCCGCGCAGAGGCGCGGATCAACGCGGCGGCCGTTGTGCTTCAATTGAGCCGCGGCGTCGCCGCCGCGGAATCCACGGCATGCTCGGCTCGTCCCTGAACTGGCTGACGCGGCTTCAATTGAGCCGCGGCGTCGCCGCCGCGGAATCCCAGGCCCGGGCAGCTGGCGGTGTCCGACCAAGCCCTGCTTCAATTGAGCCGCGGCGTCGCCGCCGCGGAATCCACCGATTTCGAGGTTTCATGGAACAGACCAACCAGCGCTTCAATTGAGCCGCGGCGTCGCCGCCGCGGAATCCCGTCGTGCGACCCCTGCCACTGGCTGAGGTCGAGGAAGCTTCAATTGAGCCGCGGCGTCGCCGCCGCGGAATCCTGCTCTGCCTCCCGCGCCGCGTCGGCGATCTCGATGCTTCAATTGAGCCGCGGCGTCGCCGCCGCGGAATCCAGCCGCCATCATATCGCACGATCCATCAGGCACATACAGCAAGCAACGCGAGCGGTACATCGCACGAGCGTCGCAACCCACGAACAGGAATGAGGCGACCGAGCTCACGCCAGCGGGATCCCCGCGTCGAGACAGCACTTCAGCGGCTCTGCGAGCGCCTCGGTGGGATGTCGTGGCACATGACCGCTCGGCGGGAAAGCGGCGGCAAGGCGTCTCGATCTCACAGGACGACAGGACCGCGGTCCCGTACCGTCAGCGGCCGGCCGAGAGCCTCGATCTGGTGGATCGGCTGGGCCTGAGACGGCCCGAGGTCGATCAGAAGGACCTGATCCTCTTCCCGATCGATCGCCTTCTGGAGGGCCGCGATCATCGTGATGCGCTGCGCCGCGGTGAGGTCACAGGTGAACACCGACAACTGGAGGTGCTGGCCGAATCCCCGCATGGTCCGGTAGACCCGACGCCAGCGCCTGGGGTGCGAGATGTCGTAGCTGACGATGCACACCCGCCGCATCGCTCACTCGCTCATCGGGTCGTGAAGGAGGGGAACTCCGGGATCTCGTCGCTCAAGTGCCGGGCCAGAAGGCGCGCCTGGACTTCCAGGATCCGCCGATAGCTGATGCGGTAGCCGAAGACGGGATGTGTGATCTCCTGGCTCATCCGGCGCTCGTAGGCCTCGATGAACTTTCGGCGGCCGGCCGGGGTCAGCGAGACCGCGCCGAGAGCCCGCGCGAAGTGCTCCGACCGCAACTCACCGTTGTTCACCGCGGTGAGGACGAGCGAGTCCGCGATCAGCGGCCTGTACTCCTCCATGAGGTCAAGGGCGAGGGCGGGCCGCCCGTAACGCGGCTGGTGATAGAAGCCGAAGAAGGGATCGAAGCCCACGGAGAAGAGCACCACGGTCCACTCTCTCGTCAGCATGGCGTAGGCCAGGGAGAGCAGCGCATTGACCGGATCTCGTGGCGGGCGACGGTTGCGGGACTCCAGGTCAAACGTCGCCGTCTCTCCCTCGTCCGGGTGGAGCATCTCGGCAAAGGCCGAGAAGTAGCGGTGAGCCGCCGTTCCTTCCACGCCGAGGAGCGCATCGAGCCGGTCGGCCTGGCCAGCGCGCCGGATGTCCCCCTTCAGGTTCGACAGCAGATCCTCCGAAGGAGACGGGTGGTTGCGTCGGAGAAGCGTGCGGCAGTTGGCGATTTTCGCCTGAACGAAGCGCCGGGCGAGCGCCAGGCACCTCGCGGGGTCGCCACCCACCGCGTACTGGCGCCGGCGAAGCTCGACGTTCTTGTGGGACATGCCGTGAGTGATGCCGTAGAACCAGCCGCCGCTCGACAGGTAGCAGACGGGAATGCCCCGCTGGCAGAGTTCCTGGACGACCGGCGTCGTCAGGTGGACGCCGCCGAAGAGGACCACCTGCGAGGTCTCGGCGAGCCGCGCCTCCCCGATCACCTTGTCGTCAT
>MGBV01000173.1:13523-13902 GCA_001788415.1 Candidatus Rokubacteria bacterium GWC2_70_16 | reverse complement strand
AGCGCGTCATCGCGGGCGGGAACCAGGGGGCGGGGCGGAGCCGGGGCACCCTCGCCAAGGGTGAGGTACCGGACTTCGTCAGGCAGGCAGATGCCCACCAGCGAACAGCGAGGACACTTGGGGCTGTCCACGAGCGGCGGCGGGATCGGCCCGGCACCCGCAACGGCGCGCATCTCGGCCGCGAGCTGCACGGTGCGTGCGACGAGCTCATCGTCGAAGACCACCCTCAAGCGCTCACGGGAGCCGGCAAAGAAGAGGATGCCTTCGTCGCATTCGTAACCGTGATCTCTCAGCACCAAGGCCTGAGCGCAGAGCTGCACCAGCTCGGGCTCGTAGGCGCCGCGGGGGACATGGGGGCGCTTGCCGCGCTTGTAGTCCA
>MGBV01000173.1:629-13492 GCA_001788415.1 Candidatus Rokubacteria bacterium GWC2_70_16 | reverse complement strand
CAGGTCGATCTTGGCGCTGAGGCCGAGCGACTCGGATCCCAGCCACACCGAGCGCTCGTGGATCTTCGGGACTCCTTCGCCGTCATCCTGGCGCCTGGCCCGCTGCCGGACGCGATCGACGTTCCGGTGGTGGTACCGGCCTTCGACCGTGTCGTCGTTGTCGGCGAACTCGCCCTGGACCCACTCGAGGTACCCCAGGCGGGGGCAGTAGGCGAACTCGTTGAGCATGCGGACGGGGAGGAAGGGAGGAAGCACTTCGCTCCGCGCGGCCTGCGTCCCAATTTCCGGCGGAAGTGTCACTTCAGCTCCACGCCCGTGGCTGGCGTCAAGATGCCGAGGCCGAGCCGGCACCCATAGCACAGCGCGACCGATCCCGTGGACGCCCGCTTCCATGATCCCATACCAGGCCGGTAAGTGATCAATCCGTCTGCGGAGGCACGATCTCAGGCCCTTGTCGGGCATCGCCTATCGACGGCCGGAAGAGGCCGAGGCCGAAGCTGCTCGAGTGACCGAGACGGAGGGGACCTCGGACTGGCTCGCGAAAGATCAGGCGCATCCAGTATCCGCGCCGGTCCCCGAGAAAGGCGCGCTTTTCCGTGCGCGGCACATGCACGGACACCCACGCAGCGTCGCCGATCGGTTCGGCTTCGACCTGGTTGGCCGCTGCGATCCCACGCATGACAAGCTCCCGGCAGATCTGGGCGGTGAGCGACTCACGAGCGCGTTCCTTCCCCTTTCGCAGGTGGTGGCGTGGAGGCACGTACGGCGTCACCGACTCCCAGCAGCGCGCTGCGGCGCGATCGAAGCCGGGCGGCGGCGGGACAGCGCGGTCAAGGGGAACGAGTCGCACCTTCCACGCATCAGCGTCGAAGCCCGCCGCGGCCCACGAGAGCTCCCGCGACGCCGCGCGCAGGATAGCGGTCTGTTCGTCCTCGTCGAAGGGACGCTCGTCACGCCACACCAGCAGGCGCACAGGAACCGCGTCCTCGCACCAGGCGAGAAACTCCGCGTGCCGATGGCCGGAGAGCGGCTTGCCCTGAGTATCCTTCCCGACCATGTCGGCCATGGCCTCGCGAACAGCGGGCCCGACGCCGCTCCAGGTCGAAGCAGGGTCGCCTGTCTTGATTCGAAGCAGTTCCTTGAGCACCGCACCTCGGAACCTCGCCGTCAACCGCACGACGGCTCGCGGGTCGGGCGCCACGTTCCATCCGACGGCAAATTGAAGCAGCCGGCGGTCGGTCCGGAGCGACGGCACGTTGGCGTTCTCACGCGCCCGAGGACGGGGTGGCCGAACAGCGTAGCGCACGCATGACCCGGGAGGAACGGACCGCTTGACCGCTCCCGGGTCGCCGGTCACGCGCTCCACGTCAGCGCGCGTGGCATGCGGAGATGGAAGGAGCACGGGCACCGAGCCCGGCGTTCGGGAATCGGCGAGCGTGCAATTCGGCTGTGGCGCCTGTTCGGCAGCACGTCGAATGCTGGTGAACGCCTCGGCACGCCCAAAGTACGTCACACGCTCGAGGCAATGATCGAGCACGTCGACCAGCTCATCCGACCAGTCCTCACCTTCGAGAAACCACCAGACTGACCCATCCTCGCCGCACGGCAAACACCAGTAGTTGTCCTGGGCGAGGCTCGTGCTGTAGCTGCGCACGGCTGCCTTCTCTTTCGCCTTCGGGTTCCAGCCGAACTCTACTGGGAAGTAGTGCCGCAGGGGGCTGCCTCTCTGCGCGTGCGCCGGGAGGTGGAAACGGTACGTGCTCGTGCACAGCGCACGAATGAGCTGGTCGAGCTCTTTCGGAGAAGGCGCCGGCACCGCCTCTCGTGCCCACTGATGCCAGCGGCCGACGACCGCGCGGACGAGCCTCCAGGGGCTTGGCGGCCATTCGCCGTACGGGTCGTCGAAGGGGTTGACCTTCCATGGGGTCGCGTGGAAGCGGCCGAGTGGAAAGACCTGACGGAGGACGATCTGCATGGCTCAGTCTTCCTGCCCGTTCCCGTCGTCTTCACCGCCGCCCGCGGTCTTCGTACCCTCTTCCTCCTTGCCTTCCCGATAGAGTTCCTCCCGCGGCCACCAGACATCGGTGATCCTCGGGTCGGTGGTGAACCCCGCGTCTCTAATCGCATCCTTGATATTCACGGCGATCTCGACCTCCTGTCCGCCACTCTTGAGACTCGCGCAACGGAGATGGCAGCCGGACCGGAAGCGGAACGGAGCGGCCAGCAGTTGCTGGATCTTCCAGAGGGCGAGCGCTACCACGAATTCCTCCTGCTTGTCCGTAAGGCCAAGCGCCCCGGCGCCGTCCTGCCGGCCGAACGACCGCACCAGGGACAGGTCGAGGACGAACGTCGCCCGGATCTCGCGCGCCGTGGCATCGTCGACCGCGAAGATGGGCTGCCCTGACGTCGTCTTGCCGAGGCGATCGAACTTCACTCCCGAACGGTCAACACGGCTGGCGCCGAACGCTTCGAGGTGCGCAGTCAGGACACGCTGGATCTTGATCTGCCACTGCGGAAAGAGCACGCCGTGGACAAGGGAGTTCGGGTCGTACTTGAAGATGGTCTTGAAGACGCTCCACCACTTTTCGGTTGGCGGGTGGGCCTTCGAGCTACCCGCGAGCTCGATGCCACACTCTCTGATCAACGCGGCCTGCAGCGTCGCTTCCTGTTCGATTTTCTTCGCCTCGGCTTCCTTCTTCTTGCCTTCCGCTTCCTTCTTCTTTCCGTCATCGTTCTTGAGTTTTTTCGCTTCTTCCTTGAGCTTGTTCGCGTCCTCCCTGAGCGAGTTCGCGCGGGTTACAGCGGATGTATCTCTCACCCCTTCGAGGAAGTACGTCGAAGCAATCCGATGTCCCTCGGTGAGGCTCGTGACGACGACCTCTGGCGTGGCGACTCTTCCGCCATCGAGCCCACCGGTGACGCATCGCACGTACGGCATCCCCTGTAGGTCCTCGACGAGTTCGTAATCGTGCGGGCCGCGCAGGCAAACCGACTCTAAGTGGTTGGCCATGCTGGCCGCGCTGTCGACGATGCAGACTTGCTCCACGCGCCCATCTCCGCGCGGCGCCGGGTAGATCCTGTGCCCGACCTCGGGGAAACCGGCAGGCTGGAAGCGGTCGAGGCCCCCCACGGGCTCGAGCCTCGCGACGAGAACCAGCGGGCTGTCGCCCCTCAGGGCATCGGCGGGGGTGATCTTCTGCTTCTCGCTGTCAGGCATGCGCTTCGCCTCCTTGCTGGCGCCGAGGCCGGAGCCAGCGTTCGATGAGCACCGTACGTTCGCTGTCCTCGATGGGAAAGAGCACCGATGCGAGCAGCCGCTCGGGGTCGTCGATATGCCACGGCCCCACCGTCCACGCCAGGGGCGCACCAGCCATTGCGTAGCGACTGCTCGCGAGGCGCACCGCAGCCTCGATCTGGCCTGCCCGCACGAGGCTAGCGAGCGCCCGCGCCATAGCCGGTGTCCGAGCGCCGCTCTCGGGATCGAGCAGGTCTCCGGCCTGGGGCTGGTTTGGCCGAAGCACCGGCTGAAGATTGAACAGCGGGTGAAGCATGCCGAAGAGGGCAAGCGGCCCGCTCACCGGCGGCGTGTTCGCGCCACGCAGAGAGAGTTCGTCGATCACAGGCGCCGCGATCACCCTCCAGTCAAACAGCGCTAGCCTCGAGATCCACCGCCAAAGCAGCGTCTCGTCGATCGTTCCCTCCAGCCAACCATTCACGGCGTCGAGCGAGGCGGGGATCAGGCATCGCGCCGATGGCTCCTTGTTCCCGGTCTTGGCGGATTCTTCCCAGTCGAGCACACGACGCTGAACGACGGACGAGAGCACACGCGAAAGCGGCCCGGGTCCCCAGACGCAGCGCGCGGGCGAATGCGCGGGGTGCTCGAAGCCGACGCGCCTCTTTTCGACCCCTAAGCGGTAAAGCGTGAACGGCCGCGACACAGGAAACCCCGACACGAGAGCGAGCGCCAGGCGGGCCTCGACCGCGGGCGGCTCCCCTCCGAAGAGCGCCGGTAACCATTCGATAGGAAGCGGCTCCCACGATATGCCCGGTTCGCGGAAGCTCCGGTTCCGATCCACGCGGTCGAGCACGGCGACTACCGCATCGAGCAGACCACACGCCGCTCCGGGATCTCCGGGCTCCGCCGCGAGTTGCAGCATGGCCCTCTCGATGGGACCCCGCAGCCCCACGAATCTCCAGCGCTGGCCTATCTTCCGATCTCTCGGCAGGTGATCGACGAGACCAAGCGCCCGCTCGAGCGCCGTCGATGCCGCAGTGCCCTCCGGGCTCGACGAAGGCGACGGTACGGCAGGGGCGGCGCGCAGGCGGAGGGTACCGTCGAACCGCGGCTCGAACGTGTTCGCGCTCGTCGTGCGTCCAAGGACGAACCGCCGGAACTCGGTGATCCCCGCATCGACGCCGCGGCGCACGATCGCGGTGGCGAACGCGCTCGGCGTGAGCACCCCACGTCCCCGAACCTCGGCGCGCCCCCGCAAGAAGAGCGCCCGCGTTTCGGGGAGCGTCATCGGGCGGTCCCAGAGCGGCGCCCACAGCTCGGCAAGATCCCGCCCCGCTTCGCCGGCCGCATCGGGCGCTGCGGCGCGCGTGACGAACGGGAAAGCACCGACCGCGCGCGCCCGCGTGCCGAGCCGCCGCGAGGCACCGCCGGCCAAGAGCGCGAGTCCTTCGCACGCCAGCGCCATGGCCCAAGGTGAGAGCCGACCTTCTCGAAACGGTGACTGCCCGCTGTTGAAAAGCTTGTTCGCGTCGCTGAACCAGGAGGCGGCGTTCAGGTTTTCCAGCAGCCAGGTCGTCGGCTCCCCTCGCAGCAGCGCATCGAGCTCCTTCCTCGGGTCGGGCACATTCGCATTCGTCTCCTTGCCCTTCTTCGGCGTGGCTGAGGCTATAGGCGCCAGGGCGTCGGTCGCTTTCTTCCACCCATCAGAGAAGGCTCGCTTCCCCGCATTTCCGCCGCTGCCGAGCAGGGGATTGAAGCTCACGCGGGCGGCGGGCACTGCATGGGCGTTGAACAGCTCCAGCACATTCTCGTTGGCTGCGGCCTGCCACATAGCCAGAGGGGCACCTGATTTTGCCCTGGTGCTTCTCTTCTGATCCTCGGCCCAGCCGCGCTCGTAGGGCGTCCACGCCCGCTTCGCGGCGATGTCAGCGAATGCGTCCAGAAGCTCGTCCATGTCGATCGGACCGCCGACGACGTGGAGAATGTCCTCGCGCCAGGCGATGCGTACGCTCGGCCACTTGCGCGCGAGCGAGCGCAAGAGTCCAAGCGACGCGAGGTAGTCCCCGGGATTGTCCGGCGGAAGGCCCGGGATGGCCAATGCGGGAAGTCGCCCGGAGCTATCGGCCACGCGACACCTCCTCGGGCTTGATGCTTGCCGAGGGTCGCTCGCTCGCGCGCCAGTCGGCGACCCGCACGAGCGCCTCAAGGTACGCGAGGACGAAGGGCCCAAGCCGCCGGGGCTCTCGTTGCGGCAGGACGCCGACTTCGGTCTCGTCGTCAGCGCGCCACGGGCCGAGCAGATCGGCGACGAGCCCCGTCCATCCATGGCCGGTCAAGACGAAGCCGTTCTCGCGCCACTCGCCTTCCGCGCCGTCCTTCGCCACGGAGAAATCGAGCGGCCAGCGGCCGGCGGACAGGTCGAGCGCATCGGAGTCGCGGTGCACGCCGAACACGTCGTCGCCCCTGTCGGTCGTGGCGCGCAGGACCGTGCGGACCTTGCCGTGGTGCGCAGCCGCCAGATACACCGCGAGCGCCGGGTACGGCGCGCCTCCTTCGCGGTAGCGCCGCCACATCGCGAGCGCAGAAGCGGCCTCGTGTCGCATCCTCGGACGGAACGGAACGTGACCCGCCCATCGCACCCCACCGATCCCCTTCAACCCCTCGATCGTTTGGCGTTTCAGCTTCTCGGCCACGGCCCATCGGAGGCGCACGCGTTCCTCACGCCCGGGCCGGCGCGTCTCGTCCGGCAGCGCCAACGCGCCGTCGAGGCGCTTGGAGACTTCTGCGCGGACGCTCTCCGCATCGCCCGCCCTCACGTCCACGGCGAGCACGCGGGGGCACTTCGCCCAGGGCCCGCCGGGCAGCGCCGAAACGGCGGGAAGAGCTTGCTGCCACTGCGGGTGCGCCTTGCCGAGGTCGTGCAGCGCCGCCCCTTCGATGATCGCGGTGCGAATGCGGGGGAACATCTGGTCCTCGTCGTCGAGTCCCAACGCGGCGCACAGTCTTCCGGCCTCGGATCTTGCATCGGCAAGGTGCGTGTCGAGCGATGCCCAGTAGCCAGCCTCGGTCCGCTCGTCGTCGCGCAGCGCGCGACCGCGGCCCACGCGGGGCACGTCGCCGAGTACGTCGTCCTTCTCGCCGGTCCACCCCAGGCGGGCGTCGTAACCGCCGACGTCGCGATGGAGCATGATGACCATTCCGGGACAAAGGTCTCTCGGCGCGACGTGTTCCCATGCGTCGTCCTCGTCATTCCACGTCCGCGCAACCGCGCGCCGTGCCTTGAGAGCGTCGCGGAGATGGAAGAACGGGACCGCGCATCCTTCGTTCTGCACATCGAGAGGTGGACCGTCGAGATCGTCGCCGCGAGGAGGAGCCGTGCCTCGCCAGTCGCGCCAGAAGACAGTGAGGTCGGCGTCGGGACCTGTTCCGCGCACGTACGCGCTCACGTCCGTGAAGCCGCCGTGCACGTCGCGCTCTGTCGAGAACAGGCCGTGCACGTCCAGGGCGCGCGGCATGGGTGCTAGCTTCGGCTGGAGTGCCTTCTCCGCGTCCCCGGCGTGTTGTTGCTCGAGGTCCTTGATCGCCTCGGCAAAGGGCTTGTCGGACAGGAGAATCAACGCATCGAGAAGCTTCTTCGCTCGTTCGACGTCCTCGGCGTCGTAGGGTCCGATCCGCTCCTGTGCCTTCTTGCCGCCATCCCGTTCCGGCGTCTCCCAGAACCACGCCTTCGCTTCGTTGTTTCGACCATCGCGGTTCAGTCGGCCGAGCCGCTGGATCACCGAGGGCCAGGGCGCAAGCTCCGACCAGAGCTGGTAGGCGGAGATATCGACCCCCGCTTCCACGACCTGGGTGCTCACGCAGACGAGGCCGTCGTCGTCGGGGATCGGCTTGCCCCGGTCCTCTAACCTGCCCTCGCTGTCACGCTTCCTCTCCTCCGCTCGCCTCTTCGCCTCGAACTCAAGCAACCGTCGCTCATGCTCGTCTCGGTCCTGACGCCGAAAGCGAGACGTGAGGAGAACCTTGGGCTGGGAATCGGGCAGCGCGGAGAACACCTTGCGCGCTGTGTCGACCGTGTTGCAGACCACGAGCGACAGCGTCCCCCGCTGATGCTTCTGTTTCACTTCGGAGGCTACATCATTCCCATTTGTGAACCATTCCACAGTTCGCTTGGCAGCACGCCGCAACTTCATCTCCGGATGCGGATCGCTGTCGATAGGCAGGGCGATCGCAGACATGACGCCGAACCCGTCCCGCGTGCGATCGGTTGTTGCAAGGAAGCCCGGGCCGACCGTGGCGCTCATCCAGGTCGTGCGGCACGGCTTCACGCACGGGAAGCGCTTCTGGCGCATCCAGTCGAGCTGCGCGGTCGCCCAGAGGCCAGGGCCCATGAGCTGCACTTCGTCGATCGCCCAGCGGCAGTCATTGTTGAGCAAGCCGAAGTGCACCGGCCACTCGAACCGGCTCATCGCGTAGCCGCGGTTCAGCGCGCGCGACAGGAGCTGGTCCTGCGTCCCGACGAGGACCCACGGCTTGTCGGGCCAGCGTGCCCATCCCTCGTCGACCGCACCGCCCATCAGCTGGTAGACGGAGACCTCGAGCGAGCGCTTCTGCTTCAGCGCCTCGAAGTACTGGTCGAGGCGTTCAACAGTCTGCCTGACGAGCGTCCGCATCGGGAGACAGTAGACAAGGTGACGCGGCTCATCGGCGCCGCCGGCGCGCCGCCACGCCCACGCGAGCGCCACGCCCTCCGTCTTGCCGAGCCCCGTTGGAACAGCGAGGACGCCGGGCAACCCCTCGATCGCGACCTTGACCTGCCATTCGTACGGCGCAAAGCCGGTTGCGTCGCAGAAGAAGCTCCGGAATCTGCTAGCCCCGTCGGCTCTCTCGCGTGTCATCACGGTCACCGCCCGCGCTCCGGCTGAATCCGGCCGTCCTTCCCCATCCGCACGGTCTTCCACTCGCAATTGCCTGCCTCGAGGGCGCGCTGGATCGAGCGCTGGACGCGCTCCCGCGCGTGGCCGAGCGCCGGGCCGTCGAAAAGAACGATGCGTGTCACAGCCGGCGAGGCATTCATTCCGTCGAAGACGATGTAATCGACCGGATCGAAGAGCGGCTCGGCCTCGCGCAACAAGCGCGGCAGGGCCCGCCGGCCGCGCTCCTTCGCCAGCTCGCGGATCCGCTGTTCGTCCTCGGCGAACCTGTCCTCGACCCGTTGCTGGCGGCCCTCGTCCGCCTCGAGACTGTCCAACCACGTGACGGCCGGCTTGGCTCGGTACGCGATCATGAGATCGGTCAGGCGGAAGACTTCGCCGCAGCACGGGCACACGCCGAGAATGCGCCGGAAGTCCTGAAACGTCGCGACGAGCGCCGACTTCACGGCCGGGCCTCGATGGAATACTCCTGCCACTCGACTTTCCCGGCCTCGACGACCGCCCGGATCTGTCGCTGTCGCCGGTTCAGTGCGCCGCCGCCCGTCTTCACGTCGAGGAACGTGATGGACTTCACTTCGCCGTGCGCCGAGAGCCCGTTGAAGACGACGTAGTCGATCGGATCGAACAGCGGACGGCAGTCGCGTGGGACGCTCCCGAACCCGTCGCACACCGGCGCGACCCTCTCGAGAATCTTGCCGACGTTCACATCGATCGCCTTCTGCATCGCGCCTTCTCGCGCACTGCGGCGGCCCGCGCGAAGCGCTATCGCGCGAGCCTTAAGGTCTGCTCGGCGCGCCTCGAGCCGTTTCCGTGCCGAGTCCGGAAGCGGCGCGTCCGCATAGAAGAGGAGCGCCCGCTTCAGCGGGAAGTCCTCGTCACAGCTTGGACACCGACCGTAGATACGGGCGTCAGCCTGAAGTTGTGTGATGGTATCTGGTCGTCGCATGGCCCTAGACAAGGTGCTCCTCGTGAGAATCTCCTTCGTCGACACGAATGATTGCCCAATGTCCGTCGATGTGTCGGGATCCCCCTCTCAGTCAGTTGCCGGCAGCTTACCCCCCGCGTGTGACAGATCAGGTCACTCCCGCCCGGCGATTTTTCTGGCCTCCTCCCGCACCCTGTCCCTCAGCTCGGCCGGCCGGACCACCCTCACGCCCCGGCCGAAGCTCAGGATCCACCCGACCAGCTCCCGGGTGTCGGCGACGCGAAGCGTCATCCGCAGCCGGCCGCCCCGGAGCGGTGCGATCTGCTGGCTCGGGTGCCAGACGCGGTCCCGCGCCCAGGCGGCGGTGGGCCGGTCGAACACCAGCTCAACGGCGATCTGCCGGCCCCGCATCACCACGAGCGCGTCCTGCACGTACGCCTCGACTTCGAATCCGAGCGGGAGCTGGTACGCGTGGTCCGTGATCGTGAGGGAGCGAATTCGCTCGACCGCGAACATGCGCACGTCCCGCCGGCGATGGCAGTGGCCGATCAGGTAGAGCCCGCCCGCCGCATACCAGAGGTGATAGGGATCGACCTCGCGGCGACCGGTCTTGCCGCTGGACGCGGAGAGGTAGCGGATCTGCACGGTCCGCCGGTCGGCGATCGCGCGGCTGGCGCGATCGATCACGTCGCGGTGCGCGCGGTAGGTCTTGTGCGGGCCGAACCGGACCGAGAGGAACTCGCGCATCTGGCGGACGAAATCGAGGCCGGCCGGCGGAAGCGCGGCCGACGCCTTGGTGAGCGCGGAGTCGAGCGCCGCATGGATGTGCGTGCCCTGGAGGGGGCGGAGCAGGTCGCGGCTGAACACGAGCGCCATCAGCTCCGACGGGGCGAACCCGAGCGCCGGCAGCCGCCGGAAGCCGTCGAGGAGCTTCCAGCGGGTCTGACCGTTGACGCGCTCGGTCAGCAGCGGGACGCCGACGCTCTCCAGCGCATCAAGATCCCGGCGCAGGGTGCGGAGATGCTTGGGGGAGTCGTCGGGCAGTCCGTCGGCAAGCTCCTGCAGCGTCAGCCCCGTCGAGCCTTCCAGGCGCCGCAGGAGGTGCCACTGGCGGATGACCTGGGCGTTGCGTGCCACGGTGCTCGATCTTGCCACGAACAGGCACCGATAGGCGACAGGGATCGCGCCCCCTCAGGGCGCAGGGGGGGGCCCGCCTACCGGGGGAGCCGGTCGAGGAGCGCGCGTTCCTCCGGGGTCAGCTCCGCGGCCAGGCCAGGATCGGCTTCCAGCAGGGCCTGGGCGTCGGCGAAGTCCTGGAGCCGCTTCGAGCGCCGGCGCGCCGGATCGGAGCCGGAGCGCAGCTTCTCGTGCAGCAGGTCGGCGCGTCGGATCACACGCAGGCGCGTGCCCTCCACCTCGATCTCCTCGGCGCGCGCGATGGCGTGCGAGAGCGCGCGATCGTCGGTGAACTGGACCGGCGTCTCCTCGGGTCCGATCCAGTTCTCGGAGTGGGCGAAGCGGCCGGTGAGCCGGAGGCCCGCTCCTTCGAGGCGGGCGCGTGGGATCTGGTCGAGCGCCGGGACGGCCAGGTCGATGTCCGGTGTGGTTCGGGGCTCCGGCTGGTGGACCTGGAGGGCGACCCCATCGATGATGGCGTACGGCACGGCCGCCTCGTTCAGGAGACGCGCGGCGAGCAGGAGCGCGGGCCGTTTCGTGCGCTCCATCTCCCCTCGCAGCCAGTGCCACTGGCGGTCCAGGATGAACCCCGTCTCGACGCCGCGGCGAGCCATGGAGTGATGGTAGCCGATCAGGGCTTCTCGCCGCGCGCCAGGCGCGCGTCGACGTCGTCGAGGCACGGGAGCAAGTCGGCGATCGTGTCCACGACGTAGTGCGCGCCGCCCATGCGCAGGCGCCCATACGCGCGCTCGCGCCGCGCCTGCTGCTCGGCGGGCGGGAGCGCCTGCCACGCGGCGAGCGGTAGCCCCACCTCGTTGCCGCTGACCGCGAGGCCGACCGTCCACATGCCGGCGTTCAGGCCCTCCTCGATCCCGGGCAGCGTGTCGTCCACCTTCACGCACGCCTCCACGGGCCACACGCGCAGGTCGAGCATGTTCTGCAGGCACATGTACGGGTACGGGCGGCCGGCCGGGACGTCCGAGGCGCACACGGTCGCGTCGGGCTCGTAGCCCTGCGCCTTGGCGTCGGCCAGGTTGATCGCCATCATCTCGCGCAGGTAGCCCGTCGTGGAGCCGAGCTTGACGTCGCGCGCGCGGAGCGCCCCCACGACCTCGAGCGTGCCGGGGATGAGCGTCGAGTACTCGGACAGGCACTCGAGCTGGAGCGGGACGAAGTCGGCGAACATCCGGTCCACGTCGGCCTCGCCCGGCGGCCGGCCGTGGCGCGCCTGCCAGCGCGCGCGGACGGCGTCTTGCTCGGTGAGCTTCTGGATGTGCACGCGCTTGTGGGCGCCCATCGGCGCGCGCGCCTCGTCCATCGTGATCGGCACGCCCGCGCGCTCGAAGACCTTCACGAACACGACGGCGGGCGCCATGCAGCCGAAGTCCATCGTGGTGCCCGCCCAGTCGAGCAGCACGGCCCGGATCCTGCCGCGGTAGCTGCGCCGGTAGCCGAACGTCATGGTCGTCCTCTCTCGTCTGGAGGCGAGGCTAGTCGAGCGTCGGACGCTTCGCGGCCCACGGCCGCGCCCGCTCGTACGCGGCCGAGGCCTGGAGCACGGTCAGGTCGGCGAAGCGCCGGCCGACGATCTGGAGCCCGACGGGGAGCCCGGCCGGTGTGAACCCGGCGGGCACCGTCGCCGCGGGCTGGCCGGTGAAGTTGAACGGATAGCTGAACGAGGCCCACGCGATCCAGTCCCACGCGTGCTGCGGCCAGTGCTCGGGGTTGATCCGCCCCACCGGGAACGCGGCGACGGAGAGCGTCGGCGTCAGCAGGAGGTCGTAGCGCTCGAAGAGCGGGCGCACGCTGTCCCAGTACGCGAGCTTCTCGCCGCGGGCCTCGATGTACGCGGCCAGGCTCACGCGCAGGCCGTCCTCGATGCACGCGACGAACCCCGGGTCCATGCGCTCGCGCCACGCGGGCAGGTACTGCGCGTAGTTGCCCGCCTCGTGGGTGCTCCAGAGCAGGCGGATCAGCTCGTGCGAGTCGGCGAAGCCCGGCTGCACCTCCTCGACCGCGCAGCCGAGGCCCTCGAAGGCGCGCGCCGCCCCGCGCGCGAGCGCCGCCACCTCCGGGTCGACGCGCAGGCCGCCGAGGTCGGGGCTCCACGCGACGCGCAGCCCCTTGATCCCGGCGTCGAGCTGGCCCACGTAGTCCGCGGGCGGCGCCTCGAGCGAGGTCCGGTCCCACTCGTCGGGCCCGGCCATCACGGAGAGCATCAGCGCCGCGTCGGCGACGGTGCGGGTCATCGGGCCGACGTGGGAGGCGTAGTCGGTGTTCGAGACCGGCCACGTGGGCACGCGCCCGAACGAGGGCTTGAGGCCGTAGATCCCGCAGAAGCCCGACGGGATGCGGATGGAGCCCGCGCCGTCGGAGCCCTGATGCAGCGGGCCGATCCCGGCGGCGGCCGCCGCGCCCGCGCCCGCGCTCGAGCCGCCCGTCGTCAGCGCCGGGTTCCAGGGGTTGCGGGTGATGCCGGTGAGCGGGCTGTCGCCGATCCCCTTCCAGCCGAACTCCGGGGTCGTGGTCTTGCCGAGCATGATCCCGCCCGCCTCGCGGAGCCGGCGCACGAACGGCGGGTCCACGTCGGGCACGC
>MGBV01000173.1:135-601 GCA_001788415.1 Candidatus Rokubacteria bacterium GWC2_70_16 | reverse complement strand
GGTGCGGATGCCCTTCGTCAGGTTGAGGTCCTTGATCGAGTACGGGATGCCGTGGAGCGGGCCGAGCGGCGCGCCGTGCATCACCGCCAGCTCGGCGTCGCGCGCCTCGGCGAGCGCCAGGTCCGCCGTGACCGTGCAGAACGCGTTGAGCGCGGGGTTCAGGCGCTCGAGCCGCGCCAGCACCGCCCGCGTCAGCTCGACGGGTGAGAGCTTCCGGGCGCGGATCAGCCTCGCGAGCTCGGTCGCGGGGGTCCAGCAGAGCTCGGCGGCGTCCACGGCAGGCTTCTCCTTTCGGCGGTGGTGGCGCTAGAGTGGGAGCATCATACCCCGCCGGGGACGGAGAAGACCATGGGCCTCGAGCAGACGCTCAGCGACACGCTCACGCAGGCGATCCGGGCCAAGGACACGCGCACCGCCGACGTCGTCCGGATGCTGAAGACACGGCTCCAGGAGCGGCGCACCGCGA
>MGBV01000172.1:18329-18455 GCA_001788415.1 Candidatus Rokubacteria bacterium GWC2_70_16 | reverse complement strand
GGGAAGATGCGGTCGATGGAGCCCCGCCGCTTCGGATCGTCCTCGCGCGCGAAGAGTGCGACCGAGACCCAGAGGACCTGGCCCGCGCGCCGGTAGGTCCGCCGAACAGCCGCCTTCTCGTTCGGA
>MGBV01000172.1:0-18273 GCA_001788415.1 Candidatus Rokubacteria bacterium GWC2_70_16 | reverse complement strand
CGTGGGCAGCGCATCGAGCCCCGCGCCCCACTGCCCCTCGCGCACCCCGGGAGCCACACCGATCGCCACGGCGGTGGCGCCGATCAGGCCGAGGAGGATTGCGAGACGTCCACGGAGGCTCACCGAGGCCGGTGCCTCGTCGCGAGGCGAAGCATCACGGCGTCCAGCGCGACCAGCAATACCACCGTCATGAGAAACACGGTGGTGCCGTTGAACTTGTGAATCACGTTGTCCAGGGCCACGGGACCGAAGTAGTAGACGCTCACCGCGGTGAGGGTGATGCGGACGATATTGGAAAGAAACCCCAAGGGAGCCGCCGCAACGATGAGAGTGGCCCGGAGCCACGTCGGACGCGGGTGCATCTGCCCATAGGCGGCGCCCAGGGCCGTCAGGGCCGCGATGGCCGGCACGCTGCTACACACCGAGGCGACCTCGAGGGTGATGCCGGGAAGGTGCAGAAACACCCCCTCCTGAAACACGGGCACGCCGAGCCATGAGAGCGCTCGGGCACTCGCCCCTGCGTCGACGAGCTGGAACTGATAGGTGAGGCTCTTCAGCATGAGATAGGGGAGGGGGATCATGAAGAGCAGGAACCCGATTCCTGCCCAGACATGCCGGGCGACGCGGGCGCCGGCCAGGAAGAGCACCGTCCCCAGCAGCATGACGGGCAGCGACACTCGAGCGAGGAACGGCTCGCCGCCCAGGGACCCGAGCGCGAGGGCGGCGAGCCCGAGCACCACGAGAGGGAGCCCGAGCGGAGAGGACCCCAGGGCCTCCCGCGCGATCCGCTCCCTGCGAGCCCAGATCAGGTACGCCGCGATGAAGGGGATCGCGAAGCCGTGGGAGAGGTTCGGAAACGCCGCCCACTCCGCGACCATGGCGGGCACGACCGGCGCGTAGATGCCGAGGACCCCCGCCACCCCGGCCCCGAGTGGAATCCACGGAAGCGACGGCCCCACCGGCATCGCCGGGCTCTTCACGGCGTCCGCCGGCGGGAAGGACGAGGTCACCAGCGCCTCCGCCCCATCGGGTTGCCCGCGCCCGCCCAGGCCACCATCCTCCTTCCTTGCTCCTGCGTCACCGGCCCCCGCTGATCCGGCTGGGTGGGGAGCCCGTCGGGGCATCGCCCCTCGTGCACAGCCCCCAGCAGAGTCCACCGACGAGCACGAGAAGTCCCAGGGCGGTGGCCGCGGCCGGCCCCAGCCCTACCCGCGGGACGAGCAGCCAGGAGATGAGCGGGAGGCTGCAGAGCCAGACCAGACCGGCGACCCACATCGGGGCCAGCCCGCCCATGCGCCGCGCCGCGATGTGCTTCATGTCACGCCCGCCGGGTGGTCCGTCTCCAGGCATAGGCGACGAGGGCGGCGGCGAGGAATGCGAGGCTCGCGCCCTGGAGCAGGGACAGCCCCAACCCGAGGTCCACGCGATCTCCCCTGAAGGCCTCCGTGACGAGACGGATCGCCCCGTAGCCCCCCAGGTACAGCAGAAAGAGCTGGCCATCGAATGTCGTCCGCTTCCGGAGGGCCCAGAGGGCCGCGAAGAGGGCAAGGTCGAGACCGAGCTCGTAGAGCTGCACCGGATGAAGCGGCACGCCCTGCGGGGCCAGCGCGTGGGCGTCGGTGAAGGTGACGGCCCAAGGCAGCGTGCTCGGCCGCCCGTACGAGTCCCCGCTGAGGAAGCAGCCGAGCCGCCCTATCCCCTGGCCCAGGATGAGCGCGGGGGCCAGCGTGTCGCCGATGCGCCAGACGCTCAGCCGGCGCGCCCGCGCGTACCAGACCCCGGCGGCGAGGCCAGCCAGAAGCCCGCCGTGCAGGGCCAGCCCTCCACGCCAGACGGCGAGGACGCCGAGAGGATCACGCCAGAGCAGATCTGGCTCCCACCCGAGCACGTAGGCCAGCCGGCCGCCGGCGAGGCCGGCCACGATCACCGGGAGCGCCAGGTCACTGACCGCATCGCGAGGGAGCCCCCTGCGCCGCGCCTCCAGGCTCCCGACCCAGATGGCCATGAGCAGAGCGGCGGCGACGAGCACGCCGTAGCTGTGGAGGCTGAAGCCGCCCATCTCGAGGAGCACGGGGTACATGCCATCCGCCTCCGCGTCAGGGTGCGCCGTCGAAGGCGCCAGGCGCCGCGGCGAGGGAGATCCGGGGGTGGCCGAGCGCGCCCCACCCACCGATCCGCCGACCCACGGCCTTCATCGCGGCGTGCCCTCGTCGCGTCCCCGAGAGGCCTCCGCCCCGCCGCCCCGGTCGCCGCGAGGGCGGGACGAGCCGGGCCAAGTCCGGCGTGTCAAGCTCCACCTCCGGCGGCCTCAGTGGCATCCTCCCGAACGGCCGGATTCCGCGGGGCGCTTCTTCTCCTCCGTCGGCTTGCCCGGCTCCTCCTCGGCATCGCGCTGACGGGAGTGGCCGCCCCCGCAGCCCATCCCGAAGCGGTGCATCGCCACGAAAACGCCCAGGAGCAAGATCCAGACGCCGTAGCTCCTCAGGAACTCCTCCATGGCATGCCCTCCTGGCCATGGGTGGAGCAAGGCGGGTGCCAGGGGTCCCACGTGCGAACTCGCTCAGTGGTGCGGGGTTGCGTCGCGCGCCCGGGGAGAGCGAGGGCGGAGTCCGACAAAGTGGCAAAGCGGGTGGAAGGAGACGACCGGGCCCGACTTCCTGTCAGCGGATTCGAACAGGAGAATCGGGCTCGGGCAGAGAGGCGATCCCCGGGGACCCGACGTCCCCGGGGATCGTGCCGGGACGGTTCTGTCTACCCGCTACGGGGCTGCGGACCGCCGAACGGCATCACGTTCCCCCAGGGGTTGATGTGGAACGTGCGGAACTGTCCGTCCGGGCCCTTCAGCTCCACGGAGTACATCGTGCCGTGGCCGCCGGTGAACGGCAGGACCCGCTCCACCGTGAAGCCCTTCAGATAGGAATCCGCGTACTGCTGGGCCAGCTCCTTCGCCTTGTCCTCCGTAATCTGGGCCGCCTGGTTGCCCGCGGCGGCGGCGCCGGGGCAGCCGGACTGTCCGGCGGCGCCCCCCATCATGCCGGGCCCCATCGTGCCGCCGCCCATCATGCCCGGGCCCATCATGCCGCCGCCCATCATGCCCCGGCCCATGCCGCCGCCCATCATGCCGGGCCCCATGCCGCCGCCCGCCGGCCCGCCGCCCATCTGTGCCAGGGCCGCGCCGGCGAGCAGCGCCACCACACCTGCCGCGAGTGCAACGCTCAGAGTCCGCTTCATCTTTCCCCTCCTCTGGGTCGGTCTGACGACTGAGCTTCTGCTTCCCTGCAGGAGCATGGCCCGTGCCACCCGCACGCCCGGCTCGAGCCCCGTCTTTTCAGGCGCTTGCCGACGCGGCCCGGAACGCTGGATCCAGCCATTCGTCGGAATTGTCGAGGGCGTCGACAGCTGTGTCGACCGGCGGAGTGGACGGCAATGCGGGCGTCACCGGGACACCTTCTGCGCCGGCTTGGCCTCCTGCTCCAGACGCTGCCGCGCCCGCGCGAGGACCGAGCCCACATGATCCCGGTCTTCGCGCGAGAGGTCCTGGGCCAGAAGGGCCTCCCATGTCCGGATCGCCTCGCCGGTCTTCCCCGGGGTCTCGGAGAGGACCAGCCCCTTCCCCCAGAGCGCCTGAGCCGATTTCGGCTCCCGCGACAGCGCTCGGTCGAATTCAGTGAGGGCCCTGTCGGGATGCCCCCCGCGGAGCAGGATGAGGCCGAGATAGGCGCGAGCGGCTGGGTGCTCAGGATCGACCTCCAACGCACGCTGGAAGAGGCGCAAGGCGCGTCCGAGGTCCTGTGCGTCCATGGCCCGCCGACCCTGCTCGAGCAAGGCCGGCAGATCTCGCGACTCCACGGGAAGCGCCGCGTTCCCGGTTCCGGTGAGGAACCCCCCGGTGATCGAACCTCCGTCCCGCAAGCGCACCGCCTGGGGAAGGAAGAATCCGATCGCCGAGCCGAACCCCACGAGGAAGAGCGCTGCGGCCACCCAGCGCCAGGCCCGAAAGGCTGGAGCCCCCGGTGCGCGCTCCGCACGGGGAGCCTCCGTGGCCCCTTCGGCCGGGGCGCCCCGCGGTGGCTCCGTCAGCGAGGCCAGCGCCAGGGCAGCCCGGGTCTCGTAGAGCGTGCGTAGCTCCTCGTAGTCATGAGCGGACAGTGCCCCCGCGCGGTGGTCGAACTCGAGCTCCCGCAGCCCCTCGACGAGCCGCGCCCCCTCGGGCGGCAGCGCCGAGGGCGCCTCGTGGACCAGGGCACGCACGCGGGCGAGAGCCGCAGCATCCACCGGCGCCGGCGGCGCCGCCCCGCGGCGCGCCCACCGTCTCAGGACCCACGCGGCCCCACCGAGCCCCATGACCGCGCCGAGCCCGGGGAGCACCCAGAGCAGCAGACCGAATCCGCGCGCCGTCGGCGAGAGCAGGATCCACTCGCCGTACTTCGAGACGAAGTAGGCCCGGATCTCGTCGGGGCTGTTCCCGGCCGCGAGCTGATCCGCGATCAGGGCCCTCATCTCCCGGGCCATCTCGGAGGGCGATTCGGTCACCGACAGGTTCTGGCACACGGGGCAGCGCAGTCCGGCGGCGATCTCGCGCACCCTGGCGTCGAGGTCCTCCTTCGCGCCGGCCGCGGTCGCGAGGAGCAGCGATCCGACGAGCGCGGCCAGCAACCGGCCCGTCCGGGCCCTACTGGATCGAGCGGTAGTCACCCTTTCCCTCCCGCCGGCTCACCACTCCCTGCCGGGCTTCCTCGAGCTTGGCGTGGATGATCTCGGCGTCGAGCGCCCCGATATGCTTGTAGCTGATCCGCCCGTTCCGGTCGATGAAGAAGGTCTCGGGGATGCCCCAGATTCCGTAGTCGATGGCGATCCGGTTCCCCGCGTCGATACCGTTTGAGTAGGTGATGTCGAACTCCCGCAGGAAGGCCCGGGCCGGTTCCTCGCGGTCCTGCATGTTGATTCCCAGGAAGACCACATCCTCGCCGCGGTGACGCCGCCAGGAGGCTTCGAGGAGTCGCGCCTCCGCCCGGCAGGGCGGGCACCACGAGGCCCAGAAGTTGAGGAACACCACCTTGCCGCGGAGGTCCTCCAGCTTCATCTCCCCGCCGTCCATGAGGGGGAGCGTGAACGGCGGCGCCGGGCGGCCGATGAGCGGCGAGGGGATCTCGCGCGGGTCGCGGGTGAAGCCGTAGGCGAGGAAGCCCACGAGCGGCGTCACGACGCCGAAGACGATGAGGAGCCGCGCCCAGGGCCTCATCGCCCCCTCACGTCTGAGCGGGCCTGAGCCTGAGGGGGAAGAGAGCCAGGAGGACCCCCGCGATGATCACGGCCCCGCCCACCCAGATCCAGACCACCAGCGGACGCACCAGCACCTTGACCGTGGCCTGGCCGGCCTTGATCTCGCTGAACCCCGAGAGGATCACGTAGAGGTCTTCCTTCCAGCCCATCCTGAGGACAGCACGCCCGATGGGCGAGTCCCGGCCCGGGAAGAACTTTAGCGCTGGGCTCAGCAGGCCGAGGTCGTGCCGATCGTTGAATACCCTGAAGGCCGCCTCCACCCGCGAGTGGCTCGGCCGCTCGCTCGCCCGCAGCCCCTCGAAGCGAACCGTGAAGCGCCCCAGCCCCATGCTCTCGCCCGGAGCCAGCGTGGCTTCCTTCTCCTGGCTGAAGTTCATCGATCCGGTGATCCCGAGGACGAGGAGGACCACGCCGAGATGTACGACGAACCCGCCGTACCGCCGCGGGTTCCGCCGCAACAGGCCCCAGAGGGCGGCCAGCATCCCCTCCCCGGCGATGCCCTGCCGCGCCCGCACGGCCCGCCCCGTGTCGAGGACGATGGTCAGGGCGACGAAGATCGACAGCGCGACGGCCAGGAGCGGCCACATCTCCCGGATGCCGAGCGCGGCAAGCCCCGCGGCGGCGAAGGCGGACAGCGCCGCCGGCCAGAGGAAGTTCCGCTTGAGGTTGTCGAGCGACGCCTTCCGCCAGGCGACGAGGGGGCCGACCCCCATCAGGAAGAGCAGCAGGAGGAAGAGCGGGACGGTGACGCGGGAGAAGTAGGGGGCGCCCACCGAGAGCTTGACGCCGGTCAGGGCCTCGGCCACCAGCGGGAAGATGGTCCCGAGGAACACGGTGAAGGTGACCGCGGCCAGGACGACGTTGGTCACGAGGAAGGCCGACTCGCGGCTCACCATGGAATCCATCTCGGGCTGGGAGCGGAGGCGGTCGGCGCGGAGGGCGACGAGGGCGAAGGAGCCCAGGAGCACCAGGGCGAGGAAGCCCAGGAAGAGCCCCCCGACCGGGCCCGCGGAGAAGGCGTGGACCGAGGAGAGCACCCCGCTTCGCGTGAGGAAAGTCCCGAAGATCGTCAGCGCGAAGGCCACGATGATCAGCGAGAGGTTCCAGACCTTGAGCATGCCACGCCGCTCCTGGATCTGGATCGAGTGCAGGAGCGCGGTGGCAGGCAGCCACGGCAGGAACGACGCGTTCTCGACCGGGTCCCAGGCCCAGTAGCCGCCCCAGCCGAGCACGTGGTACGACCACCACCCGCCGAAGAGGTTTCCCAGCGTGAGGAAGGCCCAGGCGGAGACGATCCACCTCCGAGTGGTGGCGATCCACCCCTCATCGAGCCGCCCCGTGATGAGCGCCGCCATCGCGAAGGCGTACGGGATCGTGAGTCCCACGAAGCCCGCGTAGAGGAGTGGCGGGTGGGTGAACATGTCGGCGTCCTCGAGGAGCGGGTTCAGCCCCCGCCCGTCCATCGGAACCGGCCAGAGCCGCTCGAAGGGGCTCGAGGCGAAGGCGAGGACCCCCAGGAAGAAGACCGAGACCGAGGACAGGACCGCCACCACCCAGGGCATCAGCTCACGATGGCGCTCCCGGTGCCACCAGATGGCGAGCCCGGCGAAGGCCACCAGCATCCACTCCCAGAGGAGCAGCGAGCCTTCCAGCGCCGCCCAGAGTCCCGTCACGCGGTAATAGAGCGGGGTGCGGCGCGAGCTGTTGTTGGCGACGTACAGAAAGCTGAAGTCGGCCGTGACCAGCGCGTAGCCGAGGGCGATGCCCGCCACGGTCACCAGCACCAGCTGGCCCGCGATGGAGAGGCTGCCCACGACCGGGAGCCACGGCCTGTCGCGCCCGCCGGCGACGACCGGCGCGAGGGCGCCCGCGACAGCCAGGGCCAGGGCGAGCAGGATGGCGAGGGAGCCGATGGTGACGGTCATGGCGGACTCCTCAGAGCGCCCAGTAGGTCAGCGTGTCGTTCAGCCCGGCGATGATGAAGATCGCCCCGGCCAGCCGCGTGAGCACGACGCCCGTCCGTCCGAGAGTCACGCGATCCATTCCGGGGGAGGCGCCCGCGGCGAGGATGCCGCCCAGCAGGAGCACCGGCACGCTCGTGCCCGCGGCGAAGAGTGCGGGGAAGGCGAAGCCCACGGGACTCTGGAGACTGAGCGGGACGGTGAGCCCGAAGAAGAGCCAGAAGAGCGTGGGGCAGAAGGCCACGGCGAAGGCCCCGCCCAGGAGAAAGGCCCGGGCAAGGCCCGGGCGCGGCGCATGGGCCCCGAGCCGCGCCGCGAGACGGGCTCCGAACCCGCCCCGGAGCCGCCAGACGCCGAGGAGTGACAGCCCGATCAGCAGCAGCATCGGGCCCAGGGCTTTCCGGGCGATCACCGCGAGGGGGACGGCCGCGCGCTGCAGCTCCGCTCCCACGACGAGGGCCAGGCCGCCGAGAACGGTGTAGATGAGCGCCTTGCCGACCACGAAGGCCCCGGCCTCGGCCACCGCCTTGCCCCGCGGCCCCTCGCGGGAGAGATACGCCATCGCGGAGGCGTTGGTGGTGAGCTGGCACGGGGCCACCGCCCCGACGAGCCCGAAGAGGAAGGGGCTCAGCAGCGGCAGCTCGAGACGAGTGGACAGCTCGCCGAGCGGCCCGGCGAGCAGCGCGCTGAGCCGGCTCAGCATCACGTACCACTCCCGCAAGAGGTCGACCACGACCGGCCCTGGCTCAGCCCGCCCTGGGCGGGGCCACGCCCGCCGGGGCCCTCACGCCGGGGCGCTCCGGCTGACCGCGATCCTGTCGCCGCGGGCGCTGACCGTGTACTCCTCCAGGGGGCGTGGCGGCGGCCCTCCGATGTTCTTGCCGGTGACGGGATCGAAGTGGCCGTTGTGGCAGGCGCACCAGATATGCTGCAGGTCCTCCCGGTACTGCACCGTGCACTGGAGGTGCGTGCACACGGCCGTGAAGGCGTGCAGCTCCCCGGCGGGCGTCCGGACGAGGATCGCCGGCTGCTTGCCGAACTTGAAGACGCGACCAGTGTTCGACCTGAGTTCTGCGGCCTTGACGTCCAGCGCCACGCTCTGGGCGCTGGACTCCTCGACCCGCGGCGGGATCAGGAACCGCGTCACGGGATAGAGCGTCGAGACCATGAAGGCGCCGACCCCGGTCCCGAGAAACCAGTTGAGGAGCGACCGGCGCGGGAGTGGATCCCGCGAGAGCGTTCCCTGTGACATGCCTCCCCTCCTGGGGCCGGCGCGGAGGGGCCGCCCTCATTCCGGCGGCGCATGCTCCAGCCCCACCACGGGTTGAGGGAGCAAGAGCGGTGCCTGGAGCGGGCACTACGTAAGTGGTTGGAACTCGTTGGTTGTTCGCTCGAGTGCCGACCCGGAGCGCGGGGCCTCCTGACAGAGTGGCGGATGCGCCGCCGGGCCGGCGTCCGCCTCTGACATCCTGTCAATCGGAGGGTAGATGCCGCGGTCCCGGCGTCTGCTCCCGGTCGGGGGTTCCGGCTCCCGCGGCCCTCTTACTCCCGCTCGCGCTCCAGTCGGCGGCGGAGGGTCGCCTCGTCCACGCGGAACTTGAAGGCGATCTGGCCATTGACCAGGACCAGCGGGATACGCTCCGCGTAGGTCGCGTACAGGTCCGGCGAGGACTCGATGTCGATCTCCCGGAGATCGAAGGGGATGTCGCGGCGGACCTCGAGGAGCGTCGCCTTGACGTCGTCGCAGAGACAGCAGTCGCGCTTTCCATAGACCTGGACGCGGATCACGGGAGAAGACGGGACACGCCGTGGAGGCCGGCGAAGCCCTTGAGCGCGCAGTAACCTACGGCGTCGACCCGGAAGCCTGCGGCGCGCGCCTCCTCGGCGGCGGCCTCGTCGAGGAAGATACGATCGTGCTCGGGGATCTCCGCCCCGCTCGCTCCCCCTTCCACCTGCACGAGGGCCTCGCGCGTGAGCCCCTCGAGGCGGAAGGCCTTGTTGATCACCGCTCCGTGGCGCGCCCCCCGGCCGTCGAGCAGGATCTCGCCGTACGTGACCGCCGCCCGGATGCTGGGCGGCGGCGCCGGAGCCAAGTCCGTGGCGCGGTGCTCCATGTCCGCCAGGAGCGCGAGCGCCGTCTCGACGGCACCGGTCACCGAACCAAAGGTCATGACGCAGCCGTCGCCGGTGCTCTCGGAAGAGGTCAACCCGTGGCTCGCCGCGAGGGCCAGGGCCTGATCGCGCAGGAGGGTCCTCGCTCTCATCGCCACCCCGTCCCCGTAGTGGGTGGCAAGATGCGTGGACTGCACCAGGTCGACGACCAGGACCGCCTCGGTCACGAAGGCCGCGGGCCCGGGTTGACGGCGCCACCGGGCCCGGGTGACGCGGTAGACGACGAGGCCGCCGGCCGCTGTGGCCGCGCCCACCAGCAAGAGAAACGTCGACTCGAGATAGAAGGGCGCAGGGGCGCCCTGGTGCGGCATGGCCCCAGCCATCTGCGCCTGAGAGCTCGCCCGCGCCGTCGGGCTCGCCCTATCCGGGCTCGGTGCCGTCGCCGGCTGCGGCTCCGCTTCGACCCCCTCGGGGCTGGCCCGGCCGCGGGGCTCCATGACGCCTCCCATGCCCGGTCCCATGCCGCCCCCCATCTGGGCCGGCGCGACGGCCGGGACCAGCGCCAGCGTGAAGAGGATCCCGAGGATCCCGGCGTCGCGACGGCGCGCGCTCCCCATTCCCACCCCTACGGCCGGCGTGACCGCACCGGCCCGATCACCGCGGCCCCCAGTAGGAGCGGACAACCAGCCGGCGCTCCGGAGCGGCGGGATCGTTGGTCCGGAGTGGGGTGTGGAACTCGTGGGCTCCGCCCATCCCCGCGTGCATGGTGAACTGCATCGAGAGCGTCGTGGACCCGCCCGGCTTGATGGTCGTCTGCCCGACGACCGCCTCCGGCGGTCAGCACCCCACGACGGCCTTGACGCGCGGCACCTCGGCGATCTTGAGGGCGCCGTCTCCTGCATTGGTCAGGGTGAAGACAACCCGGACCGGCGCCTCGAACGGAAGAGTACCGAGTTCCACCACCTCCCGATCAACCACGAGACGCGGGGTCCCGCTGTAGGTGCCCAGGCTTTCCGACTGCCACCAGAAGGTGCCCGCCCCCGCGACGATCGCGGCCAGCACCCCCCCCACCACCCACCGTCGGCGCCCGCGGCGGGGCGCTGGCAGCGCGGCCTTCTTCTTGCTCATGGCTCTCCTCTCCGTGTGGGCCCCGTGGACCGCCACGTGGCCTCGTGCTCCGCTGCCTGCAGGTCCCGTCTCTTCTCCTCGAACTCCTCCCGATCGATCTCCCCCCGAGCGTAGCGCGTCCTGAGGATCTCCAGGGCCCGGTCGTCGTCTCCCGGCGTCCGGCGGGGCTGGCCCTGGTCCCAGAGCCAGCGCACCGCGAGGACGGCCGCGACGATGACGACCACCCAGACGAGCAGCATGCCGAGCCCCCCGCCCCCCATCCCGAACCCTCCCCATCCCATCATGCCAGCGCCGGGCATCATGACGCTCCTCCCTCACCCCTTCATCGGGCCACGATGATCTTGATCCAGTCCGAGAACACGCGCCGCTCCTCGACCACGACCAGACCGGCCTGCCGGACCGTGTCCAGCGTGCGACGGTTGAGATGCGGACCCATCAGGCGACTGGCAATGGGGTCCACGAGGTCGAACAGCCGTCCCAGCCATCCCCCCGGCCGCATGTGCTCCAGCAGGAACACCGCGCCCCCGGCCTTGAGGATCCGCCGGACCTCCCCGAGCCCGCGGAGTGGATCGGGCACGCTGCAGAAGACACAGGTGGCGACCACGGCGTCGAAGGCCTGATCCCTGAAGGCGAGGTCCTCGGCATCCGTCACCACGAGGCGGCCGGTGAGTCCGCGGTTTCCGGCCTTCGCCGCGGCCCGCGCCAGCATCGCCGCGCTCAGGTCCGAGGTCACGATCACGGGCCCGGCCGGATAGTGCGCGATGTTCCTCCCGGTCCCCGCGCCCACCTCGAGCACCCGTCCCTTCGGCACCCGCGCGAAGACCCACTCGCGGGCCCGCTCGAAGCCGAGCAGGCGCTCCATCGGCGCGGTCAGACAATCGTAGCAGCGCGCCTGCCGGCGCCAGCGCCTGATCGCGCGTCCCGTCGACTCCGGAGATGTCGGCATCACCCCCCCCCTACGGCTCCACCACCAGGGTGCCCATCAGCGCCATGTGCAGCGGGCTGCAGCGGACGCTGCAGTAAAACGGGAACTCCCCCGCCCGGTCCGCCGTGAACTCGACGACCTTGGTGCTCCCGGTCTTGATGGCCCCGGCATTCACCCCGAAGTGGAGGAGCTGGAAGCCGTGGGTCACGTCCTCGGCGAGAATCCTGAGCCGCACGGTCTGACCCTGCTTGACGACGATCCGCGCGGGGCTCCAGCCTCCGTGCTCCACGGTCCGCGCCACCAGGAAGATCTCGCCGGACGATGCGGGACCATTGCGCAGCGCCTGATACGAGAACACCGCGGCGGGGACACCGACCAGGATGGCCAGGACGACGGCCAGGGCCAGGCGCTCCGCGCGCTTCATCCCCATCACCCAAGGTACAGGGCCAGGAAGGCCCACGCCAGGAGAGCGAGGAAGCCCGCCACCGGCAGGAGGCCGCGCCGGCCGGCCCCGGACTCCCCGAGAGCGTCCGTGACGATCTGGCGCGCGGCGCGGACCGAACCCCAGAGCCCGGCCACGAGCAGGCCCAGCTGGGCCCAGGGCAGAAGCCCCAGGGGCACCCACGTCCACGTGGTTTCCCGTGTCCCGAAGAGGTCCCAGCCCCAGCCCAGCGGGTCGGACAGGACTCGCGGGATATAGGAGAGATTCGGCGCCACCACCGCCAGGGTGAAGGCCATCCATGCCGCCAGGCTCAAGGGGATCAGGGCGTACGCGTAGGCCACGAAGAGCCTCCCGAGCCGCGCTGAAGGCGCGCGAGCCGCCAGGCGCGACAGCCACGCCGTCACGAGATGCAGGCCCGGGAGCACGCCGAGGACGGCACCGAGGAAGAGACCGGCGTAGAGAAGGAACTCGACGCCCCCGTCGAGATTGGCCCACGACTTGATCCAGCCCCAGGGGCCGAGCTTGATCACCGAGTGGGCGAGGGCGGTACCGAGGAGGAGCAGCGCGATCCACGCCTCGTCGGCGCGCGTTCCTCGGCTCACCCGCAGGTCCACGCCGAATGGCCTGACGCTGAGAGCGACATTGTCGCGGGGGCAGGCCTTCAGACACTCGGTGCAGAGCAGGCAGTAGGTGTTCCGCTCGAGCCCGCCCCCGGGGAACTGGAAGGTCGGGCAGGGGTAGCCGGCCCCCCCGCGGAAGCACGGCTTCTCCCGGCACGCGCGGCAGACCTCGAGGTCCCGCGCCCGCAGCTCGATCGGAGCCACCAGCGCGTAAACGCCCAGGAGGCCGCCCACCGGACAGAGGTAGCGGCAAAAGACGCGCCGCTCGAAGACAAGGTGGGTGACGAGGGCGACCGCCGCGAGCCCGAGGAGCAGGCTCGCGGTGACGAGGGGGCGCGTCGTCACGACGAGGCCGAAGAGGACGAGCACGAGGAGGCCACCGAAGGCCGGCCAGAGGTTCCGGAGCGGCTTCGGCCAGGGCCGCCCGAGGCCCCAGCCGCGCTCCCTCCGGGCGACGATCGCGCCCCGCGCGAGCCACTCGCCCGGCGCGGGGATGGGGCACATCGCGCACCAGATCCGTCCCCCGAGGGGGATCAGGACGAGCACCAGCAACCCCCACCAGGCCAGCCAGACGAAGATCGTCGAGACGTTCAGCGCCCCGGTCGCCGTCCCGACGAGCCCGGCCAGGACGATGAGGGTGAAGACGAGGAGGTTCGGGGCGATGAGCGCGAACTGGAAGGGGCGCCGCGCGAGCAGCCGGGCGAGCGGGCGCCACCGGAGCAGGTCCCGCCGGCCGGCCGGGCGCGCGACGCCGGCCGAGGCGAGAAAGCCCACGACCGCCACGAGGCCGCCCCCCCAGAGGGGCCATCGGTTCGGCTCGACGACGATCTCGCCCACCATGAAGGGGTGGAGCGGCCCGCAGATGACGGAGCAGCGATAGCGGATCTTCCCGGGCTGCCCGGCCGGGACCGTCACGCGCACCTCTCGGCCCGGCAGGATCGTCGCGTTCACCCCCGTCCCCTCGACGGCGAAGCCGTGGGTGATGTCCAGCGAGCGGATCCTGAAGGTCAGCCGGTCCCCCGCCTCCACGCTGACGCGTGGCGGGGAGAAGGCGAACTTCTCCACGGTGAGCGGCACGTCCACCTCCCGGCCGGCCCGCGGGACCCCGAGGAAACCGGTCAGGAGGAGGGCGGCGCCCGCGAGGGCCAGCAGGGCCGCGGCTTGCGCGAGGCGCGCGCGCATCCTAGCGCTCCACGACGGCCACCGAGGAGGGGGCCCGCCCCACCGGGAGCGTCGCCACCACCGCGCGCCGGGCCGTCGAGATCACCGAGACGGCGCCGCCGTCCATGTCGGCGGTGTAGGCGTAGGCGCCGTCTCGCGAGAGGGTCAGCGTGTGCGGCATCTTGCCGACCGGGATGCGCGCGACGATCCGCGCCTGCGCCGTGTCGACCACGAGCACGGTGTTCCCCACCTCGCTCGCCACGTAGAGGATGCTCCCGTCCGGGCTCACCGCCATGCCGTGGGAGTTCACGCCGAGGTCGATGGTGCCGACGACGGCGCGGGTCGCGAGGTCGATCACCGACAGCGCGTTGGACCCGGTGCTGCTGGCCCATGCCCGCCGGCCGTCGGGCGAAAAGACCGCCAGGTGCGGCAGGAACCCCACGCGGACCCGGTCGGTGAGCCGCCGGGCGGCCGGATCGATGACGAAGATCTGGTGGGATTCTGCCCCGCCCACGAGGACCACCTTCCCGTCACGCGACACCGACGTGATGTGGGGCTCGGGCCCGGTGGGGATGCGCGCCTCGACCCGATGGGTCAGCGTGTTGATGACGCCTACCTCCTGGGAGGTCTCCAGGCTCGCGTAGACAAACTTCCCGTCCGGCGCCATGGCGAGGTGCGTGGGGCGCAGCCCGAGCGGGATCTTCGCGACCACCTTGTCGCTGGCGGTGTCGAAGACCCAGACCTGATCGGCCCCGGCCATGGTCACGAAGAGCCGCCGGCCATCCGGCGTCACGACCGCGAAGTGCGGATCCTGGCCCGCGGGGATGGTCCGGGTGACCTTGAGCGACCTCGCGTCGATCACGGAGATGGTGTTTCCTCCCAGGTTCGTCACGTAGAGTCGCTCGGGCTCGGCGGCGGCCGGCGTCACGAGAAGCAGCACGACAACCGTCACGACCGCCGCCGATCTCATCGCCCCGCTCCTTCCACGCGCGGCGATCCCGCCTGGACCACCGGGCGCACACGCGCCGTCAGGCCTTCGATCTCCACCACGCTCACGCGATGCTCACTCCTTGAGCTTCCGGTAGATCGTGCGGCTGGCGATGCCGAGGAACTTGGCGGCGAGCTCCTTGTTCCCCTTGGTCAGCCTGAGCGTCTCCTCGATCAGCCGCTGCTCGACCTCGTCGAGCGGCATGCCGAGGGGAATGGGCACCACGCGTGTGGCCGGCTCAGCCTGGCCCACCGCGGGAGGAAGGTCGCCGAGGTCGATCATCTTCCCGCGCGTCAGGATGACGGCGCGCTCCACGGCGTGCTCCAGCTCGCGCACATTCCCCGGCCACGGGTAGGCGCGCAACCGGGCCAGCGCCGCCTCGGTGAAGCCGTCGATGTCGCGCCGGTTCTTCGCGGCATGCACGCGGAGGAAGTGCCCGGCCAGGAGGAGGATGTCCTCGCCCCGCTCGCGGAGCGGGGGGATCTCGATCGTGATCACGTTGAGCCGGTAGTAGAGATCCTCGCGGAAGCGCCGCTCCTTGACGAGGAGCGCCAGGTTCTGGTTGGTCGCGGCCACGAGCCGGACGTCCACCTTGACGGTCTTAGTCGCCCCGAGCCGCTCGAACTCCCCTTCCTGGAGGACGCGCAGGAGCTTGGCCTGGGTGGCGGCCGTGAGGTCCCCGGCCTCGTCCAGGAGGAGCGTGCCGCCGTCGGCCAGCTCGAAGCGCCCCTCCTTGCGGGCGGCGGCGCCGGTGAAGGCCCCGCGCTCGTAGCCGAACAGCTCCGACTCCAGCAACGTCTCGGGGAGCGCCGCGCAGTTGACCCGGATGAACGGCCGGCCGCTCCGCGGGGAGCCCTCGTGGAGCGCACGGGCCACCAGCTCCTTGCCGGTGCCGCTCTCGCCCTGGATGAGGACGGTGGCGGCGGTGGGCGCGACCTGGCTCACCAGCGCCAGCACCTGCCGGATTGCCGGGCTCTCCCCGATGATCTCGCCGGCCCCGACCAGCTCGTCCAGCCGGCGTTGCAGGTTCCGGTTCTTGAGCAGGAGCGCGCGGTGCTCGAGCGCCTGGCGCACGGTGCGCACCAGCTGGGCTCGCTCGAAGGGCTTGGTGAGGAAGTCATAGGCGCCCTCCTTCATCGCCGCCACGGCCTCCTGCACCGTCCCGTGTCCCGAGAGCACGACGACCTCCACCTCGGGCGTCAGGAGCTTCGCCGCCCTGAGCAGCTCGAGGCCGTCGAGCCCGGGCATCCTGAGGTCGGCCAGGAGCAGGTCGACTCCGCCCTGGCGCAGCGCGGCCAGCGCCGCATCGCCGTCCTCGGCGGGGATCACCCGGAACCCCTCGTGGCGCAGCACCCGGCCCACGCTCTCGCGCACGCCGATCTCGTCGTCGGCCACGAGGACGGTCGGCTCAGTCATGGGCTCGTCCTCCCGAGGGAGCGGCCGCAGGCTCCGTCGAGGCGCCTGGCCCGTTAGCGCGGTCCCCCCCCAGCGGGATGCGAAGCGCGAAGCGGGCTCCGCCCCCGGGCGGGTTCTCCCAGGTCAGGGTCCCGCCGTGCTCCTCGGCGATCTGGCTGGCGATGACCAGCCCGAGCCCGGTGCCGCGCGGCTTGGTGGTGAAGAAGGGCTCGAAGAGATGCGGGACGTGACGGCTGTCGACCCCGCTCCCCGCATCGGCCACCGCCACCTCGACGCTGTCGCCGCAACGCCGCGTGGCGATCCCCACCCGCCCCCCGCGCGGAGTCGCCTCGATGCCGTTCTTGACCAGGTTCAGCGCCGCCCGCCGGATCAGGTCCCGGTCGAAGGGAAAGAGCGGGATCCCGGGGTCGAGGGCGGCCTCGAGGGCTACATCGCGCCTCCGGGCCTCGGGGGTCAGGAAGGTCACCAGCTCGTCGACCACCTCGTTCAGCGAGTCGTCCTCGGGATGCGCCTCGGGCAACCGCGCGAAGGTCAGGTACTCGTCGGTGAGCCCGGCGAGGCGCTTCACCTCGGCCCGGATCCCGCGGAGGAGCTCCGCGGCCTCGCCCATCCCGGGGCCGGAGCTGCCGCCGACGATATCCTCCAGCATCTCGACATTGAGGCCGATGGCGCTGATCGGGCTTCGCACCTCGTGCGCCATCCTGGCCGAGCTCCGTCCCGCGGCGGCCAGCTGCTCGGCCCGCAGCGCCCGGTCCCGCGCCGCTTCCAGGGCCGCGAGCGCCGCGCGCAGCTCCGCGTTGACCCGCTCGAGCTCGGCCCGCGCCCACCGCTCGCGGCGGGCGATGTGGCCCAGGGCCAGCCCGAGGAGCGCGAAGAGCGCCGCGCGCGCGGCGATGTGGGACCACGCAGTGGCCGGGACGGCGAGGGCGTTGGCAAGCCCCATCAGCCCCGCCGACAGCGTGCCTGTCAGCACCCCGATCCCGGGGCCGAAGTGGTACGCGTTCAGCGCGACCAGGGTCAGGAAGAGGAGGTAGAAGTGGCTCTCGCCGCCTCCGGTGAACCAGACCAGCACGAAGACGATCCCGAGGTCGGTGCCGAGCGTGGCCAGGAAGATCGCGCGTGCATGCTCCGGACGGAAGAAGAGGAGGCTGAAGAGCGCCCCCTTGTAGGCGATGAACGCGCCGAGCAGCGGGAGCAGGTGGATCTGATGCTCCGGCCTGAGCGGCACGATCGAGAGTGCCGCCAGCCCTCCGATCATGGTGAGCCCGCGAAGCACCGCGAAGGCCAATGCGTCCGGATCCAGCCGCGGCCGCGCCATGCTCGTCACCCGTTCAGCCCCCATTCGCCCCCACCCCGCCCTCGCCGCGCCGGATCACCGGAGCGGCGACGCCCACCGGAACAGCCGCTCCGCGACACCGCCGACGTCCTTCACGACGATCTCGACGGCCGTCGCGCCGTCGATGGCCGGGAAGGTCACGACCGCCTGCCGGTGATGCCCCGCGCCGCTCGCGCCCTCCACGGCCGCGGGCGGGATGTCGGTCCCGTCGGGCTTCCGGAGGCTCACGGCCCGGTCGAAGGCGATGCCGTCGAGCGGCACCGAGTGCGTGTCGAGAACGACCTTGGCCCTGATGCCGCCGGCCGTCGCCGCCAGGAGGGTGACGGCCACCGCCACGGGCCCCTGCCCGTCGGTCTTCGTGAGTGCGCCCTGGGCGCTCGCCGGTACGTGGGCGGCGCCGCCGAGCAACACGAGCGCGAGGGTCACCGAAACAAATGGGCGCATGACTGGACTCCTCCCAGGTCGAGGCAGCGATTCGTTCACGCCCGGGCGCTCTCCCGCCCGGGCACCGGCGCGAGCAACGGTCAACCCTTGGGAGGAGGAGGAAGAAGCTCCGGGAGCAGGGCCAGGTAGACGGCGGGCAGGCCGGCGTCCATCCGGCCCCCCGTGGTCAGGTACACCGCCGACAGCGCGGCGGCGATGATGGCCAGATGCAGAGCGCACAGATCACCGCCAGCGCCCTCGTCGAAGGGGCAGAACCCCGCCGCCAGCACCAGGCCGACGGCGACCAGGGCGAGGACTTTGACGGGCGCACTCATGGGCGCGAGCCTCTCACGGTCCTGAAGTCCAGCAAATGCCTTGCCAGGTTCGCCCACAGCGGGAGTTGCTGCCGAAATGGTCACATTGACCGCGAACGGACCCGCGGCCTGCCCTCCGGCCCGGGAGGCCTGGGGCCCTGACG
>MGBV01000171.1:24849-32035 GCA_001788415.1 Candidatus Rokubacteria bacterium GWC2_70_16 | reverse complement strand
TGGCACAGATCGTCAAACCGGATGTTCGCGTCGGAGGCTCCGCTGAGCTCCCGCCGAAGGATCTTCTCCTTGCTCATGCAGCTATTCTACGCCAATCGTACTCGCGTGTAGATTCGCCCAACGCCGCGCGTGAGCGGCAGCGCGAGCCGGACGCGGGACCGACAACCGCACCCGCCAAGGCGAGCGCGGACCGCGCCGAGGCCCGACACCCTGAAGACCATCACCTATACGCCTCACTCCGACGGCAGGAGCACGGAGGTCTCGGGCGAGACCGCCAGCTTCACCGCGTCGCCGGCCTTGAAGCTCCGCCCCTGCACGGCCGAGGTGATCATCTCCACGCGGACCATCCCGCCTGGGATGGTCACGTCATAGAGCTGGCGCGCGCCCTCGAAGACATAGCCCGCCACGGTGCCCGGGAGGCCCCCCGGGGCCAGCGCCGCCTCCTCGAGGCGCAGCGCCTCGGGGCGCAGGCAGAGGAGGCCGCGTGCGCCCACGCTCCAGGCTTGCCCGCCGGCGGCCACGGGCAGGCGCGCCCCGCCGTCGGTCTGCACCACGACCCCCGTCTCCCGCAGCTCCACCACGCGGACCGGCACCAGGTTGGCGGCGCCCACGAACTCCGCGACGAAGCGGTCCCGGGGGCGCCAGTAGATCTCCTCGGGCTTGCCCTCCTGGACGAGGGTGCCGCCGGACATCACGGCGATGCGGGTGGAGAGCGCCAGCGCCTCGGCCTGGTCGTGGGTGACGTAGAGGGTGGTAATCCCGACGTCGCGCTGGAGCCTCGCCAGCTCCAGTCGCATCTGCGCCCGGAGCTGAGCGTCGAGATTGGAGAGGGGCTCGTCCAGCAGCAGGAGGCGCGGCTGGATCACCAGCGTGCGGGCCAGCGCCACGCGCTTCTGCTGGCCGCCCGAGAGCTGCGACGGCCGCCGCCGCTCGAAGCCGGCGAGCCCCACCTGCTCGAGCGCCGCCCGCACCCGGCGCTCCAGCGCCTGTCCCGCGACCCCGCGCTCGCGCAGGCCGAAGGCCACGTTCTCGAAGACGGACATGTGGGGCCACAGCGCGTAGTTCTGGAAGACCATGCCCACGTTGCGCTTCCACGGCGGCACCGGGTCGATGGGCTCGTCGTCCACGAGGATGCGCCCGGCGTCGGGGAGCGCGAACCCCGCCAGCATCCGCAAGAGCGTGGTCTTGCCGCACCCCGAGGGGCCCAGCAGCGTGTAGAACTCCCCCGGGCGGATGTAGAGGGAGACGTCCTTGACCACCCACTGGTCGCCGTAGCGCTTCCCCACCCCTTCCATCTTGACTTCCGACAGCCGGATCACGCGCTCATCGGTCACGAGAGGCTGCCCTCCGTGGCGTCCCGGCGCCGGAGCCCCCGCAGGAGGAGCGGGACCACCGCGAGCCCGCAGGCGGCCAGGGTGAGATAGACGGCGGCCGGCGAGGCCGCGGCGAGTACGGTGGTGGCGATCACCGGGCCCACGAAGGCCGCACCGACCCGCGACGAGTTGACGAAGCCGATGGCCTCGCCCGAGGCGCGCTGGGCGATGGCCGCGACGGAGATGGGAAAGATCGGCGCGATGCACAGCACCTGGAGGGACCGGAGCGTGCCGAAGCTCCACACGCCGGGGGCCAGGGACAGGGAGGCGAGGAACAGCGAGGAGCCCGCCAGGAACCAGAGCACGGTGCGCCGGTCGCCCACCAGGTCGGCCAGCCGGGGGGCGGCCATGGAGCCCAGCGCGGCCGCAATCCCGGTGGCGAAGATGATGAGTCCCCCGATCTCGAGGGTGTCCGCCGGCGCCACCCCCAGGGGCGGGAGGATCTGAGGCAGGATCGCCGTGAGGAAGAATACCTGCGTCGAGCCCGCCAGCACGAGGAGGCAGACCGTGGCGACCTCGCGGAACGAAGCCGAGCGCTCTGGCCCACGGTGAGCGCGAGCCGCCTGATGGTACGGCACGGCGCGCCAGACGAGGAGCCCGCATCCCCAGAGGATGAGCCCGGCGACGACGAAGGACTGCCAGAAGCCGATGCGCGCGGCCGCCACCGCCCCGGCCAGCGGGCCCACGACCTGCCCTACCGTCATGGCCGACTGGATCGCCGTGACGTCGCGGCGGACGTCGCCACCCCCGCGCCCCACGATGATGAAGGCGAAGGTCGAGGCGGCGCCCATGATCCCGAGGAGACCGCGCGCCAGGAATAGCTCCGGCAGCGTCCGGGCCAGCGCCATGAGCAAGAACCCCGCGCCCTGCAGGACCTCCACGAGCACGTAGAGGCGCTTGGGGTTCCCCTGCCCCGCGAGCCGTCCCCAGAAGGGCCCCGTCACCACGGTCACGATGTTCGAGATGCCGAGGATCCAGCCCGTCCAGCGCAGCGTGGAGGCCTCGTCCACCGTGGAGATCCGCTGGATGTAGAACGGCAGGCTCACGTACACGAAGGACCAGGCGAAGGTGCCGAAGAAGATGGCGATCGGCAGCACCCACCGCGAGCGGAACCCGAGAGCCGTCACGCGCGGAACAGCGAGCCGCCCGAGCGGCGGGTGAGCGCCGTGGCCGCCCAGGTCCCGGCCGCCACGAGGAGGATGGCCACCACGCCGAGGGCGGCGCCCGGGCCCCGCCCCACGGCCGACTGCATGTAGAGATAGATGCCGTAGGACAGGGGCCCCAGCTCCACGCGGGGGACGAGCAGGATGGTGGCCGAGAGATCCACCGCCGAGGAGATGAAGGCCAGGAGCCCCCCGGCCAGCAGCCCCCGCGCCATGAGCGGCAGCGTGATCTTGACGAAGGTGCGGGCCCGGTTCGCGCCGAGGTTCTGGCCGGCCTCCTCGAGGTCCACCGGCAGCTGCTGGAGCGCGGCGTAGGCGCCGCGCACCGTGTAGGGCAGCCGCCGCATGGCGTACACGATCACGAGGATGAGCCAGGTGGAGGTCAGTGGTTCGCCGAGCCCCGGCACGGTCCAGCCGTGGAAGACGCGGAGATAGCCCACCGCGATCACCACGCCGGGGATGGCCAGCGGCATGGTGGCGATGAGATCCAGCCACTGGCGGCCGCGGGCCCGACCGCGCAGCAGGAGCCAGCCGATGACGGCGCCCAGCGCCACGTCGATCCCGGCGGCGAGCAACGCGTAGCGGAGCGTGTTCCAGATGAAGTGGGGCGCGCGGAAGAGGATCTCGTCGTAGTGGGCGGCGGTGTAGACGGTGGGCAGCGGCGACAGGCTCCAGAGCTTCGACACCGACAGGAGCACGATGCCGACATGCGGGAGGAGTGCCGGCCCCAGGAGGACCACGGCCACAGCCCAGGCCGCCGCCCGGCCCCTCGCCGAAAGCCGCACGGCCGGCGCCTCGCCCACCCGCGGCTGCTGAGCGAACTCCCCCCGCGACAGCGCGCGCTTGGAGGCCCACAGCGCCAACAGCGACAGCGCCACCAGGATCACGCAGATCACGTAGCCGTCCACGTCGGTGAGCCCTACCGTCGTGACGCGGACATAGGCCTGGGGCGCCAGGAGCTTGGTGTAGTTCAGCATGAGCGGCGTGCCGAGATCGTCGATGACCCGGATGAACGTCAGCAGCGCGCCCGCGGCGTAGCCCGGCAGCGCCAGCGGCAGCAGCACGCGGCGGAAGAGGCGGAAGCCGGTCGAGCCCAGGTTCTGCGCCGCCTCCTCCAGCGACCGGTCCAGCGCCGCCAGCGAGGCGGCCGTGTTGAGCATGATGAACGGGAAGTAGTGGAGCGTCTGGACGAGGATCACCCCCGTGAGCCCCTCCATGAACGGCACCGTGAACCCGAAGCGCTCGAGCAGCAGGAGGTTGACGGTGCCGCTGCGTCCCAGGATCTGCTGGAAGGCCACGGCGCCCACGAAGGGCGGGATGACCAGCGGCAGCACCGCGAGCGTCCCGAGCACGGCCCGGCCGGGGAAGGCGTAGCGCACGGTGAGCAGCGCCAGCGGGACGCCGATGAGGCTGCCGAAGACCACCGCCAGCACCCCTGACAGGAGCGTGTTCACCAGGGCCTCGACGAAGAGCGGGCGGCCGAAGAAGGCTAGCAGCGGGCGGGCCGTGGGCCACCCGTCCTCCACGAGGGCGACCGAGAGCACCTGGAGCAGCGGGTAGAGGATGCCGGCTCCGAGCAGAAGCAGGAGGCCGGCGACCAGCCCGCGCTCGGGGTCTATCCATCTCGCCTGAACGTGGATGACTCCGCGTCGCGGCTGGGCCTCTTCGGGCCTTTGGCCCTCATCGGGGCGTGCACCCACCCCTGACCTGCTGGCAGAGTCGCCTGTCATGCCGCCAGTCCGGGGTCGGGGGACATGGGCTGGGAGGCGAAGGTCAGGTACTCCAGGTTCTCGAAGGTCGCCTCGAGCCTGCGGTACGCCCAGGCGCAGGCGCAGAGCGCCGCCACGGGATAGCCGAAGCCGTAGAAGCCCGGACCCAGCCAGAGCGTCACGGCGGTGAGCCCGGCATTGCCCGCGAGGAACAGGAGCGCCACCTCCACCGCAGCCCGGCGCCGGTCGAAGTACAGCAGCACGATGATGCCGAACAGGGCCAGCGCGTGCAGCGCCGCGCCCACCAGCGCCGCGCGCAGGATCCCGACCTGGATGCGACCCATGCCCATCGCCGCGGCCGTCCACGGGGCGCCGATCATCAGAGAGAGCGTCACGGGACCTTGCACGAGCAGGAGTCGCCCCAGACTGTCGCGCAGCGTGAGAGCCATGACGCGCTTGGCCTCCAGCACCTGTCGGAGGGTCCCGTGCTTGGTGACGACGCCGTAGTACTGGCGGTAGCGATCGTAGAATCCGGTCTCGATGCTCACCAGGAAGAAGGCCAGCGAGGGCACCACGGAGACATAGGCCAGGAACAGCGGCGCGTCGTAGCGGGAGGCGTAGAACCAGCTCCCGACCCCGAAGCCGGCCGGGGAGATCCAGAAGACGATCCGGTCCACCGCGATGGCGGCGTTGTAGAAGAGGCCCGCCGCCACGAGATCCGGATAGCGCCGGAAGGAGCGCAGGAGGAAGCGCCCCTCGGGCCGGCCCGCGGCGGGGAACTCGCGCTCGATCCGGGCGGCCAGCACGAAGAAGATCGCCGCCTGGCCCAGGACGAAGCCGGCCAGGTACCCCCCGGGGCCGCCGCTCCCCCCCAGCAGGAGCGCCCCGGCCAGGCTCACGGCATTGCCCACGAAGAAGGCCAGGATCACGCTGGCGTAGTCCTGGGCGGCGCCGAGGAAGATCATCGCGATCCAGGTGCAGCCCACCACCACGAAGAGGAGGACGGCCGCGATCCGCTCCACGGGCGACAGCCCCGGCGCCAGGCCGAAGAAGGCGCCGCCCAGCGCCAGGTGCCCCAGCGCCGTGGCGCCGATGGTCCAGCGGAAGGAGCCCGCCAGCACGCTCTCGTCGCCCAGGTACAGCGCGTCCGCCAGGTGGCGGGTCACCACCATCTGCACGCCGCCCGTCGTGATGAGCGAGAAGGTGTAGCAGTAGATCACGGTGGAGCGGAAGATCTCGAGCGCGGGGCTCCGGAGGGTCTCGCGCGAGAGCAGCGCGAGCGCCGCCAGCGTGAACACCGACAGGAGCCAGGGGCCCGAGGAGACCACGGCGCCGTAGAGGTGTGCGCGGAGCCATCCGCCGTAGCTCTCCTCCGCGATGAGCCGCTTCAGCCTGAAGCCGATGCCCGCCATCAGGCCCCCTCCCCTCGGCCCGCCCCGATGAAGCGCGAGTAGATGGCGCGGTAGCTCTCGACGAGGTCGGCTTCCGAGTAGTAGCGGCGCACGCGCGCCTGCCCCGCCCGCCCCATCTCCTGCCGGAGGCCCGGGTCGCGGGCCAGCGTCACGATGGCCGCCGCGGTCGCGGCGGGATCGGCGAGCCCGGTGATGAGACCGCTCGGCCCCAGCGCCCGGTCCTCCCGCGAGCGCCCGTCGAGCAGCTCGCGGCACGCCCCCACGTCGCTGGCGACCACGGGCAGCCCGGCCGCCGCGGCCTCGAGGATCACGAGCGGCAGGCCCTCGCTGAGGCTCGTGAGGACGAGCACGTCGAGCTGCGGGTAGACCTCGGCGACCTCCGCGCTCCCCGTGAAGGTCAGGCGGCCCTCGACGCCCAGCGTGGCCGCCAGCGTGCGGCACTCCGCCACGTAGTCCGCGTCCTCGTCCAGGGGCCCCACCAGCGCCGCGCGGGCACCGGGCACAGCCTCGGTGACGATCTTGAAGGCGCGGATGAAGGTCTTGACGTCCTTGATGGGCACCACCCGCCCGACGAAGCCCACGCGGAGCTCTCCCGGCGCCGCCGGCACGGGGGCGAGCCGCGCGAAGCGCTCCGCGTCGATGCCGTTGGGGATGACGAGGGTCTTCGCGGGATCGGCGCCGTCCAGGAGCTGCGCCTGGCGGTTCCCCTCGAAGATGGTCGTGATGAGGTCGGCGTGGGCGTAGGTCAGGCGCGAGAGCCGGTTGAAGAGCCGGGCCCAGAGATCCTTGAAGAAGCCGGGGCCCAGCTGCAGGCTCATGGGCACCTGCCGCTGGACGTAGATCCACTCCGCCTGGTCGATCTCGATCCGGCGCTCGCGCGCGTAGATCCCGTGCTCGGTGAGGAGCATGGGCCGGCCGGTGCGCGCGCGGGTCATCGTCGCCAGCAGCCCCGCCCAGCCCGTGGAGACCGTGTGGTACACGGCGGCCTCGGGCACCTCCGCGCGCAGCAACCGGATGATCGGCAGGTGGGTGAAGCGCCAGGTCCAGAAGTAGTCCACGAAGGACATCTCCGGGGCGCGCTCCTCGTACAGCGCGCGCACGATCTGCCACGCGGGCTTGCCATAGAGGAACTCGTGGCCGGAGGGGCCGCGGCCGGGCGCAGGAGAGAAGTGCTCGAGAAGCTCGCCCAGCCCCGAGAGGTCGTCCTTGGGCGAGCGGTCGTGGAAGGCGCGGACCCGCTCCCAGACGGCCGCGGGCAGAGGATCCCCCGGGGCGGGCGGCTCGTCGCCGCCGTGTATGCCGACGTTGACGAGCCTGACCACGTTGGGGGGCAGCCGGTAGCGCCGCTCGGGCTCCTCCCCGGCCGTGGCGGAGATGTGGAAGATCGCGAAGCGGATGCCGGGCAGCGCGGTGAGGAGCTGGTGGATCCACGCCGAGACCCCGCCCGTCACGTAGGGATACGTGCCCTCGAGGATCAGACAAACATCTGGACGCTTGAACGTGGATGACTCCGCGTCTCGGCCTGGCCT
>MGBV01000171.1:18713-24801 GCA_001788415.1 Candidatus Rokubacteria bacterium GWC2_70_16 | reverse complement strand
GTGGATGACTCCGCGTCTCGGCCTGGCCTCTTCGCCCCTCCGGGGCTCATCGGGGCGGCGGTGCTGCGGGCGTGGTCTCGTCGGGGTGCTCGCCGGACCACCAGAGGAGCAGGTCGTCGCGGCGCCCGGCCGAGACGGCGGCCCGGGAAAGCGCCCGGAGGTCGCCCCAGCGCCCCCGCCTGAACAGGGCCTCGGCCACCACCAGGTCCGCCTCGGTGGAGGCCCCGCCAGCCAGCGCCCGGCGCCCCAGCGCCTCGGCCTCATCGAGACGGTCGAGAGCCAGGAGCACATGGGCCAGCGCCAGCGTCGCCCCGCGCGAGGCGGGCTCGCGCTCGAGGGCGCGGCCATAGGCGGCCTCGGCCTCGGAGAGCCAGTGGCGCTCCATCACGGGCTCCAGCAGCCGGCTCGCCTGATAGGCGCGGCAGGCGTTCCCCAGGGCGATCCAGGCCGCGGCCGATGCCTCCTCGCGCCGGGCGACCTGTCGCGCCCGGGCGATCTGCGCCGTGAGGCGCTCCTCCACCCTCAGGAGCGCCGTCGAGGCGGCGATCTGGATGTCCCGGTCCTCGCCGTGCACCGCCTCGCGCAGGAGCTCCACCGCCGCGCCGTCAGCGCGCCGCTCCAGCAACTCGACGGCCCAGCGCTGGGTCTTGGGATCGCCTCCCCGGATCACGTCGGCCAGCGGCTGCACCGAGAGCTGCTTCTGGATCCACTCGAACACACGCTCCAGCGACTCCGGGGGACGCTCGGGCCCGGGGAGTGCCGCCATCTCGGCGTGGATGCCGCTGTACAGCCCCCTGCCCGGGACGAGCCGGGCCGCGAGCTTCACCGCCGAGAGCCCGACGACCCCGACGATGGGCATGGACAGCACCAACGCGAAGGCCAGGAAGGGCTCGTCGGCCCGCGCCCGTCGGAACGCCAGCGCCGCCGCCAAGGCCGCGAGCAGGTGCGCGCCGGCCGCCGCCGGGAGCCAGGGCCCCGACAGCCCCGCGAGGCTGAGCACGGCGGCGGCCTCGGCGCCCCACGCCGCCCCGAGCCACAGGGCCCGCGCGGATCCGGCAGCGTGCTGGAGCGCGGACGAGGGTGATGACATCGCCGGCGGCGCTCAGGCCTCGTCGGCCGTGCGGGCCTCGTCGGGACGGCCTCCGTGACGGACGGGGAGGACGCGAACGGAGAACTCCAGCTCCCTGGCCTCGTCGGCGTACGGGGCGAAGTGGAAGCCCTGGATCTCCCGGACCAGCCGCTCGGACACGGCCTCGGCCGCCTCGGCCGTGGTCTCCGGCAGGATGACGGCAAAGGAGTCGTCGGTGGCGTAGCGGCAGATCAGGTCCACGTCCCTCAGCGTGCGCGAGAAGACCAGCGACAGCACCCGGCCCAGCTCGGTGCGCGGCCCCGGCCGCACCAGCTCGAGGTCGTGGATCCTGAAGACGAGCACTGCCAGCGGGCGGCCGTACCGCTCCGCCCGCACCCGCTCCTGCTCAAGCCGGCGCTGATAGTACCCGTAGGTGTAGGCGCCGACGATCTCGTCCTCGATGGTGCGCGCCCGGGTGCGCTGATGGGCTCGGGCGTTCTCGATGGCGCGGGCGGCCCAGTCGGCCACGAGCCGCAGCCGGTCGAGGGAGGCCGGCGTGAGCCGGAGGAACGGCAGGCGCGTCACCGTGAGACAGCCCAGCAGCCCGCCCGCCTGCCCGAGCAGCGGCGCCGCCATCAGCATTTCGGCCCCCCGGAGCTCCTCGAAGGAGGACACCAGCACGTAGTCGCGGACGCTCACGGGCCGACCGCGCCTCACCGCGAAGCCCGCGAGCCCCTCGTCGGGCCGGAGCTCGGCGCGCGGCGGCGCCGCCCCCTCGGCGGCGCGCAGGCGCAGCAGCTCGCCGTCGAGGAGGTAGAGCTGGCAGCCGTCGGCCTGGAGGAAGCGCCGGGCGGTCATGGCCACCGCGGGGTAGAGGCGCTCCACGTCCAGTGTCTCCATGGCGCTGGCCGCCGCGTACAGGTTGGAGAGCGAGGCGCTCTCGTCGGCGACCCGGCGCTCCAGCTCGTGCTTGGCCTCGGAGGCGGCGAGGAAGCGCACCGCCTGGTCGGCCAGCTCCCCCTCCAGCTCGCCGACGCGGGCGCGGAGCCCGCCCTCCTCGCGCCGCGTCTCCTCCCGGAGCGCCCCGAGCACGAAGCCCAGCGCCAGGAGGGACAGCGGCAGGACGTAGTTGCCCGGGGTGCGGAGGGTGCTGAGGCTCAGATCCTGAGCGCCCACCGCCCAGATCGTCACGGCCAGGCCCGCCGTCACCACCGCCGACATCATTCCGCCGCGGAACCCGTGGCGGCTGGCGACGATGGCGACGAGGAACAGGGCCGGGTTCGGATGGATGGAGAGGAAACCCAGGTCGTGGGGGAGCACAACCACGTTGACCGTGGCGAGCAGCGCGACCCCCGCCAGGAGCTCGAAGAGGTAGGCGTCGAGACGACTGACGGCGGCGCGCACCCGGCGCTTACCGCGCCCGGTCCCCGCCCAGAGCACCCGTGAGGTGCTGGGCCATGTCGCGGGCGATAGACTGGGTGAGGCGGGCCAGGCCGTCCTCTGCGAGCCAGTTGGAGCCGGAGCGGGCGAGGGTGGCGGTCCAGACCACCTCGCCTGTGGCCACCTGGACGATGCGGGCCGAGAGGCCGACGACCGGCGTCTCCGAGAGCCCGGGCTTGTAGCGGAACTCGGTAACCGTGCCGTGCATGACGTGGCTCGCCTGGAGGAGCCGGCCCACCCGCTGCGCCGGGGGCAGGCGTCCCGGCTCCCCGGGCTCCAGGTTCTCCCGACGGAGCACATCGGCCACCTCGCTGGGCTCCACGAGGGGGACCAGGCCTGTGGCCAGGAGCTCGGAGACGATCAGCTCGGTGGCGACCCCGCCGGCCCTGAGCGATGCGGTCTGGTTGTCGAAGGGCAGCACCGCCAGTCGCACGATGCGCGCGGCACCGGGCTTGACCCACTCCTGGGTGGCGGCGCCGCACGCGGCCAGCGCCAGGGCGGCGCAACCCGCGGCCAGGGCCCCGCCCCTGCGTGTCAGTCCGGCCACGGATCCGTCCCCTCGGGCTCTGTGGACACCAGGTTCAGTGGAGGAAGGTGAGGACACCGCTCACGCTCTCTTCCTTTCCGCCGACAGCGCCGCCTTCCGTGTTCCGAGTATAGAGCACGCGCAGGTCCACCCGAGGATGAATTCGCCAGCGGCCGTCGCCCGTGACCTCCCACGACGTGATGGCGCGGTGGAGATCGCGGCGGCCGACGGATCCGGCCTGCAGGCGGACACGCGGAAGGAGGTCGATCCCCACCAGGAGCCCGATGGCGGCCACGTCCTGGCGCCGGACGAAGCTCACGCGCTCGCGGAGTGGGCTTCCCACGGCGGGGCTGTACTCGGACAGGAAGAGCTGCGGGCTCAGGATCACCTGGACGGGGCCGCGCAGGAGCTCCGTGTCGGCGCGCGCCCCGAGGTCCCAGACGCGCCCGAGCCGCTCCCCGCTCACCCGGTAGGAGCGGTGCTCGTAGTGGGCCCCCAGCGTGAGGCGCTCCACGAGACGGTGGTAGAGGTCGGCGGTGACGCGGTCGGTGGTCCCCCGGAGCGGGATGGCGACCACGGGGTTCGTGAGCAGCTCCCGCACGGCCACGTCCAGCGACACGGTGGTCGCCCGCTGGTCGTCGAAGGAGCCGCCCAGCCGGAGCGTCGTGCGCACGGTGTCCCGCCGGCGGGCCTCCTCGAGCCCGGCGCGCAGCGCCAGACGCGGGCCGATCCGGTAGCCGGCGAGCAGGAGCCCTGTCTGGACCTCCTCGGTGAACCCCGGAAGCCCGGGGATCGCGTCCTGGGTGTAGATGGCGTGGCGCGCTCCGGCCCGGAGCCACACGCGATCACCGAGCCAGCCCTTCCAGGCCACCTCCTCCGTGTGGTGGGTGGCTGCCAGCTGGAAGAGCGTGGCGTGAGACAGCTCCAGGCGCGAGGCATGGGCCAGGAGGATCTCGCGGTAGGCGCGGCGGAGGGCGTCATTGTCGGGGTCGCGCTCGGCGAGACCGGCGTACAGCGACAGCGCGCGCCGCCAGCGCCCGCTCCGGTGCTCGGCGTCGGCGAGATCGGCCGCGAGCCATGCATCTCCTGGCTCTTCCCGGGCGAGCGCCTCGAGCAGCGCGGCCGCCGCCTCCGGCTCGCCGCCCAGGAGGTGGAGCCGCGCGCGGAGCCGCCGCATCCTCACCGAGCCCGGCTCCTGCGCCAGGAGATCGCTGGCCTCGCCGAGGGACTCCCGGAGCAACCCGAAATCGGCCAGGGCCTCGGCGTATTCCTCCCGGAGCGCTCGATCCCCCGTCTGGGCCAGGAGGGCGCGGAAGGCGGCCAGCGCCTCCTGCGTCCGGCCGAGCCGCGCCAGGAGGCGCGCGCGCAGGAGCTCCGCCTGCGCGGGATCGGGAGCGAGCTCGCGAGCGATCTCCGGAGGGCCGGCCGCCCCTGGTTTGGCCGCCTCGTCGGCGGCGACGGTGCCGCTCCAGAGCAGGACGGCCAGCAGGACGGGCGCGGCCCTGAGGCTCACCGGGAGGACTTCTGCCCGGAGCGAGCCGGCAAGAGGCGCAGCGCCTTCTCGTACTCGGCGCGCGCGCGCTCGTCGTCGTGCGCCGCGGCGTAGAGCTCGCCCAGGAGGTAATGGACCTCGTAGTCGCCACCTCGCACCCGGGTGAAGCGCTCGAGGAGTCGGCGGGCGCCGGCCGGATCCCGGCCGCCCCACGCGGTGAGCTGTCCGGCGCGCTTGAGCCCCTCGGGGTCATCCGGCAGGAGCGCCAGGAGCGCGCGGTAGGCGCGCAGCGCGGCGTCCGTGCGGGACAGCCCGAGCCCGCGCCTGCCCACCTCGCGCAGCGCCTCGGCGTCTCCCGGCCGCGTCCGCGCCATCGCCTCCCACAGCCCGAACGCCCGCTCCGGCGCGCCGGTCCAGTCGAAGAGGCGCGACAGCGCCAGCCGTGATGCGGCGAGCGCCGGCTCGTCGAGGCGCCCCGGCTCACCTGCCAGGATGGCCTCGTACTCGGCGATGGCCTCGCGGTGGCGGCCGAGGTCGGTGAGGGCCTGAGCCACCCGCGTCCGGTACGGCAGCGTGGGGCCCGCAGCCGAGGCCAGCAGTCGGCGATGGGCGCGGAGCCCCTCGTCGAGGGCTCCGGCCTCGGCGGCGAGCAGCAGGTAGCGAAGCGCCAGGGCCTCGTCTCGCGGGTGGCGCTCCAGCATGGGGGCGAGGAGCGCCAGCGCCCGGTCGCGGCGACCCAGCCCCACCGCGGTGTCCACCGCCTGCGCGCGCAGCGCGTCGTCCTGAGGTCGGCGGGCGAGCAAGCGTTCGGCGACGCGCAGGAAATCGGCGGGCCGGTCCTGGAAGCGGTACAGCTCGGACAGGCGCAGGAACGAGGCCTCGGGCAGCGTGCCGGCGCGGTCGAGCCCCTCGTAGACGGCGATGGCCTCGCGCTCCAGGCCCGTCCACTCGTAGAGCTGCGCCAGACGCAGCGCGGGCTCGACGGCACCCGGGCTCTGCTCCGCCACCCGGCGCTGGCGCTGGATGGCCTCGGGGGTCCGGTTGGCCGCCACGAGGATGTCGGCCGCCTGCCGGGCATAGCCCACCTCTCCGGGATACTGCGCCGCAAGTGCATCCAGGGCGGCGACTGCCCTGTCTGTTTCCCCGGCCGCCTGCGCCGCCGCCACCACTCGCTCGCCCAGGGCGCGATCTCGTGGACGGGCGGCGAGCAGGCGCTCGAGCACGGCGAGGGCCTCCAGGGTTCGATCCGCGGTGAGGAGAAGCTCCGAGGCCTGCTCGATGTAGCGGAGATCCCCCGGGTGACGGGCCGCGAGCCGCTCGAGGGCCCTCAGCGCGCGATCCGTCTCCCCCGCCGCCTGGGCCGCCGCCGCGAGGCGCTCGCCGAGCGCGCGATCCTCCGGCCGCGAGTGCTGTGCGCGCTCCAGCGCGCCGAGGGCCAGGCGCGGCTGCCCCGTCCACTCGTAGAGCTGGACCAGGGCCAGCAGCGTGTCGGTGCGGCCCGGCGCCGCGGCGGTGGCGCGCTCGTAGTGCGGGATGGCCTCGCGGGCCCGGTCCTCCTGCA
>MGBV01000171.1:0-18682 GCA_001788415.1 Candidatus Rokubacteria bacterium GWC2_70_16 | reverse complement strand
GCTGCACCGGGATGGCCCTCGGCGCGTCTCCCTGCTCGCGGTAGATCTCGGCCAGCCGACGCCGCGCCGCTTCGTCGCGGGGGTCGGCCGCGCGGACCCGCTCGAGCTGGGCGATCTCCTCGCGGAGCGCGCTGCCGCCGGGGGGTGGCAGGAGCCGGTTCCGGGCCGCCGGGTCATTGGGCAAGAGACGCGCCACCGTCCTCCAGAGCGGCGCGGCACGGTCGCTGAGCCCCACCGAGTCGTAGATCTCGGCCAGCCTGCGCTGCGCCTCGGCATCGCCGGGCCGGCGGGCGGCGAAGGCCTCCACCACGGCGATGGCCTCCTCCTGGCGGTCGAGGATGCGCGCCACGGCCACCACGTCCTCGACCACCTGCGGATCCGAGGGGCGCAGCGCGAGGAGCTTGCGCAGGACGGCCAGCTCCTCCTCGTAGCGCCCCACCCAGCCGTAGAGCTTGAGCAGCCGCTGCAGGAGAGGCATGTCGCCAGCGTCGGCCTTGACGGTGAGGCGCTCCAGCGTCCTCAGCGCGCCGTCGGGGTCCTTGTTCCACTCGTACACGTCGGCAAGCCTCAGCAGGATCTGCTCCCGCTGCGGGAAGCGGCGCGCGGCGCTCTCGAGGGCCGCGATGTGCCGGTCGGCATCCCCCAGCGCCTCGTACACCGCCGCCAGTCCGAGCCATGTCTCGGGATCGCTCGGATCGCTCCTGAGCTGGCGCCTGAACTGCGCCCGGGCGCGCTCGTAGTCGCGCTGGGCGAGGTAGCCCCAGCCGAGATCGGTGCGCGAGGGAAAGGACAGCGCCAGGAGCGCCAGCACCCCGAGGGCCAAGGCCGCCAGCTTCCAGCGCTCGATCTTCACGGGCGGCGCCCCGGCGGCCGGCGGGCCGGCGGCGGGCTGGCGGGCTCCGCGCTCCCGGGGGCAGCGACGGTCACGGTCACTGGATCGGCGCTGCCGCAGCCAAGCGCCAGCCCGCCGCCGGCGCCGGCGCGGGCGGTGAGAGCGCGCCTCCCGCCGGCATCGGCCAGGGTGACGGCCAACTCGGCGCGGGGCGGCAGCCCGCCGAGCTCCACCGACTTGGCGCCGATCCCGTGAAGCGTCAGCGCGAGCCCCCGCCCGTCGCGCCTCCAACCCGACACGCGATGGCTGGCCGCGGCGAGATAGGGGCCGGCCGCCGGCCGCTCGGCCAGCACGATGGTCGCCTCGTCCGGCCCCTCCAGGTGCACGTAGAGCGAGCCCTGGTGCTGGCTCCAGCCGAGGACTCCTGCCGAGCGGCCGAGGTCCACCACCGCGGCCGTTCCGTCGAAGCGCACCGTGCGGAGCCCGCCGTGGTCGCGGATGCGCCACCCCTCGGCGGTGCGCGCGATCCGGGCTTGGCGGAAGCCCTCGACCATGGCCGCGTACTCGCTCGTGAACACCGGGGCGACGGGCTGGGCCAGCGCCCAGTCGTGGACGTGGCGCAGCGCCGCCAGCGAGGCCCGGCGCTCCCCCGAGTAGAAGTGGTAGTAGATGTTGATGGGGCTCACCCGGCGCGGCGCCTCGGTATTCCTGAACGTCTCCACCACGTGGCGGAAGCCGTAGAAGGGGCCCGTCCAGAGATTGGTGTAGAGGTTCTCGTTGGAGGCCGAGGTGTAGGTCTGCCAGTGGCGCCCCACCTGGCGCATGAGCGGGGCCAGCTTGGCGTACGACGGCCACTCCCGATCGAACATGGGGTCCCCGCCGTTGATGTTGGGCAGCCCCAGCCGCTCGAGGATGCGGAGCGGCTCCTCGGTGACGTTGGTGGCGCCCGACCACTGGAAGATGCGCACGCGCTTGCCCGGCGGGAGCAGCCGCTCCTCGATGTGCCGGACCGAGCCGGCCACCTCCGTGTCGACCGAGTACGGATGCCCCGGCGGGTTGAAGCTGCGCGTCCGCTTCTCCCAGTCCAGCGGATGGAAGAAGGAGTGGCTGCCGGCCTCCACGTTGGGCCGGGCCAGCATGGCACGGGCGAGAGCGAGGGTCTCCGGCGTCCCCAGCAGCGCCGGGTCCACCTCGGCCGCCACCACCGACACCGTGACGGGGATGGGGTAGCGCGAGAGGATCTCTTCCAGGACGATCTGTCCGCTGGTGGCGCCGGACCGCACCTCCGACGGGTTGCGCATTCCGTCGCCGTCGATGTGGCTGTAGAGGATGCGCCGGCCGTTGAGCGTGGTGACGTCAGGCCGGGGCCAGTCCGCGATGCCGAGCGCGGCCTCGAAGAAGGCGAACGGGTTGATCCACCACTGGGTGCCATACGGGGCCGGCGCCTGGTAGCGCACGTAGTCGTCCAGCGCCAGCCCGCCCCACGGTCCCGTGATGACCATGTGGCTGTCCGAGTCGGGGATGTCGCGCCGGGCCAGGGTGAGGTGCACGCGGTTGTCGCGCCGACTCGAGACGATCTGCTGGTAGTAGGGAAGCCCCGGCGAGAACTTCCGCTCGAACTCCATCACGTGTGGGTCCTTGTGGCGCAGCTGGATCACGCGCTGGTTGGCCGTCCAGTGGCCTCGCAGCTCGAGCCCGGAGGGCCCCAGCGCCGCCGAGACATCCTCCAGGTTCGGCGCCTGGAGCGTCCGCCGGTCGCGGAGCGCCCCCAGCGTCCCCAGGATCACGACCCGGCGCCCCGCCTTCATCTGCTGCCCGAGCCAGCGGAGATAGCCCAGCGGGTCGTCGATCTCGTCGGTCTGGTACCAGGTGATCACGGCCCGGAAGCGGGCCATGGTCGCCTCGTCCGGGAGCCCGCGGGCCACGTCGTGGTACTCCACCATCAGCCCGAGCCAGTTCAGCGGCATCTGGGCCCAGAGGTGCACCTCGTTGAGCGTGGCGTCCTTGGGGCGCTGGCCCTCGACGGCGTTGAAGGTCTCGTAGGACTTGTAGAGCGCCAGCACGCGGCGCGGCACTTCGCCGGAGGGCTCCGGGCCGACCGGCCGGGCGGCAGCCGCCGCCCCCGCGCGCGCGGCCCCGAGCCCAGCGGCGCCCGCCGCCAGCGCGCCCTTGAGGAGGCTGCGGCGCGAGACGGGGCGACTCACCGGGAGGCGCTCAGGGGGACGGCGGGCCAGCGCGCTGCGGGCGGACCTGTCCGGCTAGGCCCACGCGGCCAGAGCCTCCTGGCGGCTGCCGTGGACGGCCATGGCCTTGCTGAGGCGGGTCAGCTCGAAGATGGCGCGCACGTCCTCCTGCAGCGCGCAGAGGCGCACGTCGCCGCCGGCGCCGCGGGCGTACTTCATGGCCGCCACGAGCGTCCCCATGCCCGAGGAGTCGATGTAGGAGACGGCCCCGAGGTCCACGACCAGTCTGGCCTGGCCCCCGGCGATGAGGTCGGCGAGGGTGCGCTTCAGGCGGTCGGCGGAGGCCATGTCGAGATCGCCCTTGGGGGCGACCGTCGTGATCTCGCCCGATCGCGTCACCTCGATGTCCATTCCAGCGCCCTCGACTCCTCCGGCCACGCCGCCGTCTGGGGGGAACATCAGGTGCCCGCCGCGGGAGCGGCACGACCCGGACGATATTTTAGCAGCGTCCAGCGCGTTCCCCGCCCTCTTTCCGTCTCCCAGGAGAGCCGGTCGGCGATGCGCTGGACGAGATAGAGGCCGACGCCCCCCTCTGGCAGGGCATCCAGGTCCGGGGGAGCGTACTGCGCCGGGTCGAAGGGCTTGCCCCAGTCCTCCACGTGGAGCACGATGCCCTCCTCCGAGGCCTCGAGGGACACCTCGATGGGCTGCCCGCCCCGGCCCTCGTAGGAGTGGCGAATCGCGTTGGCGCAGAGCTCGCCCACGGCCAGGAGCAGGGCGGCACACTCCTCCCGCGGCAGCCCCTCGGCGGCCAGCGCCGGCCTGAGCCATTGCCGCAGGCGGGCCAGCTCGGCCGGCTCGCTGGTCATGGAGAAGAGGCGGACCATCACGCTCCCGGCTGGCTGCCGCCGCCCTTCCGGGGCCGGGGGTGGATGACATGGCTCGGGTCCGGCCGGCGCTCGGGTGGCGCCTGGCTGTAGTCGCCGAAGGGAGCATCGCGGCGGGCGACGGCCGCGCCGACGCCCTGCGTGGCGGCGGTGTCCACGAAGTCCAGGCCCTCCGGGATGTTCCGCATGTAGCCATCGAGGATCGGGCCCAGGAGCTGGGTCGAGTGGAGCCCCATGTTCTCGTAGGCCTGGTTGACGATGAGCTTCATGGCCACGAGCTGGGGCAGCGGGAGCCGCGCCAGGCGCTCGGCCAGCCCCCACACCTCCTCCTCGAGCTTGTCGAAGGGCACGGCCTTGTTGATGAGGTCGATGGCCGCGGCCTGCGTGCCACTCAGCGCCTCGCCCGTCAGCGCCAGCCACTTCACCTTCGTGAGCCCGAGGCGGTAGAGCCACATGCCCGAGAGATAGCACCCCCAGGCCCGCGAGTAGGGCGTGCCGATCTGGGCGTCCTCGGCGGCGATGACGATGTCGGCGCACAGCGCCATGTCCGACCCGCCGCCCACGCACCAGCCATGCACCTGGGCGATGACGGGCTTGGGACTGCGCCAGAGGCTCATGAACTTGGGCACGGGCGCGTGAAAGGCGCTGGTGGCCGCGATCAGATCCTTGCCGGGATCCCAGCGCCCCTCGGTGTAGAGCATGTCCTTGAAGTGGCGGAAGTCGCCGGAGAAGTCGAAACCGGCGCAGAAGGCGCGCCCCGCCCCGCGGAGGATGATGACGCGCACCGCGGGATCGGCATTCGCCCGCGCGACGGCCTGCTCCAGCTCATCGGGCAGCGGGGGCACGATGGTGTTCAGGCGCTCCGGCCGGTTCAGGGTGATGGCGGCGATGGCGCCGTCTACCTCGTAGAGGATGGTCTCGTAGGCCATGGACTTGTCTCCCTGGGGATCGGAGCGGCAGCGCGAGGAGTGGTAACTACTTGATGACGCAGAAGCCCTGGGCCTCGATGCCCAGCGCCGGGTTGAACTTGCTCCGGAAGTTCTCCAGCGCCACCGCGGCGGTCAGCTCGACGATCTGCGCCTCGCTGAAATGGGCGCGCAGCCGGGCGAAGAGGTCGTCGGCCACCTTCTCGCCAGTGATGGTGATCTTCTCCGCGTACTCCAGCGCGTCGCGCTCCGGGGGGGAGAACAGCGCGCTCTCCCGCCACGCGGGCAGCTGGCGGATCTTGTCCTCCGAGGCTCCGGCTTGCATCCCACGGGATGCGTTGATGTCGATTCAGAAGGGACAGCCGTTGAGGAGCGCGACGCGGAGATAGACCAGCGGCACGAGGGCCGCGGGCAGGAGCCCCGACTTGTCGATGGACGCCGAGAGCTGCTTGGCGGCCTCGAGAATGGGCGGGCAATGGGCATAGACCTTGGTGGTGTTGAGGACCCCGCCGAACACCTCGCGCTCGCTGGCAAAGATCCTCGCCAGGGTGGGGTTGCCGCCTTCGTCCTCGATCTCGCGCACGCGTGGCATGACGGGCTCCTCCTCTGTGTGGCCCAGCCGGCCTACTTGATGCGCCCCGGCGCGCGCTCCGCCAGATCGCGCGCCTTCGCGTAGCTCACCTTCGCGTAGGTGTCCCACTCCGTCTCGAGGCGCGACTTCACCTCGGCCTTCCCCTTGAAGGCGGCGTTGGTCTCCTTGTCGGAGGCGCGCTTGCCGTCCATGGGGACGGCGGAGGCCAGCCGGCGCGCCTCGGTCAGTTGCCCGGCGGCCGGGGCGACATCGCGTCCCGCGGTGCGCGCCCTGGCGAGCTGCGCCTCGGCGGCGTGGATGGCGCCCCAGGCGGCCTTGAGCTCGGCGTGGCGGAAGGTGATGACCTGGTCGAAGAGGGCGTTGACCACGTTGCGCCGGGACGAGGAGAGCTTGTCGTCGAAGGCCACCCCCCCGAGCTGCATCGTGAACGGGTTCGGGTAGCCCTTGGGCGCCCGCGCGTAGAGGGCCGGCACCACCGGCAGCCGGCCGATCTCCGGCGCGAAGAGCCGCGCCTGCCCCTCGTCGCCCAGGAGGTACTGGACGAAGGCGCGCGCGTTGTCCGGATTGGGCCCGCCCTTCACCACCGCCACGGAGGCGGGGACGACGGAGGTGAGCGAGGGGTAGGCGAAGTCCACGGGGTGGCCCGAGGCGATGGCGGAGAGCCCGAAGAAGTCGATGACGACGCCGATGCCGTACTGGCCCGAGATCACCGCCTCCGGCACGCCGAAGCTCCGCTCCGTGATGGCACCCATGTGGCCGCCCATCTGCGTGAGCAGCGCCCAGCCCTTCTCCCAGCCATAGGCCTGCAGGATCACCTCGATGGTGAGATGGGTCGTGCCGCTCCGGCTCGGGGCCGAGATGATCAGGTGGCCGTGGTAGCGCGGGTCGGCGAGGTCGGTCCACTCCCGCGGCGCGGGCAGCCGGTGCAGCGCCAGGTAGCGCGTGTTCCACATGAGCCCGTAGCCCGAGACGGCGAAGCCCCAGTAGAAGCCCTCCGGATCGTGGAGCGGGAAGGAGCCGATCCGGGGCGGGATCCGCGCCAGCAGCTCCCTCGGGAGGGCGATCTTCTCGAGCAACCCCTCGCCCTTGAGCAGCTGGAAGGCGTCCACCGCCGAGACCCAGAAGATGTCGGCCTCGGGCCTGGCGCGCGTCTCGCGGAGATAGGTCACAGCGGCGTTGGTCTGCTGCTGCTTCACGACGACGCGGAGGCCCGGCTGCGCTCGCTCGAAGGCCTGCTTGTAGGCCTCGAACAGCTCCTTGGGGAAGGAGGTGAGCACCACGACCTCCTTCGTCTGCGCCCGGGCCGGCAGCACCGCGGCGACGACCGCGGCGCAGGCTGCGAGCAGTCCCACCGCCAGCCATCCCGCTCGCCTCGATCCGGCTCCTCTCATGGTCCACTCTCCCGGGCCCGGCGGCCCTCCCATGATGGCACAGTCACCGCTTCAGCACGAACACGGTGAGGTCGTCGCGCAGCCCCGCACCGCTCCAGCCGAGCACGTCCTCGGCCACGGCCTCCACCAGGGCCGGGGCGCCCAGCGCCGCGCGGCGCGCGAGCGTCTCGAGGAGCCGCGGCAGCCCGGGGCGCCGGCCGGCCGCGTCGCGCCCCTCCACCAGGCCATCGGTGAAGAGCACGAGCGCCTCGCCGGGCCCGAGCGTCAGCTGGGCCTCCTCGAAGGTGGCCTCCTCGAAGGCGCCCAGCGGGAGCCCGCCCACGGCCACGAGCGAAGGCCCGCCTGCGGCCAGGATCACGGGCTCCGGATGCCCGCCGCCGGCCAGCGTCACCTGCCCCGGCCGCTCGGGATCGAGGACCGCCAGCACCATGGTGACGAACATGGAGGGCGGCATGTCCCGGCAGAGGGAGGCGTTGAGCCGGGTGAGGACCTCGCCCGGCCCGGACAGCTCGCGCCCGATCTCGCGGAGCAGCGTCCGCGTCATCACCATGAGCAGGGCTGCCGGGATCCCCTTGCCAGAGACGTCGCCGACGGCCACGCCGACACGCTCGCGCATGGGCACGATGTCGAAGAAGTCTCCCCCGACCACCGTGGACGGGCGGACGACGCCGCCGGCCCCGAGCCCCGCCAGCGTGGGCGGCACGGGCGGGAGGAGCCTCGACTGGATCTCGCGGGCCGCCTCGAGGTCGCGCCCGAGCTGCTGGAGCCCCTCGGCCGAGAACCAGTCGCCGAGGGGCCCGATGAGCGGGCTCGCCAGCCGCGCCAGCGCCACGCGCCTGAGCACGGACTGCACGCGGGCCAGGACCTCGGCGGGCTCGAAGGGCTTGGGGACATAGTCGTCGGCGCCACGCTCGAAGCCCTTCATCCGGTCCGCCAGCTGGGCGCGCGCCGTGAGGAGGATCACCGGGAGCTGGGCGCTGGCTCGGCCCTCCCGGATCCGGCGCAGGGTCTCGAAGCCGTCGAGCCGCGGCATCATGACGTCGAGCAGCACGAGATCGGGCGGCTGCCGCTCGATGGCCTCCAGCGCCTCGACGCCGTCGCCCGCCAGGGCCGCCTCGTAGCCGGCCCGGCGGAGGGTGAGGGCGAGGATGGTCCTGATGTCGGCCTCGTCGTCCACCACGAGGACCCGGTACGGGCTCATGGGCGCTCGGCCCGGGGGCCCCGCAGATGGGCGCGGACGGTGTCGAGGAGTGTGGTGGTGGTGAAGGGCTTGACGATGCAGGCGGTAGGGCCGGCGGGGCCGAACTTGCCCTCCTCCAGCTCGATGGCCGTCACCATCACCACGGGGGTCTCCCGCGTCTCCTGCTGCTCCCTCAGCAGCCGCACCGCCTCGAGGCCGTCGAGGTCCGGGAGCATGAGGTCCATGGTGATGAGGTCCGGCCGCCGCAGCCGCGCGACCTCCACGGCCTCCAGCGCGCGGCCCGCCTCCACCACGCGGTAGCCGCCGAGGATCTCCAGCTGCTCGCGGATCGCCTCGCGGAGATCGGGCTCGTCGTCCACCACGAGGATGAGCGGGGCCTCGGCAGCCGGCGGCGCCTCCCCCTGAGGTGCCGCGGCCTCGGCGGGCAGCGGGAGGCGGACGATGAAGGTGGCCCCGGCGCCCGGCTGGCTCTCGACGACGATGGCACCGCCGTGCTCCTCCACGATCCCTCGGCAGATGGCGAGCCCGAGCCCGGTGCCGCCCACCTCCCGCATCGCGCTGGCGTCCAGCTGGCGGAACTTCTGGAAGAGCTTGTCCACGTCGGCGGGAGCGATCCCGCGCCCCCGGTCGGTGACGCGGAGCTCGAGGCGCTCCCCGGCCCGGCCCGCCGAGACGGTCACGCGGCTCCCGGGCGGGGAGAATTTCACGGCGTTCGACAGCAGGTTGGTGAGGACCTGGATCATGCGATCGAGGTCCACGCTCACCCGCGGCAGGTCCTCCGGGACTACCTGCTCGACGAGGATGGCGCGCGATTCCGCCAGGGCCGCGATCCCCTCGACGGCCGCCGCCACGAACTCGCGCGGGGGGCGCGGTTCCAGCCGGAGCTGGATCTGTCCGGCCTCGATCTTGGAGATGTCGAGGATGTCGTTGATGAGCCGGACGAGGCGGTCGGTGTTGCTGAGCGAGATCTCGATGAGGTGGCGCTGCACGTCGTCCACCACGAGGCCGGGGTCGGTGAGGAGCAGGTGGAGCGACCCCTTGATGGAGGTCAGCGGCGTCCTGAGCTCGTGCGAGACCGTGGAGACGAACTCCGTCTTCATCCGGTCGATCTCGCGCTCCCGCGTGACGTCGCGCAGCGTGACGGTGGCGCCCACCGGCGCCCCCAGGAGGTCGCGCGTGGGGGTGGCGTGCCAGCGGATGGTGCGGGACGCGGGCGCGGCCAGCTCGAGGTCGCCCGCCTCGGCCCCCCCCGCGAGCACGGCCTCGAGCCCGGAGGCCGCGGCGCTGCCCGGGACCCGTGCCGGGGCGAGCCGGTCGAGGAGGAGAGCCAGCGGGCGGTGCAGCACCTCGTCGGGGGCGATGCCCAGGAGCGTGCCGCCCTGGCGGTTGAGCGCCACGATCCGCCCGTCGAGGTCCAGGACCAGGAAGCCGTCGGAGGTGGAGGCGAAGACCTGCTCGAGCTGGGTGCGCTTGTTCTCGGCCTCCTCGAAGAGGGTCGCATTGTCGAGCGCCATGGCGAGCTGGTCGGCGTAGGCGGCCAGGAGCCGCTTGTCCGCCTCGGTGAGGGCCCGCGCTGCCGGGAAGACGAGCACAAGCCCGGCCAGCACCCGGCTCCGGCCTCTGATGGGGAAGGCGGCGATGCCGACCGGCTCCGCCGGGCGCGCCTCCGGCGGCAGCACATCGGGCCGTGCGGCGACATCGGGCACCACCAGGGGGGCCTCGCGCCGGCGGAGCACCTCGCCGAGGGCGCGCGCCGCGCCGTCGGCCCAGCTGCCCCAGTGGATGACCGGCCACCGGCCCGCGGCGCCCTCGTCGAAGAGGACGAGGGCGCAGCCCAGCGCGCCGAAGGTCCGGCCCACGCTCGCCAGCGTCTCCGGCAGCAGGCGGTGGACATCGAGCGTCCGGTGGAGCATGCGGGCAGCCTCGTTCAGCAGCGCCGCCCCGGCCAGGTTGTGCTGGGTCTCGGTGTAGAGCCGGGCATTCTCCATGGCCACGGCCGCCTGGGCCGCGATGCTGGAGAGCAGACGGATCTCCGGCTCGCGCCAGTCACGGGGCTCGTGGCGGTGCGCCACCAGCGCTCCCACGACCTCGTCGCGGATGAGGACGGGCACCGCCAGGCTCGCGCGGAAGCGGCCCGCACTGCGGAGCAGCGCCTCGCCGGCCGGCGAGTAGGTCACGCCCGGATCGTCGAGCCGGTCGTGGGTCCACACGGGCCGGCGCTCGACGTACGCGCGCCCCACGACGCCCTCCCCTGGGGCCAGCACCAGGTCGCGGCGCACCCCCGCCTCGATCCCGCGCCCGCGGATGAAGTAGAGCCCGTTGCGCAGGGCATCCCAGCCGAAGAAGCCGGCGGCGGCGCACTTGAGGGCCTCGATGGTGCAGTCGGCGACGATGTCCAGCACCTCGTTGAAGTCGAGCGTCGCCGACAACCGCCGCGTGACGTCGAAGAGCAGCGTCGCCTCGCGCTCGCGCTCCTGCGTCTCGATGTACAGCCTCACCGTGCCCAGTGACTGGGCGAGCTGCTGGCAGAAGAGCTGGAGCTGGGCCACGGCGCGCGGCGTGATGGGGCGGCGGCTCTGCTTGTTGTCCACCGCCACGAGTCCCAGCGTCTTGCTTCGGAACTTGAGCGGGATCACGGCGAAGCGGCGGCTGCGCAGCAGCGGATCGCCACAAAGCTGCGGCGCCAGTGGCGGGAGCGTCCCGAGCGTGACGTCGGCAGAGACGAGGAGCGTCTCGCCCGATTCCCAGACCGCCTGGAAGGCGCCCCCCCCGTCGAGGAGCGGGACGGGGCGGCGGCCGCCGGGCCCGAGGTCGGTGCCCGCCACGAGCTCGAGCGTCGCGCCGTCCGGCGTCGCCAGCCCCACGCTGCAGCGGTCGAAGCCCAGCGCGCCGCGCGTGGCCTCCACGAACTCGTCGAGCCGCGACTGAAGGTCCATGGAGCTTTCCATGGAGACGGCCATGGCGTAGAGCTTCTCGGAGAGACGGCGGCGCTCCTGGGTGTCCTGGAAGAGGCGCGCCTTCTCGAGGGCCACCGCGGCGTGCTCGGCGATGGCATCGAGCACCGCCACCTCGCCCGGATCGAAGGCGTGCGGCTCGCGGGTGAAGAGGCAGAAGGCGCCCACGCGGCGCGTCCCGACGACGAGCGGCAGCACGGCCGCGGAGACGAGGCCCTGGGAGCGGAGCCAGTCCGCCCCCACGAGGTCGGCGTGGGCGTAGATGTCCTCCAGGAGCAGCCGGTCGCCGCCGGCGCAGACCCGGCCGGCCAGCCCCTCGCCGAGGCCGGTTTCGGCCGGGGCCTCCCCGCCCTCGTCCCTGATGCCCGACTGCGCCCGCATCCGCACCCGGTGGCCCTCCACGGTCCAGAGCCGGCAGGCAGCGCCCGGGAAGAGGGAGACGGCCGTCTCGGCGACGGCGGGGAGGATGACGACCTGATCCAGGGAGGCGGTGATGGCCCGGGTGAGGCGGGTCACCGTCTGGAGCCGCTCGGCCTGACGGGAGGACTCGGCGTAGAGCCAGGCATTGCGGATGGCCACCGCCACCTGCGCCACGAAGCTGTCGAGGAGATCGCGCTCGTCGCGCCCGAACCTGAACGGCTCGCGGCCGCCCAGCGCCAGCACGCCCAGCAGCCTGCCGTCGAGCACGATGGGCACCCCGTAGAAGCTCCTGAGGCCATGCGCCTGCCACCACTCCTGGGCGAAGAAGCGGTCGTCGGCCCAGATGTCCGGCACCTCGAGGGGGCGCCGCTGCTCCGCGATCCACCCGACGCCGCCCTCACCATAGCCGAAGAGGGACAGCGGCAGGTCGCCGGCGATGGCCTCGTCAGACACGGCCCGGAGCGTCAGCATTCGCGCCCCCTCGTCGGCCACCCACACGGAGACGAAGGGCGCGCTCATGAGGTCCGCGGCGGCGCGCGCGATGGCCGCGAGCACCTCGCCCATGTCGAGCGAGGAGGACACGGTCTGGCCGAGCCGCGCCAGCGTGCGCAGCCGCCCGGCCCGGAACTCCAGGGCGGCGTGCAGCCGCGCGCTCCGCAGCAGGATCTCCACCTGCTGGCCGATGGCCCGGAGGGTGGCGCTCTCGGCGTCGTCCAGGCGGCGCCGCTCGGTCCACCACACGAGATAGAGAGCCCCCGACACCTCGCCCTCGAGCCCGAGCGGCACGACCACGGCGCTCTGATGCGGCAGCGCCCTGGCCAGACCGAAGGCGAAGCGCGGGTCGTCGGGGACCTCCTCGCTCCACACCACGCTCCCCTCGCCCAGGACCCCGGAGCGCAGTGCCCCCAGGTCGCTCACCGGGAGGGTCGTCCGCGCCAGGATCTCCAGATGCTCCTTGGGGACGTGGTAGCCGGCCACGGGGCGGAGAACGGCCCCCCCAGCGTCCAGCACATGGGCTGCCACGGTCTGGGCGCCGGTGAGTCGGGCCACCTCGCGGCAGACGAGCCTGAGCCCCTCCGGCAGATCGACCGCGCCACCCACGACCCGGGAGATGGCGAGCAGCGCGCTCATCTCGCGCAGCCGGGCCTGGAGCGCGGCCTCGCCCTCGGCGACCTGCCGCGTCCGCTCGGCCACCGCGCTGTCCGAGCGCTCCACCTGCCGCTTGAGCAGGCCGATGAGCAGCGCCGCGGCGGAGGCCGTGGCCGCCAGGAGCAGGACGCGCTGGAGGCTTTCGGGGCTGTAGCGGAAGACCTCCCCGGGGGTGGAGAGGAAGTAGGCCTGGTAGGCGACGGCGACGGCCGCGCTCAGGAGCCCTGCCCTGAGCCCGAGGCTGTGAGTCACGAGCGCCACGACCAGCAGGTAGACGGCCGCAGCCGCCGGGATGGGGAACTCCGTGCGCGAGACGAACTCGACGGTGGCGACGACGGCCAGCGTCAGGACGGGCCCGCCCACCTCGGCGAGGAAGACCTTCCCGCGTCGGCCTCGCGTCGTCGGATCGGGATCGTCCGTGCCGGCCATGAGCGCCACCTCCCGAGAGTATACGGGCCCCGTGGCGGGACAGGCGACGGTTTTGGCTTGCCGCCCGGCGGCTCGGGGACGGCCCGCGTCATGGGCTGGAGCCCCCCCGGGGCGCGGGCTTGACCCCCACGGCGCCGTAGAAGTTGAGGGTGAGGAAGAAGCGCCCCTCGGCGACGCTCCGCTCGACCTCCGCGACCCAGCGGGCGGCTGCGCGGGCGGCGACGATACCGAACTCGACCGCGTGGCGCGCCCGGCGCTCGATGAGCCCCCGCGTGAAGGGCTCGTAGCTGGTGTCCTGGTAGACGTCGGTGCGGAGCCGCACCCGCGTGAGCCCCTGCTCCACCAGGCGGCGCATCAGCGTCCGTCCCGAGAGGGGTTCCACGTAATTCCTCCGCGCCACGCCGTCCACGATCCGCCGGGTCAGCGCCCGGTCCGGGTGATCGAGCACGAGCGTGCCGAGGTCCTGGTCCTGGAGCCCCACCACCCCCCCCGGGCGCGTCACGCGCACCAGCTCGGCGACGATGGCGGCAGGGTCGTGGACGTGCAGCAGCACGGTGACGGCCAGCGCGCAGTCGAAGCGGTCGGCGGGGAGCCGGAGCCTGGCCCCGTCCCCCACGCGGAAGTCGATCCGGCGGCCCAGCCCGTCTTCCCGCGCCAGGCGCCGGGCCGCGGCCACGAAGACCCGGCTCGGGTCCACCCCGATCACGTGCCCGCGCGCGCCCACCATGCGCGCCAGGTCGCGGCAGAGGACCCCCGTGCCGGAGCCCACCTCGAGCACCTCCCAGCCGGGGCGCAAGCCCGCGAAGCGCAGGAACCGACGGCGGAGCCTCACCTGGCTGGGAGCCCGGCCGCGGGACTCGAGGATGTCCACGAACTGCGCCGGGTCCGCCTGGCGGTCGATGGCACGATACGGGTCGGCGTGTTTGGCGAGGCCCGGGCCTGGCGAGCCGCAGCCGGAGGCGAGGCGAGCGGATATGGAAGACCGGGCGAGCGTGAGCGAGCCCAGGCGAGCCGAGCGAACATGAGACATGGACATGGTCTCTCCCTGTCAGACGAAGTACGCGGGCAGGACCTCGCGCAGGAGGGCCAGCAGCCCCCCGTCGCGCGGCAGCGGAGCGACGCGGTCGGCCGCCTCCCGCACGGGGGCCGGGGCCTGCGGCATGGCGACGCCGAGCCCCGCGGCCACGAGCATCTCGCGGTCGTTCTCCTGGTCGCCCACGGCCACGACGCGCCCGAGCGGCACGCCGAGATGCTGGGCGAGGCGGCGCATGGCGTCGCCCTTGGAGGCGGTCGCCGGGATCATCTCGAGATAGTCGGTGCGGGTCATGACGAGGCGCGCCCGCTCGCCGGCCACGGCCTCGAGCTCGGGGCGCAGCAGGGCCAGCGTCGCCGGATGGGCCATGAACAGGGTCTTCACGAAAGCGCCCAGCGCCAGGAACTCCTCCGGGGCGGCAATGACGTGCGGCTGGATGCCCTGCTCCTCGCCGTACGCCTGGACGGGGAAGGTCCGCTCGAGGCAGTACAGCCGGTCGTCCCGGTAGAAGAGCGGGTGCACCGGGGCATGCGCGAAGACCTCGTAGGCCTCGCGCAGCAGGCCGCGGGGCAGCGTGAGCGCGAGGAGGTCCCGGCCGGCCGCCGGGTCGCGGATGAGCGCGCCGTTGTAGAAGATCAGCGGCGCGGTGAGCCCGAGCTCGTCCCGGTAGCGGGCCACGCCCGGCGGCATGCGCCCGGTGGCCAGCGAGATGAGGAGCCCCCGCTCCATGGCCAGGCGGAAGGCGGCGACCAGCGCCGGATCCAGCTCCAGCGAGCTGTCGACGAGCGTGCCGTCCAGATCACAGACCAGGAGATCGCGGGCCACGGATCAGCCGCGCCTCACGCCGAGCGCTCCCCCCGCGCGTAGCGGTCGGCGCATTGCGGGCTGCAGAAATAGACCGGCGCGCCGCCCACCTGGCGCTTCACGGCGCGCGAGAGGACCACGTAGGTCTGGCACACGGGATCCTTGACGAGCTCGTCCCGGTGGGTCCCGCCCGCCGGCGGGAGGCCGCGGCGCAGGCGCGTGAGGAACGGCCAGAGCAATGCCACGATCACGGCGAGGGCTCCGAGCAGGAGCAGCCCGCGCATGCCCCTAGCCTCGCGGGTCGGGGCGGATCGAGAGCGAGCGGAGGAAGTCGCGGTCCTGGTCGGTGAGGTCGAAGCGCTCGTCTCCGTCCGGCTTGCGGGTGCCCGCGAAGAAGATGCCCGTGTCGGCGCCGCGCTTGAGGATCTCCTGCACCGCCTCCCGCGAGGCCTCCGTGGCCTTGAGCGAGACCTCGATGGCCTCCAGCAGCCGTTGCATCAGCTTCTCCACGTGGCGGTCCGCCATGGCCTGTACGATATCACGCTACTTCTGCTCGATCTTGCCCACCTTGCGGACGCCGGCCGCGAGGCGCTTGGCGTCGGCGTCGAAGAAGCGCTGGAACTCCTCCCCCTGCTTGAAGGCCACGGGCGTCTCGAGCTTGCCCATGGCCTGCTTGAACTCCGCATCCTCGACGGCGAGCCGCAGGGTGTCCCGGAGCCTGGCGAGCACGGGCTCCGGCGTGCCGCGGGGGGCGAAGAGCCCGGCCCAGATATAGGACTCCGCGTCGGGGTAGCCCAGCTCCACCACGCCGTAGGCGAAGCGGAAGTAGCCCGACATCTGGTCGATGCCCACCATCCCCAGGAGGAGTCCCAGCGCCGCCATGCCCAGCGACTTGAGCATGGAGCCCCCGCTCATGTAGGCGAGCACCAAGAGGCCCAGCAGGAGCAGCGCCGTGTACTCGGGCGGGCCGAAGCGCAGCGCGAAGTCGGCGAGCGGCGGCGCCAGGAGCATCAGGGCCACCACGCTCGCCGTGCCCGCGACGAAGGAGCCGGTGGCGGCGATGGCCAGCGCCGCCCCGGCCCGCCCCTTGCGCGCCATGGCGTAGCCGTCGATGCAGGTCATCACCGAGGCCGCCTCCCCCGGGATGCGCATGAGGATCGAGGTGGTGGAGCCGCCGTACATGGCGCCGTAGTAGATGCCCGCCAGCATCACGACGGCGCGCGTGGCGTCCAGCCCGAAGGTGGCGGGCAGGAGCAGGCTGATCCCGGCCAGGGGTCCCACGCCGGGGAGCTCGCCCACCAGGGTCCCGATCACGCAGCCCGCGAAGGCGTAGAGGAGCACGCCCGGGCCGAGGGCCACGCCGAAGCCGAGGGAGAGGTTGTGCAGCGTCTCGAGCATCAGGGCTCGGCCGTCACAGGCCCCACGGCCCCCGCGGGAGCGGGACGCGCAGCAGGGTGTTGAAGAGGTGGAAGGAGCCCCAGGCGAGCCCCACCGCGAAGGCCGCGGCCGCCGGGAGGCTCCGGCGCTCCACCGCGCGGACCAGGAAGGCGAGCAGCAGGAACATGGTCAGCCGGTAGCCGAGCCGCTCGAGGGCCAGGGCCGCGAAGGCGCAGGCGCCGAGGATGACGAGGGCGTGGCGAGCCTCGCCCCAGCCCACCGCGGCGAGGGGCTCGGAGCGGCCGCCGCCCAGGGCGATCAGGACGCCCAGCACGAGGGCGCCGAGCGCCAGCGCCACCGGCATGGCGGCGGGTCCGGGGTTGCGCCAGACGCCGAGGGGCAGCGCGCGGCTCTCCCAGAGCACCACGACAGCCAGCAGCGCCAGCGCGCCGCCGCCCACGCGATCAACCGTCAACACGGTGACCGTGCCCGCTCACACCCGCCGATCTCCCATCTCCGCTCGCCTCGCTCTCGCGGCTGCGGCTCGCAAGACAATCAACACGGCCGCATGCAGATGTCTTCCGTCATCTCGAAGCCGTGCTCGGCCACGTTCCTGAGCCGGAGCCACCCCTGCCGTCCGCCCTTGGTCTTGATCAGGACCCACCACATCAGCTGGGGCCGCGTCCGCATGACGCCCGCGACGCGCCCGTTGGCGGCCAGCGGCTCCCAGAAGGCCTCGAGCGTCATCAGCCGCCCGGCGTGCCAGAGATCGTACCTGCCCTCCCCGCGGTAGGAGAGGACCCAGGCGCGGTCGCCCGGCCGGAGCCTGTGCCCCGCGGCCCCCTCGACGGGCGCCGTGACGGCGATGACGCCGAGCTTGAGGGCGTGGACATTGCCGCGCAGCGCCGTGAAGCGCTCGCCCGGCCGAACGGGGAAGGCGATCTTCGAGGTGTCCCCCTCTGCCGCGTACGCGGTCAGCCGCGAGCGGGCGATCCACGTCCCGTAGGCGCAGCCCTCGCTCGGGCAGACGTTGCGCGTGACGTGGGGCGCCCTGGGCTCGGCGCGGTCCGCAGCAGCCCCGGCACTGGCCACGAGCACGGCCAGCGACACCCCGGCGGTGAGGCGGAGACGGCTAATAGGTGGCCCGCCCGCCGGAGAGATCGTGCACGGCCCCGGTGCTGAAAGAGCACTCGTCGGAGGCGAGCCAGGCGACGAGCGCCGCCACCTCCTCCGGCCTCCCCACGCGCCCCATGGGGATCTTGGCGATGAGGAGGTCCACCGTGCTCCGCTCCATCTGCTTGAGCAGCTCGGTGCTGATGACGGCCGGCGCCACGGCGTGCACCAGGATGCCGCGCGTGGCCACCTCCTTGGCCAGCGCCTTGGTGAGCCCGATGACCCCGGCCTTGGCGCTGGAGTAGGGCACCAGCGTCGGGTTGCCTTCCTTGCCCGCGATCGAGGCGATGTTGATGATGCGCCCCGATCCGCGGGGAAGCATCGCCTTCACCGCCGCCCGGCAGCAGAAGAAGACGCTCGTGAGGTCCACCTCGATCACCCGCTGCCAGTCCTCGTCGCTGAGCTCCCAGATCGGGAAGGACCGGCCGGTGATCCCGGCGTTGTTGACCATGATGTCCAGCCGTCCCCACCGGCCCATGACCTGGGCGACGGCCGTCTCCACTTCCGCCGCCCGCGTGACGTCGGCCACGACCGGCATGGCCTCCCCGCCCACCGCGCGCGCGGCCGCCTCCACGCCTCCGCGGTCCAGGTCCAGCAGGGCGACGCGCGCCCCGTCGGCGGCAAGGCGTCGCGCGATGGCGAGCCCGATGCCCCGGGCGGCGCCAGTGACGAGCGCGGTTCTCTCATTCAGCGACACGATGGGCCTCCTGGTCCTGCCGGCGGGAGAGCCGCCGGCGGCGCGGAGATGGTGAGGGGGGCGCGGCGGGACTGCACGGGGTCTGTTCCGACACCCGTGGGGTATCGTGGTCGACGAGCGGGCCCCGCCCCGTCCCGCGCCGTGGCCATGGCGGAGCGCTCACGCCACGGCCTTTCCCGGGGCCTCGCCCTCCTCGGCCGGGGCCTGCATCCAGGCCTGGGTCCGCCGCGTCACGCCGCGCAGCAGCCCCCAGTAGAGGAACCGCACGGCGAGCCCGATGCCGATGATCAGCACCGACATGGCCGCCGCCTGGGCGGTGTCGCCGGCGTCGTCCATGAGCAGCACGGCGACGGCCGCCAGCTCCGTCCCCGGCGCCACGAGAAAGATCACCGCCGACAGCGTGACCATGGCGTTCAGGAAGAAGTACATGCTGATGGCGATGATGGACGGCAGCGAGATGGGCACGGTCACCCGCCAGACGGTCCTGTAGAAGGGCACGCCGAGGGAGGCCGAGACGTTCTCGAACTCGGCATCCAGCTGCTTGAGCGAGGTGGTGGCCGTGAGGAAGCCCACCGTGAAGTAGTGGATCACGTTGGAGATGACGAGGATCGCCATGGTCCCGTACAGCCGGTTG
>MGBV01000170.1 GCA_001788415.1 Candidatus Rokubacteria bacterium GWC2_70_16 | reverse complement strand
AGCAGGATGAGGCGGGCCCGCGGGGCATGGGTCGCCGTTGCGAGAAGGCAGGCGCTGGCGGGGATCGGGGACACCGAGCCCACGGCGATCGTCTCGCCGTCGCGGAGGAGACGAGCGATAGCGGCGGCCATCAGCTCGGCCGGGGTGTAGTCGGCCGCCACGGCTCAGCCCCCGGCCGCGACGGCCGGCGCCGCGGCAACCCGCTCGAGGTACTCGGCGTGGCTCCGCGTGCCGAGAACGTAGCGGGCGAGGTAGGCGCGCATCCCCTCGTCGCTCCCCGCCGCATGCAGGTACTCGGCGATATGCGCGGGGTCGTCCCCGTAATGCCCGACGCAACCGGTGGGGTGGCAGCCCCGGGGGGCGTGTACCACGGCCGTGACGTGGATGCCCGGGATCAGCACCCCCGTGTGCGGCTCCTCAGCCAGGTTCCCCTCCGACACCTCCTCCACGGTGGCGATGACGCGGCGGGCGGCCTGGGCGATCAGCTTGGCATCCAGCCTCCCCCAGGTGATGACATTGCCGGAGCGGTCGCCGCGGAAGCCGTGGAACACCGCCACGTCCGGCGCGATGGCCGGCACCACGGCGATCTCCTCGCGGGGATCGTAGGGGTTCGCCATCAACACGAAGTCGGGACGCACCTTCATGTAGTCGGTCCCGAGAAGCCCGCGCACGGGGAGGAAGGGGACGTGCATCACTCCAGCCTGGAGCCCGGCGAGAAGCGCGGGTCAGGTGTGCTCGCGGCAGACGAGCGTGCCGGCCTCGGCGTGCCGGCGGAAATTGGGGGCGAAGCCGTACTCCATGAACGAGAGGCTGGAGAACTCCACCTCGGCGAGCGCGCCGGCCCCGATCATGAGATCGGCCGCGAAGCCCGAGCTCGGCGCCAGGACCAGGCGCAGACCGCGCCGCCCCTGGCGGAGCAGCTCGTGGAAGAAGGCCACGGGCTCCATCTTCATGTAGCCCACATAGGCCACCTGGTCGCCGTCGCGCACCAGGGCGGCGGCCTCCCGCATGCTCGTCAGGACGCTGTCCATCCCGGGCTCCCTCCTCGTGCCGGCATGGTATCACCCCAGGCCGCCGCCCGCGCCCCCGGCGCTATCGCCAGCCGACTGCGGTGGTCCTGAACCGCGCCAGGTCGTCCAGGCGTCCCGCGAGGATTCCGACGACGACCTCCGCGTCCACGCGGGCGTACTCGTGGACGAGCACGTTGCGGAATCCGGCCATGCGAACCATCTGCGCGGTCAGCGCGGCATCGAGCAGACCGGCCTCGCCCAGGATCTCGAAGGCTTCGGCGTAGGTGGCCGGAACGCGGAGACCACGGTCGGCGATGATGTGACTGGCCACGTCCACGCACGCCTCGATGGCCATCTGGAGGGTGCGCTCGACGATCCGCTGGATCTTCCAGTCCCGGCGGTACTCCTCGACGGTGATCCCCCGGTACTCCGAGACCTGAGCCAGGTACTGGTCGAGGTCGGCGAGCTTGCGGAGGATCAGGTCCGGGTCAACCACGAGCGAACCGCCGCGACAGGAGCCGGTGCTCCACGACCCTGAAGTCCATGAACTGCCGGAGCGCTTGCGACTCGAAGCGGTGACGGCGGAAGGGGTCCCGATCCAGGATGACCCGACGCGTGCCGAGGATCCGCCCCGCCAGGGCCGTGGGCGCCGTGTTGAGGATCACCAGGTCCGCCTCGTCGGTGCCGAGGTGCCCGGCGAGCAGCCGGAGGATCTGCAGCCGGGCTTCCGCCGGATCCGCCGATTCATCGACATAGACGGCGACGTCCACGTCGCTGAGGGGGCGGAGCGACCCTGTCGCGGCGCTCCCGAAGAGGTACGCAAAGACGACGGCCGGGCAGGCCTCCAGCGTCCGACCCAGTGTCTGGAGCCGTGACTCGATATCCAGCGGGAGGCGCTTCCCGCGAATCATGGGGGCATTATAGCGATGGGCGGCGAGCACCGGCTCCGGTTTCCCTCGCGCCCTGCCGGGCCCGCCCGCCATGGGGCCGGCTACCGGATGACGAAGCGGAGGCAGGCGTGGGCCTGGCGGAGGGCGGCCTCGGCCTCGGCCGGCGTGTCGGCGCGGGAGAAGATGAAGCCGAGATAGCGGTGCCCCTCGGGGAGCGGCACCACCGTCTCTCCCTTGTGGGCGCTGATGGTCACGTCCTCCACGAGCGGCACGGCGCGCGCCTCGTCGAGGCCGTCCACGCCCTCGAGGACGCCGGCCTTCGGGATCGGGATCATCATCACCGCCGCCGCGCGGCGCTCGCGCTCCAGCGTCTCGATGGGGAGCCCCAGCGCATGCCGCAGGATGATCTCCTCGAGGCTGAGCCCCGTGCCGAAGCGCAGCGTCCGCGAGCAGAGCCCGCCGATGGAGCGCGCGGCGATCTCGAGCAGCCACGGCCCCGCGGCGTTCAGGCGCAGCTCGGCGTGCACGGGGCCGTCCTGGAGCCCCAGCGCGGTCGCCGCGCGCGCGGCGCAGACCTGGATGGCCCGCTGCGTCGCGGCCGGCAGCCGGGAGGGGGTCACGTAGATGGTCTCCTCGAAAAACGGGCCATCCAGCGGGTCCGGCTTGTCGAAGAGCGCCAGGGTGTTGAGCTCGCCATGGTTGAGGAGCCCCTCCAGCGCCACCTCGACGCCCGGGATGAAACGCTCCACCAGGATGCGGTCGGCGCCCTCGCCGAGGGCCTGAACCTCCGGGTCCGCCAGGATGGCCGCGATGCGCCGGAAGGCCGCGACGAACTCCGCCTCGTCGTCGGCGCGGATCACCCCGCGGCTGGCCGAGAGCCCCAGGGGCTTGAGCACGCAGGGGTACGGCACGCGCCGCGCGGCGGCCGCCGGGTCCTCAGTCACCGCGAAGGCGATGTGGTCCGGTCCCGGGACCCCCGCCCGCGCCAGCATCTCGCGCATGCGGAGCTTGTTCCGCGTCGCGCTGACGGCCGCCACGGGATTCGCCGCGGGGAGACCCAGCCGCTCGGCGATGACCGCGCCCACCACCGTCGTGATGTCGTCCACGGGTACCACGGCGTGGATCGGACGCTCGCGAGCCAGCGCCTCGACCTGCCGGGCGGCGGACGCGGGATCGTGGAAGGGGAGCGTGAGCAGGTGGTCGGGGAACTCGGTGGACATGACGCTGGGCCGCTCGGAGGCGATGACGAGATCCACCTCGAGCCGGCTCGCCGCCTCGACGAAGTCCTCCGTGCGATAGGTGCTGGTGGGGATCAGCAGGAGGAGGCGCTTGCGCCCGTCGGCGGGCTGCGGGCGACGCCCCCAGCTACGCGCCGGGCGAGTCGTGGAGGCTGGCTCCTGGGTCATGATCGGCAAAGTCGGGCGTTCCGGTCACAGCACATCCAGCCTATCATGACAGCGCGAGGTTCCGGCGGGGGCGGGCCTGAGCGAAGCCCGGGTGCCCGCCCGGGTTGACGGCGGCTCAGGTTGCGCGACGAGCTTCGCGGAGCGCGAGGTTCCGGCGGGGGTGGGCCTGAGCGAAGCCCGGGTGCCCGCCCCAGGTGAAAGAGGTCATCTCATGCGCGTCGGGATCATGATCGAGGGACAGGAAGGGCTCACCTGGGAGCGCTGGCTCAGGCTCGCGCAGGCCGCCGAGGACCTCGGCTACGAGTCGCTGTGCCGCTCCGACCACCTGACGGGCCTCGCCGGCCAGTCGCGGCGGCCGTCGCTCGAGACGTGGACCTCGCTCACGGCGCTGGCGACGCGCACGCGGCGGATCCGCTTCGGTCCCCTGGTCTCCCCGCTCACCTTCTACCACCCGGCGCTGCTCGCCAAGATGGCGACGGCCGTGGACGAGCTGTCGGGCGGCCGGTTCGACCTCGGCATCGGCGCCGGCTGGAACGAGTACGAGCACGCGATGTTCGGGCTGCCCTTCGCGTCCCTCAAGGAGCGGCTCGATCGCCTCGAGTGCGGCGCCCGGCTCATCCGGGCTCTCGGCGCGGGCCAGCCGGTCACGCTCGAGCAGAAGTATTACCCGCTCCGCAAGGCCGAGAGCCACCCCGTGCCACCCCACGGTCGGCTGCGGCTGGTGATCGGCGGGCGGGGCGAGCGGCGGACCCTGCGCATCGTGGCGGCGTTCGCGGACGAGTGGAACGTGACGCGCGTGGACGTGGGGGGCTTCCGCCAGAAGCGCCAGGTGCTGGCCGAGCACTGCCGCGCCGTCGGCCGCGATCCCGAGACCATCACCCGCTCGCTGATGGTCCCCCTGGCTCTCGGCGCCGACTCGGCCGACGTGGCGCAGCGGATCGGCGCCGCCCGGGCCATCTTCCCCGTCCTGCCCGAGGACGAGCGCGGGTGGCGCGCGGCGGGCTTCCTGGCCGGCTCCCCCGAGGCCGTCGCGCAGGATCTCCGGCGGTGGGCCGAGGCCGGAACGGAGCGGGTGCTCCTGCAGATCCTGGACCAGGAGGACATCGCGGCGCTGGAGCTCTTCGCGCGGACCGTGATGCCCGCCCTCGCCTGAGCGGCGGGGCCCGGAGGTGATGGCTGCTATGGTCACTGGTGACGCAATCGTCGCGCTGGTCACGCTCACCGCCATGGAAATCGTGCTCGGCATCGACAACGTGGTCTTCATCGCCATCCTCACGGGTCGCCTGCCCGCGGGCCAGCGGGCCCTGGCGCGGCGCCTCGGCCTGGCCCTGGCGCTCGTGATCCGGATCGGCCTCCTCTTCGCCATCTCGTGGATGATGGGCCTGACCGCGCCCTTCGCCACCGTCCTCGATCATCCTGTCTCCGGGCGCGACCTGATCCTCCTGGGCGGCGGCCTGTTCCTGATCGGAAAGGCCACCTGGGAGGTCTACGACAAGGTGGAGGCCGAGCACGTCGAGACCGCGTCGGCCGGGCAGCGGAGGGCCTTGCTGTGGGTCCTCGCGCAGATCCTCCTCCTCGACATCGTCTTCTCGCTGGATTCGGTGATCACGGCGGTTGGCATGGCCAGCCAGGTCTCGATCATGGTGGTCGCCATGGTCCTCGCCATGCTGGTGATGCTCGTCTCCGCCGGCCCCATCGGCGGCTTCGTCGAGCGCCACCCGAGCGTGAAGATCCTGGCGCTGGCCTTCCTCCTGCTCATCGGCGTGATGCTGGTGGCCGAGGGGATGGGCAGCCACGTGGAGAAGGGCTACATCTACTTCGCCATGGCCTTCTCGCTCTTCGTGGAGCTCCTGAACCTGCGCTACCGCACCAAGCGCCGGCCGCTGGCCCTCCACGGCCGGTTCGAGGACGAGAGGCGGTAGCCGGGACAGGGGGGTCAGGTCTTGAAACCCGACACGTAGCCCCGGGCCCCCCGCTGCTGCGCTCCCTGCGGAACGCGATGACCAGTGCCCTGCCCCATATCACAATGCGAGACCGCACCCTTCGCGATATCGTCATGCACGACCTGACCCCTACGAGAGGAGGCGGCGGAGCTGGGCCATGGACTTCACGACGAAATGCGCGACGCCGTCGAGGCCGCCGTCGGGGGCGAAGAGGATGGCCGTCATCCCCACGCGGCGGGCGCCGCGGATGTCGGAGTCCACGCTGTCCCCGACCATGGCGGCCTCCTCGGCCCGCACCCCCATGCGCTGGAGCGCCAGCTCGAAGAGCGGCGGCTCGGGCTTGCCGATCACGACCGGGCGCGCGCCCGCTGCCGCCGCCACCGACTCCACCACCGCGCCGCAGCCCGGCAGGAAGTCGCCGCCCTCGAGCGGCAGTCGTGGGTCGAGGTTCGCCGTGACGAAGGCCGCGCCGCCCGCGATCGCGCGAGCGGCGGCCGTCAGCCGCTCGAAGCTGAAGGCGAAGTCGTTGCCCACCACGACCACCGTCGCCTCGCGGTAGCGGTCCACGGGCACCAGCGTGTGGCCGCCGTCGAGCACGGCCGCCTCGAGCTCGGGGCCCCCGATGGCGAGCACCCGCGAGGGGCCCCAGCGCGCGGCGATCACCTCGCCCAGGATCTCGAGCGGCGTGAGGACGTCCTCCACCGCGGCCTCGACGCCCAGCCGCGCGAGCTTGGCCTGCATGGTGGCCGACCGCGCCCGCGAGTTGTTGGTGAGGAAGGACACGCGCCGTCCCTGCTCCCTGAGCAGCCCCAGCACCTCGGCCGCCCCCGGCACGAGGATGTCGCCCGTCCACACGCAGCCGTCCAGATCGAAGACGAAGCCGCGCAGCGCGCGCAGCTCCCGGCGCGACATGGTCATGTGAGCCGCCTCCGGATCGCGGCTGAGCCCACCTCCGCCAGCGCCACCACGCCGAGGATCACGACCAGGATGAGCCCTACGCGCGCCCACTCGAGCCCGAGGATCGCCGTGTTCAGCACGAAGCCGATGCCGCCCGCGCCCACGATGCCGAGCACCGTGGACTCCCTGATGTTGATGTCCCAGCGAAAGACGCAGACCCCCGCGAACACGGGGCGGATCTGCGGCACGATCCCGTAGAAGAGCACGTGCAGGCGTCCCGCGCCGGTGGCGGTCACCGCCTCCACCTGCCCGCGGTCGATCTCCTCGATCCCCTCGGCGAAGAGCTTGGAGACGAAGCCAAGGGAGCGGACCGCCACGGCCAGCGCCCCCGCCAGCGAGCCCGGCCCCACGATGATGATAAAGATGAGGGCCCAGACGAGCGAGTCCACGGAGCGGCTCACGACGATGAGGAGCCGCGCGGCCAGATACGAGACGCGGTTGAGCGTGGTGTTGCGCGCCGCCAGGAACGCGACGGGGCAGGCCAGCACCACCGCCAGCGCCGTGCCCAGAGTGGCGATGTTCACGGTCTGGAGCAGCGGCTCCAGGAGCGCCCCGGCGAAGGTCCACTCGGGCGGCAGCATGCGCCCGAAGAGGTCCGCCAGCTGGGTGGGCGAGTCGGCCACCCACTCCCAGCGGACACCCATGCCTCGCGCGGCCCACACGATGGCCGCCGCGATGCCCGCCCGCAGCAGGAGCCGGCCGGCAGTCTGGGCGGGCGTGTACCTCACCCAGACGCGCGGCCCCGCGACGGGCCCAGCGATCACTGGATGCGCCGGCGCGCCCATGCGCTCACCCACTCACCGAGGCCCACGATGGCCACGATGACGAGGAGGATGGCCAGCGTGAAGTCGAAGTCGTAGCGGGAGAAGGAGTTGTACAGCGTGGTCCCCACGCCGCCCGCCCCCACGATGCCGATGATGGTGGATTGACGGAGGTGGATGTCCCACTGGTACACAGTGAGTCCCACGATGCGCGGCAGCACCTGGGGGAGCACACCGTAGAGGAGCACGGCGCCCCGGCCCGCGCCCGTGGCGCGCACCGCCTCCACCTGGCCGCGGTCGATCTGCTCGATCTGCTCCGCCAGGAGCTTGCTGAAGAAGCCCAGCGAGTTCACGGTGAGCGTGAGCATGCCCGCCAGCGGGCCGAAGCCCACCGCCTTGACCAGGATGATGGCGACGATGATCTCGTGGAAGGTGCGCCCCACCGAGACGATGCCGCGCCCGACGGCGTAGACCGGCAGCGGCGCCACATTCCGCGCGGCCATGATGGCCACGGGAATCCCGAGCACCGTGCCGAGGGCCGTGGACAGCGTGGCCATCTGGAGGCTCTCGACGATCCCCTCCAGCAGGAGCTCCCACCGCTGGAAATCCGGCGGGAAGGCCCGGCCGAACACGGTGCCGGCCCGCGCCAGCCCCCGCGCGACCCGCGCCGCGTCCACCTCGAGGTTCCACAGGTTCCAGCCGACGAAGGCCGCCAGGCCAAGCCAGAGGGCCGGGCCCATCCAGCGCGCGGGCCAGGGGGAGGGCGGGCGCCAGACGGCGGCATGGCTCATGCGAGCGCGCCCTCCAGCTCCTCGCCGGCGCCCCCGTAAATCACCCCGAGGGCGGCGCGGTCGAGCGCGGCGGGCGGCCCCTCGAAGACCACCCGGCCTGCGCCGAGCCCGATGATCCGCTGGGCGAAGCGCCGGGCCAGGGGCACGTCGTGGATATTGATCAAGGCCGGGATGCGCGCCTCGACGGCGAGCTCGGTGATGAGCGCCATGACGGCCTCGGAGGTCTTGGGATCGAGGCTCGACGTGGGCTCGTCCACCAGCAGGATCTTCGGGCGCTGCACGAGGGCGCGTGCGATGCCGACCCGCTGGCGCTGGCCGCCGGAGAGCGCATCGGCCCGCTTGTTCTCCATCCCCTCGAGCCCCACGCGCCGGAGCGTGGCGAAGGCCATGGCCATGTCCTCGGGCGGGAAGCGGCGGCGCCACGCCTTCCAGAGCCCCACGTAGCCCAGCCGGCCGGAGAGCACGTTCTCCATCACGGTGAGGCGCTCCACCAGGTTGAACTCCTGGAAGATCATCCCCATCTGGCGGCGGGCGCGGCGGAGCTCGGCGGGCGGGAGTGTCGTCAGCTCGATCCCGTCGAGCGTGATGGACCCCGCGTCGGGCTCGACGAGCCGATTGATGCAGCGGATGAGGGTGCTCTTGCCGGCCCCCGAGGGGCCGATGACGAACACCACCTCGTCGTCGGCCACGGTGAGGGAGACCCCCCGCAGGGCCTCATCACCCGTGGGGTAGCGCTTCGCGAGCGCCGAGACCTCGAGCACCGTCCGGCTTTCGCGCCTACTCGCCGCCCTTGCGGGCCGGCCTGGAGAACTTCTGGTACTCGGGGGAGTCGCGGGTGAACCTGGCGCCGTTGGCCTCGAGGATCCCCACCACGGCCTCCCAATCCTTCCTGTAGTCGATGGGCACGAAGCCCACGGAGTCCCTGAACTCCTTGCCCAGGCTCGACCCCTGGATCTTGAAGGTGTAGAAGGCCTCCTTGATCTTCTCCGCGAGCCGGGGCTCGAGGGCGTGGTAGTAGGCGAAGCCCGCCGTGGGGAACACGGGCGAGGTGTAGACGACCTTGTAGTCGGTAGCCTTGACCACGCCGCGGTTGACCATCCGCTCGAGCACGGAGTCGGCCACCGCCGCGGCGTCGTAGTCGCCATTGACGACGCCGAGCACGGAGTTGTCGTGCTTGCCCGAAAACGCGATCTGGTAGTCCTTGCCCGGCACCACGCCCGCCTTGGAGAAGAAGAAGACCGGCGCCTGGTGCCCGGAGTTGGAGGTCTGCGAGACGTGGGCCACGCGCTTGCCCTTGAGGTCGGCCACCGAGTTGATCCTGGCGTTCGCGGCCTGCGCGATGACGATCAGGCGATAGCCGCGCGCGCCCTTCTCCGTCGCCATCTGGGCGAAGGGCACGGCCCCCGAGAGGTTCACCCCGTAGGGCAGGCTGCCGGTGGAGTAGCCGGTGACGTGCAGCCGCCCCGAGCGCATGGCCTCCAGCTGGGCGGCGTAGTTCTGCGGCCCGAAGAACTGCGTCTTGCGCCCCGTCGCCTTCTCCACGTGGCGCAGCAGGTCGGCGAATACCGAGCCGTACACGGCCGGGTCCTCCACCGGCACATAGGCGAAGACCAGGGTGTCGGGGGTGAGGAGCTTGGCGGGGTCCTTCGGGACATCGGGGAGGCCGTCACCGTTCTCGTCGCAGTAGAGGACGTCGAGCTTGCCGCGCTCCTTGCAGGCCTCGGCGGCCCCGGCCGTCCCGGCGAGGATGACGCAGGCGGCCGCGAGCACCAGTAGCGGGGTCAGAATCCTGAGCGTTCGCATGATCTCCTCCCGGCCCGCTCATGGCTCAGCCCGCGGGCCGCTGACGGATACTAACACGGGGCGCGCGGGGCCGAGGCGGCGGGGGAAAACCCTGCCGGGGCCGGGCCATTCGCGCTAGAGTCTCCCCATGGACCCGGCCCAGCCCAAGCCGCGGACCTACACCCTTCAGCGGGCGGGCGCGATCGTCTTCGCGCTCGCCGCCATCCTTCCGCTGCTCCTCCTCTCCTACACGCTCTACGATCTGGGCGCCCTCGGCAAGCCCCAGGCGCAGGTGGGCCTCGCGCTGGCGCTGGGCGGCGTGCTCATCGGCGCCTACATCTTCTGGGGCATGATGGCCCGCATGGCGGAGATCCTCCGCGCCTCGGCCAAGCTCCCCGAGCCCTCCCCGGGCCCGGAGCCCCCCGCGCCGCCGCAGGCGGAGTTCGACCTGCCTGGGCTCGGGACGATCCGGGAGGCCGAGCCCATCCGCGAGAGCGACATGCTGCCGGGCACCATCGACCAGCTCCGCGCCATGTGGCAGGCCGAGGCGGAGCCGCTGGTGGGCCGGCGGGTCTCCGTATCGGTGCGGAATGCGCCCGAGCCCCTCGTGGGCACGCTCAGCCAGATCACCGGCGACGGCCTGCTCCTGCTGGACGACGAGGGCAAGAAGATGGGAGTCAGCTACCGCCGCATCTCGGCCATCGAGGCCGCGCGCTAGCGCCGGGCCAACTAACTTCGCCATCGCTCGCTCGCGCTCGCGGGATTCCCCTCTCCGCTCGCCTCGCCTCCGGCTTCAGCTCGCCCAGCCATGTTCTCGGTCGGCGCGGGCGCTCAACGTACAGGGAGTACGCCTCGCGCCCGCGCTTCCCTCGGGCCTCGTCTGGCTCGTTCCTTGGCCCGGCACCGTGGGGGGCGGGGGCGGCGGGGGCGGGGGCCTGGGCTACTTGCCGAGGCGGCGGCGCAGCCCCTCGCACGGATCCGGCCGCTCGGCCGGAGGCGTGAGCCAGACGATATCGCCCGTCGCCTCCCGGACCACCTCGCCTGGATCTTCCCCCGGACCCACCTCGACCAGCTCGACGACGAGCTGGCGCGTTCCGGGCCTGAGCGCCTCCAGCTGGGCGGGCAGGCCGCCAGGCGCCTGATGGCCGCGCCCGGCGATCACCATCACCTGCGGCGCCTGCCCGAGCGTCTCGGCGAGCCGCCGGGCCATGGCCACGTTGCGCGCATGCCAGCTCTCCACCATGGTGGGGATCGCCCGCTCGGGCAGCAGATCGCAGTGCGCCTCCTGGATGGTCCGGGCGATGGCCGCCTCCCGCCTGGCATCGGGAGGGAGCAGGGAGCCGAGACGCGCTCCGTCCGCCGAGCGGGCCAGCCCCTCCCGCGCGATCCGCCGCGCGAGGGCGGGGTCCAGATCCGTCGCCAGGACGCGCAGCCCGTGCTGGCGCGCCACCTCGAAGAGCGGCCAGTACATGGCGAAGTCCGGCCAGCCCGCCCGGCTCCAGCCGAGCGCCGCATCGAGGTCGGCTGGGCCGCCGGAGGCGCCGAGCGCCTGATCCACGGCCGCCTGGCGCTCTGCGGGCAGCATCTCGAAGGCCACGACCGGGCGCTGGCCCTCGGCCAGCAGGGCCTCGAGCACGCGCCGCTGCTGGGCATGATGGTGGGGGTTGTCGTGCACCTCGCCGAGGTAGAGCACTTCCACGGCGCGGGCGCTCTGCGCGACCAGGCTCGCCTGGCGCGCGGAATCGCCGGACAGCGCGAGCACGAGAGAGCCCGGGCCCAGGCGGGCAGGGGCGGCGCAGGCGGAGAGCAGCAGGGCCGTCGCGGCCAGGAGCCGGATTTCGATTATCATGGCCCCATTATGAGCCTTCCCGCGTGGTGGCGGGAGCGCCGCGCGCGCGTGCTCCAGCTCTGGGCCGTGGGCATCGCCGCCAGCCTGCTCGTCACAGGGGCGTCCTCCCTGGGCTATCTCGAAGCCCTCCAGGCCCGCAGCGTCGACCTCCTGATACACCTCCAGGGGCAGCGCTTCGCTCCCGAGGTCGTGGTGGTGGCCATCGACGAGGAGGCCTTCGAGTCCCTCGGCCGCCGCCAGCCCCTGCCCCGCGACTACCTGGCCCGGCTGCTCCGGGGGCTGCAGCGCGCGGGCGCCGCGGTGGTGGGAGTCGACATGGCCTTCAACACCCCCACCACCGACGCCGACGACGGGGCGCTGGCCCGCGCGATCATGGACTTCTCCGACGGAGGCGTGAGCCGCGTGGTCCTGGTGGAGGCGCCGCCGCCCAAGGCGGGACCCCTGGCCGACCCCGCCTTTCTCGCCTCGGTCCTCCGCGGGGCGGCCGACGTGCCCCTGGACCAGGACGGCGTGATCCGCCGCGTCTCTCTCCTCTTGCCGCGGGGCTCGGAGCCGCCGCTCCCCGCCCTCTCGCTGGCCGTCGTGGCGCGCCTGGCGGGGCTGACGCGGGGCACGCTCGAGGCCTCCCTCCGGGAGCGCGGCGGCCTCTCGCCGCTGCCGGCCTGGCGCTCGGGCGCCGGCTGGACGCTCGTCCGGACGCCGGCGCTGGCGCTCCGGTCCGACGAGCTGTGGCGCATCAACTACGTGGGCCCCGCGGGCTCCTTCCTCACGATCCCGAGCGGCGCGGTGGTGGCGCTGGCCGATCAGACGCAGGATCTGGCCGCCGACAACCCGCTGCACGGGCGGATCGTGCTGGTCGGGGGCACCTACCGGGAGAGCCGGGACTTCTTCCCGACCCCCCACGGGGCCATCGCCGGCGTCGAGGTGCACGCCAACGTGATTCACATGCTGGTGACCGGCTCCTACATCCGGCCCTCCGGCTGGCTCACGAGCCTCGCCTTCCAGATCGCCATCGTGCTGCTGGCCGGCGTCGTGATGGCCATCCTCCGCCCGCTGGCCGGCACCCTCGTCTGCCTCACCGCGGCCGTGCTGCTGGGTGTGCCGGCCTCGCTCGTCGCCTTCCAGCGCACCGGCTACTGGGTGGACTTCCTCCTGCCCGCCCTCGTCACCTCGCTCCTCGGGCTGGTGGCGGAGGGGCTGGCCCGCCGGCGCTTCCGCGACTCCTTCGGGCGCTACGTGAGCCACGAGATCGCCGCGCAGGTGCTGGCGGAGGCCCCGAGCCTCCGCGGGGAGCGCCGCGCGGTCTCCATCCTCTTCTCCGATCTGCGCGGCTTCACCACGCTGTCGGAGACCATGCCTGCCGAGCAGGTGGCCGCGCGCCTCACCGAGTACTTCGAGGCGATGACCGCCGCGATCTTCGCCCACCGGGGCATGGTCAACGACTTCGTGGGCGACGGGATCGTGGCCATCTTCGGGGCGCCGCTCCCGGATCCCGAGCACGCCTGGCACGCCGTGCTGAGCGCCGAGGCCATGCAGCGGGCCCTCGATGCTCTCAACCGGCGCTGGGGCGCGGCGGGGCTCCCGACGCTCCGCATGGGCATCGGCGTCCACACCGGGCAGGTCTTCGTCGGCAACGTCGGCGGCGCCGCGCGGGTCAAGTACACGGTGGTCGGCGATCCGGTGAACCTGGCCTCGCGCGTGGAGGGCTTGAACAAGGAGCTGGGAACGACGATCCTGATCACGGAGGAGACGCGGGCGACGGTGGGCGAGCGGGTGGAGGCCAAGGACCGGGGGCTCATGGCCGTCAAGGGGCGGAGCCAGCCGGTGCATGTCCACGAGATGTTGGCGGTGCATGCCCAGGGCGGCCCGCCGCCGGGGGGAGGCTCCAGATGAGCGTACGACGCAGGTACCCTGCAGCGCTGGCGATGGGGCTCCTCGTGGGCCTCTCCGCCCCCGCAGCCGTCCGGGCGGCGGAGCCCGTGGCAGTCCTCACCGAGATCCGGCCGGGCCAGGGCGAGGTGCGGGTCAAGCTCGCCGGGGAGGCGGAGTGGAAGGCCCCCCAGCCGCTACTCTCGCTCCGCCCGGGGGACCAGGTCCGCGCATCGGCCGACGCCCGCGCGGTCATCGTGTTCACCGGAGGCCGCGTGCCCCAGGCGGTCGCCGCGGCCAACTCGCCGTTCACCGTGGGGGCCCCCAGCGTGGCCGCGGGCGGCGAGCGGGTGCAGGCCCTCGTCAACAGCGTCACCCAGTTCCTCGTGGGCAAGCAGGACAAGCCGGCCTACGTGTCCGTCTACGTCCCCCTCTCGACCCGCAGCGTGCGGCTGCCTCCGCCGGCCCTCCTCGCCCCACGGGAGACGCGGCTTGTGTCCGGCCCCGTCACCTTCGAGTGGTCGGGCTCGGACAGCCTCCGCTACATGATCCGCGTCTTCGGGCCCGCCGGGCTCGTGTGGGAGCAGGGGGGGCTGCCGCGCCAGCCCGTCCAGTACCCGGCCTCGGCCCCCGCGCTGCGCCCCGGCCAGCGCTACGCGTGGGAGCTGCACACGGAGCGGCAGCCGGTGCAGCGCGCCGAGTTCGAGATTCTCCCGCCCGCCGACGTCGGGCGGGTCCAGCAGGCCCTCGCGCTCCTCGTGCCCTCGGCCCTCCCGGGCCAGTCGGGCTCGACGCTGGCGCTCCTCCGCGCGGGCTTCCTCTCCCAGGAAGGGCTCTACCAGGACGCCCGCAAGGAGCTGCTGGCGGCCATCGCGACGGATACCACGGAGCCGTCACTGCATCAGCTGCTCGGGCATGTCTACGACCGGATGGGGATGAAGGACCTGGCCACCGATGCCTTCGACGAGGCGCGCTTCCTCTCGACGCCGCGCCCGTGACGCGTTGTCCTCCTCGCCGAGCGGAGCGGTGAGGGGAGCACGCTGGCTGATCGCGCTGGCCGCCCTCGCGCTCATCGTGTGCCCGGCTCCGGCCGCCGCGCAGAAGCCCACCGCCGAGAGGCCGACTTACGCCCTGGGCGAGAAGTGGATCCGCACCGACGGCGTGTGGTCCCTCGCGCGCGTTGAGAAGGATGCGTATGTGTTCGTCACCTCGGACTGGCGCGCGGGCGAGATTCGGCTCGGAAAGGACCTGAGCCCCGTGAGGGAAACCTGGGGGAGCCACGTCGATTGGGAGATCGACCCCCCGCTTCCCATCACGTGGCCTCTCGAGGTCGGGAAGTGGAGGCGCGGCACGGTCACCCTGCGCACCATCGAGTTCCCCAATGGCGTGCTCGTCAATCTCCTGTGGCGGGTCGAGGCCTACGAGGATGTGAAGGTGCCCGCCGGCACGTTCAAGGCATTCCGGATCGTCTACACGGCCGAAGGGAGGGGGGACGATCCGGCGGCTCCCCGGTTCACCGATCGGACACTGTCCGCGCTGTGGTACGCGCCCGAGGCGCGCCAGTTCGTGCAGGGGGAGGCGGGTGGACTGCCGCTCCGATTCCAGATCGTGGCCGTCGACCGACCAGACGCTGCGCCCCTGAGGATCGCGATCGATTACCCGAGGGAGCAGGCGCGCCTTGCGACCGACGCCGTGACCTTGACCGGAACTGTCGCTGCGGGAAAGGGCATCACCCACCTCAGCGTAACCGTCAACGGAACTGAGATCTCGACGGAGGCCCAGAGGACACCCAGACTGGACCTGCTCTTCAACCTCACGGTTCAGCTCAACGAAGGAAAGAACGTGATTCTCGTGACGGCCACCGACGCGGTGGGAGACACCCGCCAGGAGGTGCGGACAGTCTTCTTCGAGAGGCCGCCACCGGCGACCGCGCATCCGGCCCCGGCCCCTGCCGCGCCGGCAGGGTCCGCCCCCGCCGCGCCGATGCCTACGCCCCCCGCTCCGGCACCGGCACCGGCCGTCGCCAGGCCCGCCGAATCCCCGCCCTCTCTCGCTCCGCCCACTCCGCCGCCGCCCCCTCCCGCGCCGACCGCGGCCGCACTCCCGCCGTTCCAGGTGGAGGTGTCCGTCCCCCGGGACCAGATGCGCACCGAACAGGAGAGCGTCGCGCTCGCAGGCGTCGTCTCGGGGGGCAGGGGGGTCCGCCGTGTCCTCGTCACGGTCAACGGTGTCGAGATCTCCCGTCGCGAGGAGTCCACGCCGCAGTCCTCAGTGGCCGTGAACCTGCCCCTGAGGCTCCGCGAGGGCCAGAACACCCTCGTCGTGACGGCCAGCGACGTCGACGGACGGACGCAACAGGAGGTCCGCACGGTCCACTACGACAAGCGGGTGCCCCTCGGTCTGAACGTGCGCTTCCCCGAGGACCGCGCGCGGCTGGCGGACCAGACCACCGTGGTCGCGGCCCTGGTCACGTCGAGCAAGGGGGTGACACAGGTTACCGTGACATTGAACGGGGCCGAGGTTCTCCGCCAGAGCGAACCCGCGCCCCCGAAGTCCCTGGCCGTCACGGTGCCCGTGACGCTGCGAGAAGGCGCCAACGCCATCGTGGTCACCGCGACAGAGGCCGACGGGACCGTGAAGCAAGAGATCCGCACGGTGATCTATGACAGGCCCGAGCGTCCGACGCCGCCGGCGCCCGCGCTGGCGCCAGGCCGGTGGGCGGTGATCATCGGAATCGGCGCCTACGACAGCCCCGACATCGGCAGCCTCCGCTACACGGTTCCGGACGCCGACGCCATGTACCAGGTGCTCACGGGGCCCGGCGGATTCAAGAAGGAGCAGGTGATCCTGATGACCGACAGGACCGAGCGCAAGCCCACGATCCGCAACGTCCGGTGGGCGCTGGGCACCTTCCTCGCCCGCTCCGCACGGAAGGATGACACGGTCGTCATCTTCTTCGCCGGGCACGGCGCCCCGGAGGTGGACCAGCGGGGGCTTGAGCGGGACGGCCTGGCCAAGTACCTGGCGCCGAGCGATGCGGACCCGGAGGATCTCTTCTCCACGGCGCTCGCGATGGACGACATGCAGACGATCCTCGGCCGCATCGAGGCCGAGCGCGTCGTGGTCTTCCTGGACGCCTGCTACAGCGGCGCCGCCGGCGGGCGCACCTTCGCGTCCAAGAAGACGCGTGTCACCCGTCTGGACGATCTCTTCCTCGAGCGGCTCACGCGTTCCAAGGGCCGAGCCATCATCACGGCCTCCCGCGCCTCCGAGGTGTCGCTCGAGCTGCCGGAGCTGGGCCACGGGATCTTCACCTACTACCTCGTCGAGGGCCTCAAGGGTGCCGCCGACGGGAACCGCGACGGGATCGTGTCGCTGCAGGAGCTGTACGAGTATCTCGATCAGCAGGTCACGCAGAAGGCCCGCGCGGTCGGAGGCAACCAGCACCCCGTCATGAAGGGAGAACTGGAGGGCGCGTTGCCGCTCATCAAGGTCAGGTGACGGCGAGACGCGCTCCCTGGGTCAGCGCCGGGTCGAGGGCCGCCGTCCGGCCGCCGCGGCTCCTGAGCGTCGCCTCGTAGGGCGACGGCCCGCGCTCGGCGAGCCACCGGGCGACGGCCCCGCGCGGCGCGCGCGGGGCCACGAGCTCGAGGGCGTGGGGCCCGATCGTGAAGCGGACGCCGTCGGCCTCGAGGTCGTCACGCTGGATCTCCCCGCCGGGACGCCCGAGGACGCTCTCGTACCAGCCGCGGGCCGGCGTCACGTCGGCCACGGCCACCGTCACCGTGCCGATCCCGGTCACGCCGTTGGTGTGGGTGGTCTCCCGCGGGACGCGCTCGGCGCGCGGCGTCTGGTCCTCGATGAGGAAGGGCGCCACGCCGAGCTGGCTCCGGGACGGCACCGAGAGGATCCAGCGGACCTGATAGCCGTCGGGCCGGGTGCGCGCCCCCTGCCCGCGGTCCTCCAGCGCGACTCCCGCCCGACGGAAGGCCGTCATGTCGCCGGCCAGGTCGTCCGTCTGCAGGCAGAAGTCCACGAGGCCGCCGCCGCGCTGCAGGGGGTGCCACCAGCGATGGTCGGCGCCCGGCTGCCAGAAAGCGAGCAGTTCCATATACGCGCCGTCGGCAAAGGCCACGAGCGCGTTCTCCGTGGCGGCGGGATGGCGCCCGCCCGGCACCACCGTGAAGCCCAGCCGGCGGTAGCAGGTGACGGCGGCGGCGAGATCCCCCACGGCGATGACGATGTGATCGATGCCCGTGAGCATGCGCCCCTCCCGCGTCCGGGTCGTGTGCGTGCCGGGCGCCAGCGCGCTCAGCGGGGGCGGAGGCGCCGCTTCACCGTCTCGAGCCCGCTCCTGAATCGCGCGTCGTCCGGGCGCAGCCGCACCGCCTCGGCATAGGCGGCAGCGGCCTCGTCGAGCCGCCAGAGCCGAGCGAGCACCGCGCCCAGACGGGCGTGGGCCTCGGCGTGATCGGGCTTGACGCGGATCGCCTCGCGATAGGCCGCCTCGCACTCGGCGTGCTTGCCTTGCCGCTCGAGCACCGTCCACAGGTTGAAGTGGTGCTGCGCCTCGTCCTGGCGCAGGCGGAGCGCCTCGCGGTAGGCCGCCTCGGCCTCGGCGTGGAGCCCCTGAGCCAGGAGCACGCCGCCCAGACCGCGGTACGCCGACGGACTGTCGGGCTTGGCGGCGATGGCGGCGCGGAAGGCCTCCGCCGCTTCGGCGGGCCGCCCCTGTTCGCTCAGGAGCTCGCCCAGATAGCTGTGGCTGCGCGCGAAGCCGGGCTTGAGGCGAGCCGCCTCGCGCAGCGCCGCCTCCGCCGCCGCGTACTTGCCCTGGAAGTACAGGACCACGCCGAGCCCCCGATGGAGCGCGGCGCCCTCGGGCTTGACGCGCAGGGCCTCGCGGTACACCGCCTCGGACTGCGCGTAGCGTCCCTGGCGGCCGAGGCCGACGGCGAGGTTGCCGAGAGCGACCACATGGGTCGGGTCGAGCCGGACGGCCTCGCGCAGCGCCAGCTCCGCCTCGGCATGCTTGCCCTGCCGGCCCAGCGCGATGCCCAGCTCCACGTGGTGATCGGCATCCCCCGGCGCGAGCGCCACGGCCGCGCGGAAGGCCGCTTCCGCCTCGGCGTCGAGCCCCTGGGCCGATAGCGCGAGCCCCAGATCGTAATGCAGCTCCGGATCGTCGGGACGCAGGCGCAGCGCGCGGCGATAGGTCTCCGCCTCCTCGGCCCAGCGGCCCTCCCGCCGGAGCACGGCGGCCAGGCCGCGGTGGATCGCGAGGTCCTCAGGGCACAGCCGGATCGCCTCCCGGAAGGCCACCTCAGCCGCGGCGAAATGCCCCTGGCGCTCGAGCACGCGGCCGAGGCGGCCGTGCCACGCCGCATTGCCCGGCTCGAGCCTTATCGCCTCCCTGAAGGCGGCCGCGGCCTCGCCGTGACGGCGCAGATGCCAGAGGACGACGCCGAGACGGCCGTGGAGCGGCGCGGCAGAACCCTGGAGCCGGATGGCCTCGCCATAGGCGGCTGCGGCGGCGCGCCACTGGCGCTGACGCCGCAGCACGCCGGCCAGGTGAGCGCGCGCCCTGACCGACGTGGGCGCGAGCCTGACGGCCTCGGCGAGCGCCACCTGCGCCTCGACGTGCTTGCCCTGGGCCGCCAGGATCAGCCCCAGCCCGTCGTGGACATGGGGGTTCCTCGGCGCCAGCCTCGCCGCCTCCCTGAAGGCCGTCTCGGCCTCGAGGCGCAGGCCGCGGCGCGCCAGCGCGATGCCGAGGTTCTGATGCGCCTCGGCGTGGCCGGGCGCCAGTCGCACGGCCTCGCGGAGGGCCTGCTCCTCGTCGGCATGCCGGCGCTGGCGCCGGCACATGAGGCCCAGCCGCAGCTGCGCGAGCGGATGGTTGGGCCTGAGGGCCACCGCGGCGCGGTAGGCCGCCTCGGCCTCGCCCCACCGGCGCTGCCGCTCCAGCGCCAGGCCGAGCTTGAAGTGCCCCCTGAAGGCCTGGGGCGCCAGCGCCACCGCCTCGCGGTACTCGCCCTCCGCCTCGCCCAGGCGACCCTGCTCGAGGAGCGCATCGCCCAGGTCCACGCGCGCCGGAACCGCCCGCGGCGAGAGCCGCACGGCCTCGCGGAACGCGGCCTCGGCCTCTGCCGTGCGCCGCAGCCGCGTCAGGGCGGCGCCGAGCCGAGAATAGGCCTCCGCGCGCCGGGGATCGCGCTGGATCGCGCGCCGGCACTCGCGCTCCGCCTCGGCGTCGCGCCCCTCGCGGAGCGATTCCGCCGCGCGCTGCAGCCAGAGGATGGTCTCGTCCACGCCCTCAAGGTAGGGAGGCGCGGAGAGCCTGTCAAGGACGCGGGGCTAGCTGCGGCCCTCGGCGCGGTCGCGGACGGCCTTGATGGTGTCCACGAGGCCCTCGCGCTCGGCTCCGCGGGTGAGGAAGGCGGGCAGCACCGTGCGGGCCGCGATCGAGTACGTGAGCATGGTACCCTCGCCATGGGGCTCGACCTGCCAGTAGCCCCAGTTCTCGCGGAAGAGCCCGTTGGACCGCCCGGCGGCCAGCTGCCACGCCAGGCGCCGCCGCCCGGCGTCGGGGTAGTTGTCCACGTGGAAGCGGAACGAGAACGGCCCCACGCCCACCACGTAACGGACCAGGGTATGATCGCCGGCGGCATCGAGCACCTCGGCCGTCGTGACCTTCGGGTAAAGCCCGACGTGGCGGGGATAGTCGGTGACGAGCTGCCACACCGCCTCCGGGGGGGCATTGACGAGGCTGAATGCCGTTCCCCCCTGGGCCGCGGCGGCTTGGCGGCCCGGCGGCAGGATGTCGAGGACGACGACCTCGCCGCCCTCCAGGCGCCGGCGCTGGTCGTCCGACAGGCCAAGAGAGCTGACGGAAGGCGTCCAGGCGGCAAGAATGAGCAAGGCGGCGATGGGCAGCGAGCGCTTCATGAACACTCCCGTCTCATGGCAAAATAAATGGCCCGGGCAGCGGTCGCTGCCGCGGACCATTGCACCCTGTAGTGTCCCATGGCTGAGGGGATCGTGCAAAGCGTTACGTGGCGGCTGGCAGCCTCGCTCCTCGCCCTGGTGGCCGCAAGCCTGGCCGCCGGCGATGCCGCCCCGCCCTGGCCGCCATTCCTGCCCGAGCGCGCGGCCTTGCCGGCCGACATCGCGGCCCTCGTCGAGCGCACCTGGGGGCACCGTACCTGGAGCCGCACCGTGCGCGGCCGCCCGGCGCGTGCGCCCCTGGACCTCTACATGGCGCTGGTGGACGCGCCGGACGTCACCGCCGCGGCGGCACGCTTCCGCGAGCTGGCGCGGCACGAGGTGCGGGCGCTCGGGGAGGACTGGTACGAGGCCGACGACGGCGACGGCTCGCGCGGGCAGTACCGCGTCCTCGTTCGCGAGGCGCGGCGCCGCGTCATGCTCTCCTGGGGCGAGCACTCGAGCGGCCTCGTGGGGACGATCCGGGGCAGCGCGCTGACGGAGCTCTCGCTGGAGCCGCGCGGCGGGGACGTGGCCCAGGAGCTGACGGCGCATGTCCTCATCGAGAGCCGGGTGGCCGCGGCGCTGGCCCGGATGCTCCTCGTGCTCTTCGGCGGCATCGCCGACCGGCGGCTGCGCCAGGCCTTCGCCAGCGCCGGCCAGGTGGCCGAGTGGGCCGCCGATCAGCCGGCGGAATTCTGCCAGTGGCTGGGGCGGGCGCCGGTGCCGGCGGAGCGCCGCGCGCGCGTGGCGGGCCTCGTGCGCGGCTGCGGAGAGACGTCGTGACGCGCGGGGAGTGGCCCCGCTGGATCATCGCGCGGCTCGACCAAGGCTACCGGGCGCTCCACGCCCTCGATGCTCCGGCCGCCCAGGTGGGGCCCGCCCTCTGCGTCGAGGTGCACCGGAGCCGCCGGACGCTCTCCCTGGCCGACGGCACGGCCGTGCGCCGCGGCGATCCCGTCGCCATCCTGCACCTCAACAACCGCCGGATCGCGGCGCTCCACCACGAGGAGGGCGGTCAGCGCGCCGTGGGCCTCCTGTTCCGCCGCCGCTTCGTGGACTCGCTGGAGGCCCTCGCCGCTCGCGCGAGGGACGGCGGCGACCTCGCGCACCTGCGCGCCTTCGCTGCCGTGACCGTCTTCGGCGGGCTCGAGCGGGTCGGCTTCGCCGAGGCGGCCGGGGACCGGCTGTGCTGGGCGCGATGCGTGGCGGCGTATCAGCGCGGGCTTCTGGCGGCGCTCCGCCCGGCCGGCGCCGCGCGCCCGCGGCTCGGGACCTTCACCCGCGCCCGCCGGCTCTGGATCTCGCGCGAGCGCCTGCTCGCCCTGCACGGGCCCGCGCGGGCCCGGCGAGCCATGCCGATGGGGTAGCAGGCCGGGGCGCCACGGCCGCGGGCTTCCGCTCAGTCGCCGGGATGCGACAGGCGGGGCGCGAGGAGCCCGACCAGATCCTCGATCTGTTGCCCCAGGGGCCGGTCGGAATCGGTGCGATAGACGAGATCGGCGGCCTGGCGGTAGAGGTGCCCGGCCGAGGCCCAGATGGCCGCCAGATCCTCCTCCAGCGACGTCCCGGGATTGACCCGCGGCCGGTCCGCGCCGCGCACACGGGCCGCCAGCGTGGCAAGCTCGGCCTCGAGGAGCACGGTCACGCCGGTGCCGCGGAGCACGTCCCGGTTCCACTCGTAGCGAACGGTGCCGCCGCCCAGCGCGCAGACGATCCCGCGCATAGCCGCGACGCGCTTGCAGAGGGCGTACTCGAGCTCCCGGAACGGGACCCACCCCTGCTCCCGCACGAGGTCGTGGAAGCTCCGGCCCAGCTCGCCGTCCAGCTCGCGGTCGAGGTCGAGGAAGGGCCGGCGGAGGCACGCGGCCAGCCGCTCGCCCAGCGTGGTCTTGCCGGAGCCGATCATCCCGCAGAGATAGACGTTCAGCGCCCTACTCGCCCTTGAGCGTCGGATCGAGGAGGTCCCGGAGCCAGTCGCCGGTGCGGCTCACGACGATGGAGGTCGCCATGAGGACGAGCCCCGGGCAGGTCGAGATCCACCACGCCGAGTCGAGGTATTCGCGTCCCTCGTGGACCATGCCGCCCCAGGACGGGGTCGGCGGCTGGATGCCGAGGCCGAGGAAGGACAAGGTCGCCTCCAGCACGATGGCGCGCGCCAGCTCGAGGGTGGCGATCACCACCAGCGAGGAGAGCACGTTGGGCAGCACGTGCCTGAGCACGATGCGCGGGACCGAGCCCCCCAGGGCGAGCACCGCGTCCACGAACTCCCGCGAGCGGAGCGACAGGACCTGGGAGCGCAGGATGCGCGCGTAGGAGACCCAGCCGGACAGCCCGATGACCACCACGAGCGTCGGGAAGGAGGGCCCCAGCACCGCGATGATCCCGATGGCGAGCAGGATGAAGGGGAAGGCGAGCTGGGCATCGGCGAGCGTCATGATGATGCTGTCCGCCCAGCCCCCGCGGAAGCCGGCCACGATTCCCAGCGCCGAGCCGATCGCCCCGCCCACGAGGACGGCGGCCCCGCCGACGAGGAGCGACACGCGCGCCCCGTGGATCACGCGCGAGAGCACGTCGCGCCCGAGGTGGTCCGTGCCGAGGAGGTGGCTCTTGCCATCGGGGCCCTCGAGGGTCGGCGCGGCCAGGCGGGAGCGCAGCGACTGGCGCACCGGGTCGTGGGGGGCGAGCCACGGCGCCGCCGCGGCCACCGCCGCCATCAGCACCACGAAGCCGATCCCGGCGCCGATGAACCGGCGGGTTCGCCGGGCCTGGCGCCCGGCGCGCGCGGCGTGGCGGACCACGGCCGCGGCCTCAGCGGGCGCGGATGCGGGGATCGAGGAGGCCATAGATCACGTCGATCAGGAAGTTGAGCACGATGAAGATCACGGCCGAGAGGAACACCGCGCACTGCACCACCGGGTAATCGCGGTTGTAGATGGACTGGATGGCGAGCCGGCCGATGCCGGGCCACGCGAAGACCGTCTCCGTCACCACCGCGCCGCCGAGGAGGGTGCCGAACTGCAGCCCCGTGATCGTGACGATGGGGATCGCGGCGTTCTTGAGCGTGTGCTTGGCGACCACGAGGACCTCGGCGAGCCCCTTGGCGCGCGCGGTCCGGATGTAGTCGGCGCGTAGCACCTCCAGCATGGCCGAGCGCGTGAGCCGGGCCACGGAGGCCATGGCGAAGAGCGCCAGCGTCAGCGCCGGCAGGACCAGGTGGGCCCAGGTGCCGCGGCCCGAGGTCGGAAACCAGCCCCCCTTGAGGGACAAGAGGAGGATGAACAGGATGCCGATGAAGAAGGTCGGGGCGGACTGGCCCACCAGCGCCACCCCCATCGCCGCGTGGTCGAGGAAGGTGTTGCGGCGCACCGCGGAGAGGAGGCCGACGGGGACCGCGACGACCACCGCGAACAGGAAGGCGGTGAGGCCCAGCTCGAGGGTCGCCGGCAGATACCCCATGACAACGCGCGAGGCCGGCTCCCTGAAGTGGATGGAGCGGCCGAAGTCCCCGCGCAGCACGTTGCCCAGGAACACGGCGTACTGGACGGGCAGCGGCCGGTCGAGCCCCAGCTCGGCGCGCACGCGGAAGATTTCGCTCCGCGGCGCGTCCGGCGGCAGCAGCAACGGCACCGGGTCCCCCGACAGGCGCATGACCACGAAGACCACGGTGGACACGACCCACAGGGTGATCAGGGCGCGGAGGAGGCGGTAGCCGACGAAGGAGAGGAAGGCTCGCATGGAGACTCCCCCACCCTATTCCCTCTCCCCCGGGGGGAGAGGGCAGGGTGAGGGGGAGCGCTCAGGCCCGACGGAACTTGAAGTTGAAGCGACGGATCTCGAACTGCTGGTTCGGGTTCGGCGTCCACTCCACGTACTTCTGCATCCCATAGTCCTCGTAGGGCTGGATCACGGGGATCCAGGGGAAGTGCTCGAGGACGATCTTCGTCATCTCCTTGTAGGCCTCGCCCCTGAACTTCTCGTCCACGGAGAAGCGTGCCTTGTCCCCGAGCTCGTCCCACCGCGCGTGACGCCAGTAATCCTGGGGCCCGCCGGGGCCGAGGAGCCGCCACATCATGCCGTCCGGGTCGCCGAGGGTGGAGGTCGGGTCCGACCACCACATCCCCTTGAAGGTCTTATCGCGGTTCTTCTGGGCCCGGACCGAGTACTCCAGCACCTCGACCCTCGCGTTGATGCCGGCGTCGCGCCACATGGCCTGGATGGCCTCCGACATGGGCTTGTCGTTGGCCGTGTAGCCCGAGGTCGTCTCGATGAAGATCTCTTCGCCCTTGTAGCCGGCCTTCTTCAGCCGCTCCCGGGCCTCCTTGGGGTTGTACGCGAGCGGCGGCAGCGAGGCGTCGAAGTGGTTGTCGCCCTTGGCGATGGGGCCGCTCGGGACGATCCCGCGGCCGCGCCACAGCTCCTTGACGATGAGGTCGCGGTCGATGGCGAGCGACAGCGCCTGCTTCACCAGCGGGTTGTCAAGCGGCGGCACCTTGCTGTTGACGGCCAGCACGTAAAGCCCCGCGTAGAGGGCGCCCACCGCCCGGGTCGTGGGGTTGGCGTTGATCCGGTCGTTGTGGTCCGGGGTGACCTGGGTGATGATGTCCACCTCGCCCTTGAGGAGCGCTGCG
>MGBV01000169.1:5155-7664 GCA_001788415.1 Candidatus Rokubacteria bacterium GWC2_70_16 | reverse complement strand
CAAGCAGGCGCTGGACACCCTCGTCGCCGGCGCGATCGCCGGGCAGGACCGCGCGTACTGGCTCGAGCGCTTCCACCAGTACGGGGTCCCCGCCGGAGCCATGAACGACCTCGGCGAGGCCCTCGAGCACCCGCGCATCCGGTTCCGCGAGCTCGTCAAGGAGGTGCCGAGCGCCGCCGGCAACGTGAAGGTCTTCGACTTTCCCCCGCAGTTCTCCGAGCTCCAGTCGGTGAACGAGCTGGGACCGCCGGCGCTCGGCGAGCACACCGCGAGCATCTTGAAGGAGCTCGGGCTCCCGGAGGCGGAGATCGCGGCGCTGGCGGCGGCAGGCGTGGTGCAGGTGATGGCGGCGCCGGGAGGGGACGCGCCAGATGAGTGACACGCTCGACCGGAGCCTCGCCCTCGCCGAGTTCGTCGCCGGGCTCACATACGAGCAGGTCCCCGCCGGCGCGGTCGATCGCCTGAAGCAGTGCCTGCTCGACTTCGTCGGCCTCGCGGCCTTCGCCGCCGCGCGCGCCGAGTCGAGCGAGCCGTTCCGTCGCGCCGTCCTGACCCTCGCCCCGCGCCCCGGCCCCGGGACCGTTGTCGGCGAAGCGCGCGGCTATCCCTGGGAGTACGCGGCGCTCCTCAACGGGGCCTTCGCCCACACGCTCGACTTCGACGACACGAACCTCTTCGGCGCGCTCCACCCGGGGGCGCCCGTGATCCCGGCCGCGCTCGCCGCCGCCGAGCAGACCGCGGCCTCGGGCCGCGCGCTCCTCGAGTCGCTCGCCGCCGGCTACGAGGTCGCGTGCCGCGTGGGCGGCGCGCTCGGGCAGACCGCGTACGACCGTGGCTTCCACATCACGCCCCTGGCGGGCATCTTCGGCGCCGTCGCCGCCGGGGCGAAGCTCTTCGGTCTCGGCGCCGCGGAGATCGCGAGCGCGTTCGGGATCGCGCTGAGCCAGGCCGCGGGCTCCATGCAGTACCTCGAGAACGGCGCCTGGACCAAGCGTCTCCACCCGGGCTTCGCCGCCCACGACGCGCTGGTCTCGCTGGCGCTGGCGCGCGCGGGCGTCGTCGGCGCGGCGCGGGCGATCGACGGGCGCTACGGCCTCCTCGCGGGGTACAGCAACGCGCCGCGCCCGGACCTCCTCCTCGCGGGGCTCGGCGAGCGGTGGGTGCTCGCGGAGACCGCGATCAAGCCGTACCCGTCCTGCCGCCTGACCCACGGCGCGATCGACGCCGTGCTCTCGCTCCGCGAGAAGGCCGGCGCCGACGCGCGCGCGCGCGCGTCGTTCGACGTCCGGCTCTCGCCCAAGGCCGTCCAGATCGTGGGCGAGGCGCTCCCGCACAAGGTGCGCCCGAGGAACGTGGTCGAGGGGCAGTTCAGCGTCTACTTCCAGGCCGCCGTCGCCTGGCTCGACGGGCGCGTCGACTGGACGAGCTATGACCGGGTGGGAGACGGGCGCATCGCGGCGCTCGCCGCGCGGATGCGTGTCACCGCCGACGAGGCCGTCCCGCTCGCGGGGGCGGACGTCGCGGTGTCGATCGACGGCCGCGAGATGCACGCCCGCGTCGAGCAGCCGCTCGGCGAGCCCGAGCGGCCGATGCCGTGGACCCTGATCGAGGAGAAGTTCTCGGGCCTCGCGACGGGCGTGCTCGGCCGCGCCCGCGCGCGGGCCGTGATCGGGAGCGTGCGCGGCCTCGAGGCGGAGGCGGACGTCGCGCGGTGGGCGCGGCTCCTCAGGCGGCGGGGGTCGCGGTGAACCGGCACGACCGGCTGCGGCGGAGCCAGCTCGTCACGCCGGCGAACACGTTCCGGATGATCGAGAAGGCCGCGCGGCTCGACTCCGACTCGCTGATCCTCGACCTCGAGGACGCGGTGGCGCCCTCAGTGTAAGTGGGCAATCCATCCGGGGCAGGTCCCGGTCATCAACGAGGTGTTCGGACCGACGCTCGACGAGGTGCGGCAGGCCCGGCGCGTGATCGACGCCTACGAGGTCGCGAAGTCTCGGGGAGAGGGGGCGATCACGGTCGACGGGGAGATGGTGGACGAGGCCGTGCTCAAGGTCATGGCGCGGCGCGCGGAGGCGGCGAAGAAACTCGGGCTCTGGAACCCCGTGGAGGTGACACGATGAAGACCCGGTGGTCGGTGGCGGTGGCGCTTGCGGTGCTCTCGGCGCTGGCGGCGGGAACGATGGCGCCGGCATCCGCGCAGAACCCGTTGGTGGTGGGCGCGTCGATCTCCCAGACCGGACGCCTGGCGGTGACGGCCGTGTACGTTCACCAGGCGTACCAGCTCTGGGTGGACGACGTGAACGCCAAGGGTGGCCTTTTCGGACGCCAGGTGACGCTCAAGGTCTACGACGACAAGAGCGACCCCGGCACCGGCGTGAAGCTCTACGAGAAGCTCATCGTCGACGACAAGGTCGATCTCGTCGTTGGCCCCTACTCGACGCCGGTGACGGCGGCGGCGAGCACGGTCACCGAGAAGTACCGGAAAGTGATGGTCGCCCCCATGGCCGCC
>MGBV01000169.1:4769-5024 GCA_001788415.1 Candidatus Rokubacteria bacterium GWC2_70_16 | reverse complement strand
GGCGCTCCGGGTCACGATTCCGGCCGTGATCGACGTCGCGCAGAAGAAGGGGCTCACGGTTGTCCACAACGAGTACTTCCCCCGCGGGACCACCGACTTCTCCGCGGTCCTCACGCGCATCAAGGCGCTCCGCGCCGACGTGCTGATCTGCGGGTGCTATGAGCCGGAGTCCGTCCTCTCCGTCCGCCAGTCGAAGGAGCTCGACTACAGCCCGAAGCTCCTCTTCGCCGGCCACGGGGCGGCGGTGCCCGAGTT
>MGBV01000169.1:294-4698 GCA_001788415.1 Candidatus Rokubacteria bacterium GWC2_70_16 | reverse complement strand
CCGGCAACGCCGAGTTCGTCGAGCGGTTCAAGAAGAAGCACGGCCGTGAGCCGAGCTACCACGCGGCGGGTACCTACGGTGGAATGCAGGTCCTCGAGGCCGCGGTGCGGAAGGCCGGCGCCCTCGACCAGGACCGGATCCGCCAGGCGCTCGTCGAGCTCGACATCCAGACTGTCTTCGGGCGCTACAAGGTGACCGAGACCGGCGCTCAGGTCGGCAAGACCGCCGTCATCGTGCAGTGGCAGGGCGGCAAGAAGGAGATCCTCTGGCCCGGCGACACCGCGACGGGAAGCGCGAGGCTCCCCGCGCCTCCCTGGGCCGAGCGCCGGTAGCCCGGAGGCGGACGCAACTCCGATGATGATGTGGGAGCCCGTTCTCTGGGGGCAGCTCCTGATCAACGGCGTGATGCTGGCCGGACTCTACGGTCTCCTCGCCCTCGGCCTGAACCTCGTGTTCGGCGTCATGCGCGTGCTCAACTTCGCCCACGGCGAGCTGGTCATGCTGGGGGCCTTCGTCACCTTCTGGAGCTACACCGCCTTCGGCCTCCACCCCCTGCTGGCGCTGCCGCTCTCGGCGCTCGCGCTCTTCGCCCTCGGGTGGGTTCTCCAGCGCCTGCTGATGGAGCGGGTGCTGGGGGGGCCGCCGATGGCGGGGCTGCTCGTCACGTTCGGCCTCTCGCTCGTGGTCATCAACGTCGGTCTCCTCTCGCCTGGCCGCTCGCGTCGCTCGCTGGCGGCGTCCTGGCCGCGCTGGTGGCGGTCCCGCTCGGCTGGATCATGCTGCGGCTTCGCGGCCCGTACTTCGCGATCGGCATGCTCGGCCTCTCCCGGATCGCCGAGAAGGTCGCGTTCGCGTGGGAGTCGGTCACGGACGGCGGCCGCGGCCTCTACCTGCCGCCCGTCCTCGACCTCCGCACGGTCTACTGGGCGGTGGCGCTCGTCACCGCCCTTCTCGTCGGGCTCACGTGGCTCCTCGACAACTCCCGGTTCGGGCTCACGCTCCTCGCGATCCGCGAGGACGAGGGGGGGGCCGACAACCTCGGGATCAACACGACGCGCGCGAAGCTCCAGGCGTTCGTCGTGAGCGTGTTCTTCCCCGGCGTCCTGGGCGGGATCTACGCCTGGCACGTGAGCTACATCGACCCGGTGACGGCGTTCGCCACGCAGGTCGACCTCACCGCGATCGTCGCGGTGCTCCTCGGCGGGGCGGGGACGGTCTGGGGCCCGCTCGTGGGCGGCGTCACCCTCTCGCTCCTGGCCGAGTTCCTGTGGGCGCGGTTCCCCTTCGTCCACACGGGACTGTTCGGCGGGCTCGTGATCGTGACCGTCCTCTTCCTCCCCAAGGGGCTAGTGGACGCCTTCCGGAGGTGCGGCTGGATGGCGCCGGGCAGGACGTTCTTGCGCCGCCTCGCCGCGCGCGAGGTGGCGCTTCAGCCGGCCCCGGGGACTCCCTGAGCCGTTGCTCGAGACGCGTGACCTCGAAAAGCGGTTCGCCGGCCTCCGCGCCGTCAACGGCGCGTCACTCCGCGTCGAGGCGGGGACGATCACCGCGCTGATCAGCCCGAACGGCTCGGGCAAGACCACCACCTTCGACCTGATCACCGGCAACGTCCGTCCCGACGCGGGAACAGTCCGCTTCGAGGGGCGAATCGTCTTCGGCATCGGCCTCGGCTACCGCGAGGCCGAGGACGAGACGTTCGGTGTTGCTCGCCGCGGCGGCGCCGCGCGGATGATCGAGGCCCTCCACCTCGTCAGGCGCCTCTGGACCGAGGACGAGGTGACCTTCGCGGGCCGGTTCTTCCGCGTGACGAAGGCGACGTGCACGATCCGCCCGGTGCAGAAGCCGTACCCGCCGATCTGGATCGCTGCCAACTCGGCAGCGAGGGAGGCGACGGGGACGTGCTGCCGGCCGTCGAAGGCGAGGTCGCAAGAGTACCTCGCCCGCGCGGCCCGTGGGTAGCGAGAAGTTGACACCGCCTCCGGGCGCAGGCTGTAATACCGTACTGGCAATGACGCCCCGTCCTCGCAAGTCGCCCCCGCGCCGGCGTGCCGCCTCTCCCGCCGCCGCAACCCGCAAACCCGTGCCGGCCCCCGCGCCGGCAGGCCCGCTCGAGGCGCTGGCCCGTGTGGGCGCCGAGCTGGCCGCGACGCTCGACGTGACCCAGGTGACCGACCGCGTGGCCAGTGCGGTGGTCGAGATCTTCGGCGTTGCGCGGTCGGCCGTGTACCGGCTCGAACCGGCCTCCGGGGCCCTGGTCTGCGTCGCCGAGGCCGCCCCGAAGGGCAAGAGGCCCCTGCGGTGGATCGGCCAGACGCTTCCTGCGGGCACCGGTGTCTCGGGTCGAGCGGTGGCCCAGCGCCGGGTGGTGTGGTGCCGGGACCAGCTGGCCGACCCCGATCTGGGGCTCCCCGGATGGGCGGTCGATCGCATCCAGCGGGAAGGCTACCGCTCCGGAACCGCGGCCCCCCTCATGGTGCAGGGGGAGGTGCTGGGCACCCTGTTCCTCGGCGACGCCTCCGGCCGCGCGCTCCCCGAGGAGGGCCTCCGGGTCCTGGCGGCCTTCGCCGATCAGGCGGCGCTGGCCATCCACACGGCCGAGCTCAGCGGGCGGCTCGGCGAGCGGCTGGAGCGCCTGCGCGCGTTGACCCGGCTCAACGAGCTGCTCGTCTCGTCGCTGGACGCCGATGAGATCCTCGGCGAGATCGCGCGCGCCGCCGCGGAGCTGATGCGCGCCCCTCTCGTGGCCTTCTGGGATGCGGACGAGGTCGCGCGCACCCTCACGGTGCGCGCGGTTGCCGGCGAGCTCGCCGCCGAGCCCTACCCGCTTCGCGAGCTGCGCTACGGCGAGGGCGGGGTCGGCCGGGTCGCCGAGCATCGAGCGCCGCTCGAGGCGGGCGACCTGCCCGGGGACGAGCGGGCCGTCGGGGTGGAGTGGTTCCGCGCCCGCGGGCTCACCGCCGGACTCGCGGTTCCCGTCATCCACCAGGGAACGTTGCTCGGCGTGCTGGCGCTCCTCGGCGGGGAGGGGTTCCGCCTCGACGCCGACGACCGGAGCCTGCTCCAGAGCTTCGCCGCCCAGGCTGCGGCCTCGCTCCGCAATGCCCGTCTCTTCGCGGAGAGCGAGCGGCGGCGCCTCGAGGCCGAGCGGCTGGCGGAGGTGGGTCGGCTCCTCGCCGAGACGCTCGATGCGGAGCTGGTGGGCCAGCGCATCGTCGACAGCGCCCGGGAATTGCTGGGGGCCCAGGGCGCCGCGGTCTTCAGGCTCGACTTCCACACCGGAGACCTCGTCGGGCTCGCCGTGGCGGGTGATGCCGGCGGCGCAGTGACGCGCGGCATGACATTGCCCAGGGGCCAGGGCATCGCCGGTGTGGCCGTGCGGCTCGAGCGGCCCGTCAGCACCCCCGATATCCTCGCCGATCCCCATGTGGACCTGAGCGAGGAGCTGCGGGCCGGGATCGAGCGGGTGCCGTACCGGGCGGTGCTCGGCGTTCCGCTCGCGGTCGAGGGCCGCGTGATCGGAGCCATGACCGTCGCGGACCGGCAGGGCCGCATGTTCACCGAGAGTGACCTCCGGCTGGCCCAGGCGCTCGCCGACCAGGCCGCGCTGGCGCTGGAGAGCGCGCGGCAGTACGAGGAAGCGGAGCGCCACAGGCGGGAGGCGGAGATCCTCGCCGATCTCGTGGCGGACATCAATCTCTCGCGAGACCTCGACGACATGCTCCTCCGGGTGGGCGCGGGGGCGAGGGATCTCTGCGGGAGCGATCTGGCAGGCGTGGCGCTGCGCGAGCGGGGCTCCGCCGCCGCCGTGTTCAGCCACTGGCCCGGCGCTCGGCTGGACTACGGCCGCATCCGAGTCGAGCCCGGCAAGGGCGTCGGCGGCATGGTGCTCGCGACGGGCCGCCCCTTCAGGACGGACTGCTACGCGGAGGATTCCCGGATCACCCAGGACTACCGGGAGATCGTCGCGGCCGAGGGCATCGTCGCGGCCATGGCTGTTCCCATCACGGGGCAGGGGCGGGTGGAGGGGTTGCTCTACGTCCACAACCGGTCCCCCCGGCCCTTCACCGACCGGGACGAGGCCATTCTGCTCAGGCTGGCCGACCATGCGGCGCGGGCCATCGGCAACGCCCGGCTCAACGAGGAGCTCCGCACCCGCCAGGGGCAGCTCGAGGCGCTGCTGGAGGCCAGCCGGGAGCTGTCGCGCATCCAGCCGGTGGAGTCGCTGCTGCGCCGGATCACCGAGCTGTGCGGGCGGCTCCTGGACTCGGCCTCGGTGGGGATCCGACTCGTGGAGGGTGACGATCTCGTGATGGGCGAGGGGACAGCGGAGGCCAGGCAGGTCATGGTCAACCCACGGCTCAAGGTTGGCCAGAGCCTGAGCGGCATCGTGGCCGCCACCAGGGA
>MGBV01000169.1:0-280 GCA_001788415.1 Candidatus Rokubacteria bacterium GWC2_70_16 | reverse complement strand
TGCCGTCCGCTTCGGGTACTCGCGCTGGCTGGGCGTACCGCTGAAGGCTGGGGAGCGGGTGCTGGGAGTCCTGAGCGTCAGACGGGCCGGGAACCGGCCCTTCACCGGGGAGGAACTCGAGATCGCCGTGGCCTTCGCCTCCCACGCCGCAGCGGCACTGGAGAACGCCCGGCTCTATCGTGAGGCCAAGGAGGCCTATGCAAGCCTCGTTGCGACCCAGGCCCAGCTCGGCCAGTCGCAGAAGATGGAGGCGGTGGGGCAGCTGGCGGGCGGCATCGCC
>MGBV01000168.1:3798-6203 GCA_001788415.1 Candidatus Rokubacteria bacterium GWC2_70_16 | reverse complement strand
GGGTCAGCGTGGTAGAAAAATCCATCCGCCATGCTCTCCATCGCCGACACCGTCACCGAGATGGTCCACTGGGTGTTCCCGGAGCACGCGGGCGCCCCCGGACAGATCCACGGCGGGCGGATGATGCAGTGGATCGCCACCGTGGGCACCATCGCCGCCTCCCGGGTGGCGCGCGGCAACGTGCTGCTGGGCGCCATGGACGACATCGACTTCCTCCACCCGGTGAAGGTGGGCGAGATCGCGGTGCTGCGGGCGCAGGTGGAGTACGTGGGCCGCTGCTCGCTCGAGGTGGGGGTGCGGGTGTTCTCCGAGGCCGTTCCCACCGGGGCGCGCGCGCTCACGCTCAGCTCGCACCTCGTGTTCGTCCGGGTGGACGATGCGCTCAGGCCCCAGCCCGTGCCGCAGCCGGTCGTCCCGCGGGGCGCGGCGGAGGAGGCGCTGCTCGCCGCCGCCCGGGAGCGGCGCGCGCACCGGCTGGGGCGCGTCGCGCGGCGGCAGGCCGCCATGGGGGAGATCGGCGACGACGGCAGCGAGGAGCTCCGCTGGCGCTTCGAGTCGTGCCGCGGCGTGGTGCCGGCGGACACGCTGTTCGGCAACACGCTCTTCCCCGGGAACCTGCTCATGGACATCGACGAGGCCGGCGGAATCCTCACGACGCGCTACACCCGGGGCTTCTCCATGACCGCGTGCCTGGACGCGCTGGACTTCCACGCGCCCGTCTCGATCCGCGAGGTGGTGACGTTCAAGGCCGCGCTGAACCACGTCGGCAGCTCGTCCCTGGAGATCGGCGTCAAGGTACTGACCGAGGCGCCGTGGACCGGCGAGGTGCGCCACGCGTGCACGGCCTATCTCACGTTCGTGCACCTGGGCCAGGATCTGCGCCCCCAGCCGTGCCCGCCGTTCACCCCGGAGACCCCGGGCGAGCGGCGGCGGTGGCAGGAGGCGGAGGAGCGGCGGGCGCGGCGGCTCCTGCGGGTCAAGGCGCTCAGGGCAACCATCCACGAGGGAAGGTGAGGGCATCATGTCCGGGCATTCACGGTGGTCGCAGATCAAGCGGAAGAAGGGCAAGACGGATGTCCAGCGGGGGAAGCTCTTCTCCAAGATCCTCCGCGAGATCACGGTGGCGGCGCGCAATGGCGGCGGCGACCCCAAGGGCAACGTGCGCCTCAAGGCCGCCATGGAGGCGGCGCGGGCTGCGAACATGCCTGCCGACAACATCAAGCGGGCGATCCAGAAGGGGACGGGCGAGCTGCCGGGGGAATCGTACGAGGAGATCACCTACGAGGGCTACGGGCCCGGCGGGGTGGCCATCCTGCTGCAGGTGCTCACCGACAACAAGAACCGCACCGGGCCCGAGCTGCGGCACGCCTTCGAGAAGAACGGCGGGCGCATGGGCACGGCCGGATGCGTGGCGTGGATGTTCGACCGCCGCGGCGTGGTCCAGGTGGACGCCGACCGCGTCAAGGAGGACGATCTGCTCGAGAAGGCGCTGGAGGCGGGCGCGATGGACGTCAAGCGGGTGGAAAAAGCTTTCGAGATCACCACGGCCCCTGATGAAATGGAGCAGGTGCGGGAAGCGCTGGAGCGCCAGGGCGTCCCCGTGCTCGAGGCCACCCCGGCCATGCTGCCCCAGTCCACGGTCCGCGTGGAAGGCAAGGAGGCCTCGGCGGTGCTGCGGCTGATCGAGGCGCTCGAGGAGCAGGACGACGTCCAGACCGTCTACTCGAACTACGACATCCCCGACGAGGTCCTCGACGCCATCTCCGCCGCCTAGGGCCTTCCGGGTGATGGGGGTGGATCCCGGGCTCGTGGACACCGGCTTCGGCGTCCTCGAGGCGGGCCCCGGCGCCGTCACGGTGGTGGATGCCGGCGTCATCAGCACCTCGCCCGGCCAGCCCCTCGAGGCGCGGCTCAACGCCATCCACGCCGCCATGCACCGTCTCATCCAGGCCCGCGCCCCGGGCCTCCTCGTCGTGGAAGACCTCTACACCGAGTACAAGTTCCCGCGGACCGCGATCCTCATGGGCCATGCGCGCGGCGTGATCTACCTCGCCGCCCGCCAGTGTGGCGTGGCGGTGCTGGCGCTGTCGCCGGCCGAGGTGAAGCGCGCCATCACCGGCAACGGGGCGGCCGGGAAGGGGCAGATGCAGCGCGGGGTGCAGACCCTGCTGGGGCTCGCCGAGCTGCCGCGTCCCTCCCATGTGGCCGACGCCCTCGGCCTGGCCGTCACCGGCATGGCCCGGGTCACGGGGCGGCTCCCGCTGGGCCGGCTGCAGCGGGCGGCGCGGGGGGCCTCGTGATCGCCTCGCTGCGCGGCCGGCTCCGCGCGCGGCACGAGGACCGGGTGATCCTGGAGGCCGCCGGCGTCGGCTACGAGGTGTTCCTCCCGCCCGTGACCCAGCGCG
>MGBV01000168.1:0-3724 GCA_001788415.1 Candidatus Rokubacteria bacterium GWC2_70_16 | reverse complement strand
CAGAACCAGCCGCGCCCCGTGCTCATCGGGTTCACCTCGGAGCTGGACAAGGAGTTCTTCGAGAAGCTCATCACGGTCAAGGACGTGGGCCCGCTGGTGGCGGCCCGCGCGCTGGCCGCTCCGGTGGGCGAGATTGCCGCGGCCATCGCCCGCCAGGACGAGGGGTACCTGCGCCGGCTCCCGGGCATCGGGCCCCAGAAGGCGAAGAACATCGTGGCCCAGCTCCAGAGCAAGGTGGCGAAGTTCGCGCTGCTGGCGGCCGAAGGACCCGCCGCCCAGGCACGCTCGGCCCCGCCTGCGGCACCCGGGGACGAGGACGGGCTGCGCGCCATCGTGTTCGAGGTGCTCGTCAAGCAATTGCAGCACAGGCCCGGCGAGGCGGCCGACCTCATCACCCGGGCGCTCGGCCGCCGGCCCGGCATCACGACGCCGGAGGAGCTGTTCGACGAGATCTATCGCGGGGGCGGAGCCAGGACGTGAGCGACGAGGCGCGGGTCACGAGCCGGGTGGCGCTGCCCGAGGAGGCGCAGATCGAGCGCCAGCTCCGCCCGCAGCGGCTCGACGAGTACGTCGGGCAGCGCGCGACGGTGGAGAGCCTGCGGATCTCGGTGGAGGCGGCCCGTCGCCGCGGCGAGCCGCTCGACCACGTGCTCCTCTCGGGGCCCCCAGGCCTCGGCAAGACCACGCTGGCCACCATCATGGCCAACGAGATGGGCGCCCAGCTGGTCACCACGGCCGGCCCCTCGCTGGAGCGGGGCGGGGATCTCATGGGGATCCTCACCAACCTGGGCGAGCGCGACGTCCTCTTCATCGACGAGGTCCATCGGCTCCCGCGCATCGTGGAGGAGCTGCTCTACCCGGCCATGGAGGATTTCGCGGTCAACTTCGTGATGGACAAGGGGCTCAACGCCAAGAGCATGCGCATCCCGCTGCGCCCCTTCACGCTCGTGGCCGCCACCACGCGGCCGGGGATGCTCACCTCGCCGCTCCGCGAGCGCTTCGGGATCTTCCACCACCTGGACTTCTACGGCGTCGAGGATCTCACCTCCATCGTCCTCCGGTCGGCCTCCATCCTGGGCGCCGCCATCGACGGGAGCGGGGCCGAGGCCATCGCCCACCGCTCCCGCGGCACCCCCCGCATCGCCAACCGGCTCCTGCGCCGCGTCCGCGACTACGCCCAGGTGAAGGGGGACGGGACCGTGACGGCCGCGGTGGCCCGGGACGCGCTGGATCGCGAGGGGGTGGACGCGGCGGGGCTCGACCGGCTGGACCGGCGCTTCCTCGGCGCCATCATCGAGCAGTACGGCGGCGGTCCCGTCGGCCTCGAGGCCATCGCCGCCACCATCAACGACGAGGCGGAGACGCTGGCGGAGGTGGTGGAGCCCTTCCTCCTGAAGATCGGCTTCCTCGTGCGCAGCCCCAACGGGCGCAAGGCCACGGCGGTCGCCTACGCCCATCTGGGCCGCGCCCTGCCGCCTTCCCCCAGCGGCCAGCGGGAGCTCCCGTTATAGCCGCGTGAGGGGTGGTTGCGTGTCCGAGCTTGGGAAAATCCTCGTGGGTTTCGGGGTCGTCATGATAGTCCTGGGGGCAATCCTGCTCGTCGCGGGAACTCTCTCAGGGAAGGTGCCATGGATCGGACGGCTGCCCGGGGACATCTACATCGAGCGCGGCACCTGGAGCTTCTACTTCCCTCTCGCCACCTCCATCATCATCTCGATCGTCCTCACCCTGATCGCCTCGGTCTTCTTCCGCCGCTAGCGCGGCGACGGCACGCCGGGCTTCTCGTCGCTCTCGCCCTCGGCCTCCTCGTGGGGCTCGGGGCGCGCCCCGCGCTCGCCGGCGGCGACATCCGCGTGGCGCTGGCCGACGGCATCGGCGCGGTGGAGCTGGGCGGCGGCCCGCTCGCGATCCAGGACGCGCGGGGCCGGCCGCTCACGGCGGAGCGGCCCACGTGGATCCGCCTGGTCCCGGTTAACGGCAGCGTCGAGGTGCGCGGCCTGCGCGCCACCGGCGTCCGCGCCGGCGCCGTCCGCGTCGTGAGCGCCAACGGCGGCGCCATGCGGTGGAACGGCCGCGACTACCCCGGCGCCATTGACGTCCGCCGCGTGGCCGACGGACTCCTGGTGGTCAACGAGCTGCCGTTCGAGGACTACCTCATGGGTTCGGTCAAGGCCGAGGCCGGGGAGCGCATGCCGCTCGAGATGCTCAAGGCCCAGGCCGTCGTGGCGCGGACCTACGCCGCATTCCACCGCCGGCTGAACGCCGGCAAGCCCTACCAGATCGTCGCGGCCACCGCGCACCAGCAGTACGCGGGCAGGGTCGGCCCCGACTCGCCGATCTGGGCGGCGGTGAGGGAGACGGAGGGGCAGGTGCTCCTCTGGGAGGGCGACCTCTTCCCGGCCTTCTATCACACCGACAGCGGCGGCCACACGGAAGATCCCCGCGCGGTGTTCGCCGCCTCGAACATGCCGGCGCTCCGGCCCGTGCGCATCGAGTTCCCCTCGGAGTCGCCGCATCACCTGTGGGCGCTGGACCTGCCGCTCGCCGACCTCGGCGCGCTGCTCCGCAAGGGGGGCGTCTCGGTGGGGCGCCTCGTCGCCCTCGAGGTGCTCGAGCGGAGCGTGTCGCTGCGCGTGGCCCGGATCGCCGTCCGCGGCACGAGCGGCACGGCGGTGCTGCGGGGCAACGACTTCCGCAGGCTCGTGGGCTACGACACTCTCAAGAGCACGCTCTTCGCCGTGGCCGTGGATGGCGCCCAGGCCCGCTTCGCCGGCCGTGGCTACGGCCACGGCGTCGGCATGGACCAGTCCAGCGCCCGGACCATGGCCCAGCTCGGCTACTCGGCCCGTCAGATCCTCGAGTACCACTACCCGGGCGCGGTCTTCTCTACGCTCCAGTAGGGTCGCGCTGCCCGTGCCCCTCTCGTGGGCGGACTTCGAGCGGGTGGACATGCGTGTGGGCGTCGTGGTGGACGCCCAGGAGTTCCCCGAGGCCCGGCGCCCCGCCTACAAGCTCTCCATCGACTTCGGCCCGCTGGGCGTCAAGCGCTCGAGCGCCCAGATCACCCACTGCTACGCGCCCCGGGACCTGATCGGCCGCCGCGTGGTCGCCGTGGTGAACTTCCCGCCCAAGCGGATCGGCCCCTTCGTCTCGGAGGTGCTCGTCCTGGGCGCCTACGACGAGGCGGGTGAGGTCATCCTGCTCCGCCCCGACTTCGAGGTCCCTCCCGGCTCGCGCATCGGCTGAGCGCCAGGGGCTGGCCGGCCGAGCCCGTCGAGAAGAAGGGCTACCAGCCCCAAGAGGCGGTGAGCCCCCAGGCCCTCGCGAAGCCCCCACGGGGAGGTTCCCAGATCAGGCCGCCGGCGCCCCCGAAGAAGTAGGGCGCGCCGACGCCCTTGCCTCTCGGCCGCGTTCGCCGTGGCCCGCGGTGGTCGCTCTGATCCGGTAGTGCTGTTCGCGGGCACCCAATGCGGCGGCCGGACGCCGCTCGAAAGCCCTCCCGCCGATCCCGGCCAGCGCCGCAGATCGCTCCCTTCCTGAGCGCGATCGGGTACAGTGTTGCCGATGGGAGGTAGCTCCAGGCCTGGGCCAGGAGGGAGCATGGCGCGACCACGCAGGGCAGGAGAGAAGGCTGGCGCCGGCAAGCGGCGCGTCGAGCAGTACGACCACAAGGGCCAGCAGCGGAAGAACAACCCGCCCGTCGGGCTGGTCACCGAGGCCACCG
>MGBV01000167.1 GCA_001788415.1 Candidatus Rokubacteria bacterium GWC2_70_16 | reverse complement strand
CGCGCCCCGCGCTGGACGAACATCTCGAAGATCTGCAGCCACCCGCCGCCGAAGCTCCGGTCCTTCCCGCCGATCCTGAACACGACGGCCGGGTCCGGCCGCCGCACCTCGAACGGCGCTCCGATGGCCCGGAACGTCTCCTCGAGCACGCCGCCGCACTCGACGGCCACCGCCCCGGTGCTTACGCGGAAGCCGTCCACGTCCAGCGAGGAGAAGCGCCCCCCGACGCGATCGCGCGCCTCGATCACGAGGGGGGCGAGGCCCGCTGCGGCCAGGCGGGCGGCCGCCGCGAGTCCTCCTATCCCGGCTCCTATCACCACGCAGTCGAAGCGCTGTGCCATATGACTAGCCGGTCGGTAGAATCGCCCGGTACAGCCTGCTGCGCAATGAGCCGATGCTCACAGAAAAATGATGATTGTGAGGCATTTACCGTCGTCACGAACTGGAGTCTAGTAGCCTCGCCCGACCAGCGGGCAAGGGAATTCGAACCATGGGTCAACCCCTCGCCAAGTGGACCGACCGCGGCGCCGCCCGCCGGCACATCCGGAGCTTCCGGCTGGAGATCATCCTGCAGAGCGCGGCGCGCTGCTTCAACCGCAAGGGCTATCACGCCACCAAGATGGGGGACATCGCCCGCGAGCTGGGCGTGAGCAAGGCCGCGCTCTACTACTACGTCGAGAGCAAGGAGGACATCATCTTCCAGTGCGAGGCCGCCGCCCTCGACCTGGCGATGGAGGGCATCCGGATCGCGGAGGGGCTATCGGAGCCCGACGACGTCAAGCTCTACGTCGCCCTCCGTCACTTCATCGAGGGCATGACGGACAGGCTCAATGGCTGCGTCGTGCTCACCGAGGGCATGCTCTCCCCCGGGCCCTACCGCGACCTCGTCCGACGGCGGGACGACTACGAGCGCCGGCTCCGGAAGCTCGTCGAGGCGGGGGTCGCCTCGGGGGCCTTCGCGCCCTGCGACCCCAAGATGGTCGTGCTCGCGATGCTGGGCGCCATGAACTGGATTCCCCGGTGGTACTCGCCCGACGGCGAGCGCAACCCCAAGGAGATCGGCGAGACCTTCGCGCGCTACCTGGTGCGCGGCCTCGGCCAAGGAGGCTTCCATGAGCACGGATCGGCTGTTTGACCGGTACCTGGAGGGCGAGCGCCCCGCCGACTACCGGACGCTCTCGGGCATCGAGCTGCCGCCCTTCCTCGCCGACCGTCCGTCGGGGGCGGGCGAGCGCCCCGGCGAGTACCCCTTCACCCGCGGGATCCACGCGGAGATGTACCGGAAGCGCCTCTGGACGCGGCGCCAGCAGTCGGGCTACGGCACGCCGCGCGAGTCCAACGAGCGGCTCCACTACCTGCTCCGCCAGGGCGCCACGGGACTGAACATCGACACCGACATGGCCACCAAGCTCGGCGCCGATCCGGACCACCCGCTCTTCGAGGGCGAGATCGGGCGCCAGGGTACCTCCATCGCCACCCTGGAGGACATGGCGGAGCTCTTCGACGGCATCCCGCTGGACAAGGTCTCCAGCACCCTCATCGTCCAGCCCCCCGCCTCCGCCCCCTTCCTGGCCATGTATCTGGCCGTCGCGCGGCGGCGGGGCATCCCGCCCTCCGCCCTCATCGGCACCATCATGAACTGCGCCCTCACGCAGCTCTCCGGGGCGACGCTCCAGGCCAACACGCACTTCTTCCCCATCGAGTTCAGCGTGCGCGTGGGGCTGGACGTCATGGAGTACTGCACGCGCGAGCTGCGCCGGTGGAACATCGTCAACGTCAACGCCTACAACATGCGCGAGACGGGGATCAACGCCGTCCAGGAGGCGGCCTTCGCGCTCGCGCTGGCCCTGGAATACGCCGAGCGGCTGGTGGCGCGCGGGCTCCCCGTGGACGCCTTCGCCCAGCGGATGGCCTTCTTCACCGCCGCCCACCTGGACCTCTTCGAGGAGGTGGCCAAGCTCCGCGCCATGCGCCGGATCTGGGCCCGGCTCATGCGGGAGCGCCTGGGCGCGACGGAGGACCGCTCGTGCTGGTTCCGCACGGCCATCCAGACGGCGGCCTTGCCGCTCACGGCCCAGGAGCCGCTGAACAACATCGTGCGCGCGGCCATCCAGACGCTGGCGGCGGTGCTGGGCGGCAGCCAGTCCATCCACACGACCTCCTACGACGAGGCCTACGCGCTGCCCTCCGAGGCCTCTCACCGCCTCTCCATCCGGACCCAGCAAGTGATCGGGTTCGAGACCAACGTGGTCAAGACCGCCGACCCGTTGGGCGGCTCCCATCTGGTGGAGTGGCTCACCGACCGGCTCGAGACCGACATCCTCGCCATGATCGACGAGATCCGCTCGCGCGGGGGGTTCGTCGCCGCCTTCACGGCCGGCTGGGTGGAGCAGCAGATCCGCGCCGCGCGCTTCGCGCACATGGATCGCGTGGAGTCGGGCGATCAGCCGGTCGTGGGCGTCAACTGCTTCCGCGACGAGGAAGCCGAGGAACCGAAGATGGAGTTCTTCGCCTACGAGCAGGAGATGCCGGAGGCGCGCATGCGCTATGTCCGCGAGTACCGCGCGCGCCGCGAGGCCCCGGGGCTCCCGGCCGCCCTCGACGCGCTCCGCCGCGCGACGGCCGCCGGCGAGAGCGTGATGCCCCCCGTGCTCGCGGCCGTCGAGGCGGGCGCCACCATCGGCGAGGTGTGCCGCGCCTTCGGCGAGGCCATCGGCCACACGGTGGAGGGCTAGCCATGGCGCGCATCGTCCTGGCGAAGCTCGGCAGCGACGCGCATGACCTCGGGGTGACAACGGTGGCCCGGTGGCTGCGCGAGGGCGGGCACGAGGTGGTCTACGCCGGCCTCTACAACACCCCGGAGCGCGTGGCCCAGATGGCGCTCCAGGAGGACGCCGACCTGGTGGGCGTGAGCTGTCTCAGCAGCGACGCCGTCTACGCCGGACGGCGCGTGCGCCAGACGCTCGAGGGGGTCGGACTGGGACGCGTCCCACTCGTGGTGGGGGGCGTGGTGACCCCGGACATGAAGGCCGAGCTCGGGCGGCTCGGCGTCGCCGCCGTCTTCGGCCCGGGCACGCCGCGCGAGCGGCTGCTCGAGTCCATCGCGGGGCTCCTGGCCGCGACCACGCAGGCTCGGGGCGCGGCGGACGGCACGCCCTCGCCCCGCTGAGGAGCCCGGCCATGCCACCGAAGGTGACGGAACGGCAGTACCAGGGGCAGGTGCACGAGCAGTCGCGCCGCCTCATGGCGGACTGGACGGCGGCGCTCAGCCGCGCCGAGGCCGAGCGGCAGCCCACGGCCGCGATCATGATCTCCGGCAATCTCGTCGAGCTGCTGCGCGCGCTGGGCTTTCTCCCCATGTTCCCCGAGGTCATCGCGCTGCAGAACGCCATCCGCAAGAAGTCGCTGCCGCTGATCCTGAAGGCGGAGCAGGCCGGCTACTCGGCCGACAACTGCGCCTACGTGAAGGCCGACATCGGCCTCTACCTCGACGGCGGCATGGGGCCGGGCACCCCCATCCCCTTCCCGTCCCTCATCGTCTGCAACTACGTGGGCTGCAACGTGTACGTGAAGTGGTTCGAGCACCTCGCCGACGTCTCGGGCGCCCCGCTCTTCATGCTGGACGTCCCCTTCCTGCGCACCGACGCGCCCACCGAGGCCGATATCCGCTACGTGGTGCAGCAGCTCGAGGAGCTGATCGCGCTCGGCGAGCGCATGACCGGCCGGGCGTTCGACATCGACCGCCTGCGCGAGATCGTGGAGCACGCCGCGCGCGCCGAGGAGGGCTACGCGCGGTGCAAGCACCTCACCAAGCGGAAGCCCGCGCCCTTCGACGCCTACTTCGACGCCATCAACCTCATGGGCCCCATCAACGTGCTCCGCGGCACGCCCGAGGCGGCCGACTTCTTCGACGTGGCCGTGGCCGAGTTCGAGGGGCTCGCGGGGCAGGGGCTCGGCCCGCTCAGCGAGGAGCGCTTCCGCACGGTCTTCGAGGGGCCGCCGCCGTACCCCTACTACAAGAACTTCCGCAACCTGTTCACCCGGTGGGGCGCCGTGGGCGTGCAGTCCACCTACTCCACGGTGGGCGGGATCTGGGACTGGGGCTTCCGCCACGATCCGCGGCGGCCGCTGGAGTCCGTCGCCGAGCACATGCTGCGCCACAACCTCGCGAACCGCTCCCTCCTCGCCCGCTACGAGCAGATCAAGCGCTACGTGGAGGAGTGGGAGGCGGACTCCCTCGTCATCCACTCGATCAAGTCCTGCCGGCTCTACTCGGCCGGCCAGGGCGACATGCGCGAGTACTTCACGCGCGACCTGGGGGTGCCGACCCTCCTCGTGGAGTCCGACCTGGAGGACCCGCGCTACTACGCGGAGGCCCAGCTCCGGAACCGCATCGACGCCTTCTTCGAGGCCCTCGACCACAAGAAGACTGTAAGGCGAGCCGCAGCCGGAGGCGAGGCGAGCGGAGATGAAAATCCCCCGAGCGGAGCGAGGCGGCGAGCCGCAGCCGGAGGCGAGGCGAGCGGAGATGGAAATCCCCCGAGCGGAGCCGGGCGGCCAGCCGCAGCCGGAGGCGAGCGGGGCGCGACCGCGCGCTGACGCCCGGTTGTGCGGTACCCTGCCCGCATGAGGCAGGCCCGGGTCGCGGCACTCCTCGCGGTGCTCGTTGTCGGGCTCGTGACGGCCGGGGCGGCTGGTCGGATCGCCCGGGCTCAGCCGGGGCACGGGAGCCTGGCCGGTCAGCTCCTGGTGGCGGCGCCGGGAATGCGGGACCCCCGCTTCGCCCGCACCGTCATCTTCATGGTCCGTCATGACGCCACCGGCGCCATGGGCGTTACCGTGAACCGGCTGATCGGCCAGACCCCGCTCGCCGGGTTGCTCCAGCGGCTCGGCGTGGACCCGGCAGGCGTCAGCGGGAGCATCCGCATCCACTGGGGCGGTCCCGTCGAAGGCCCCCGCGGGTTCGTCCTGCACACGGCGGACTATGCGAGCGAGGGCACGATCGCCGCGAGCGCCCGCTTTGCCCTCACGGCAAGCCCCGAGGTGCTCCGCCGCATCGGCCTCGGCCAGGGCCCGCGGCGGGCGCTGTTCGTGCTGGGCTATGCCGGATGGGCGCCCGGCCAGCTCGAGGCCGAGCGGGAGCGAGGGGACTGGGTCGTCGCCGCGCCGGACGAGGAGGTGGTCTTCGATGACAACCACGCCGGGAAGTGGGAGCGCGCACTGGCCCAGCGGAAGATCGACCTGTAGGAGCGGCGACTGCCCGCGGGCCGGGGCGAGGAGACGAGCATGAGAGCGGAGCGCCTGGATCGGCGCTGCGTCCTTCGGCTGGGAGTGCTGGGGGTGGCGGCGGCCGCGGCGGGCTGCGCAGGAGCCGGCCCGGCCTCAGCTCCCTCGGGCCGGCGGGGCGTGGGGACCACCGGGAGCGGCGCCGAGGCCGGTTGCCCGAAGATCATGTCTCACTTCGATGACTGGAGCTCGAACTACGGGCAGCGCGACCGGCGGACGACCAGTGACCCGCCGTGGAACAAGCCGCACAACGGGATCGACTTCGACACCCCCGAGGGCACGGCCGTGCTCGCGGTCGCCCCGGGCATGGTCACCCCGATGATGTACAGCACCCGTTCGCCCATCGGGGCCATCAACATGGCCCTCTACACCATTCCGCGAGACTCATCGGCGCGGCGCCCCTCGGCCGGCAGCGTGGGCGGCGTCCCCGGCTTGAGCGGGCCCCAGACGCGCGCGAAGTAGGTGTCCGCGAGCTGGAGCGCGCCGATGGGGTTATGGGCCAGCACGCGGTCCTTGGCGACCAGCGTCGTGGCCAGCCCCTTGGAGTGGCGGAAGAAGAGGCTGTCGTGCCCGATGCAGAGGCCCAGCACCACGTTCAGCTCGCAGCCGGCGTCGTTGAGCAATTCGGCCTGGGCGATGGGGTTGCACATGGACTCGTAGGTCCCGGGGCGGATCTTCTCCCCGTCCTGCACACCGATGAGCTCCTTGGCGACGCCCCCGTTCTTGCAGGCGACGGAGGCCACCTCGAAGCCGTGGCTCTCGAGGATGCCGGAGAGCACCTTCGCCAGGTCCACCATGCTGATGCAGGTCGCGATGCCGATCCGCGTGAACCCCATCTTCTTGGCGAAGTGGCAGATCTCCTCCACCCGCGTCCACTTGCAGTAGCCCTCGCTCTCCACGAGAGCCGAGGCGTGGGCGATCTGTCGCAGCTCGGGGTCGGCGTACAGCCCCCAGGCCCGCTCGATCCCGTCCTCGTCCACCTTCGTGGGGCAGAAGCCCGGGCCGCGGGCCTCCGACTCGCCCTGCCGGCAGGCCCGCACGGTGGGCGGGCAGTAGGCACATCCCGGCGTCTCGTATGTCATGGGCTCTTGCGCTCCTTGTGGCGGCCTCTTCGTGACCGTCAGCATCACTGTAAGCGCCGCGTCGCTGATGACCCATGAGCCGATCGTGGGGAGTTTCTAGTCCTCCCGCACCAGTCGAGCGGGTCTCGGGAGCCGCCGCCCATGTCCGGGCTGGCGGATGGGAATCGGCGCTTGTGGGGGAACCGGGCTTGGGCGGAAGATCGATGTAAAGGGGAGAGGCCATGGTATTGCAGTTCGCTCCGAGGCGCGCAGCCTACCTGGATGTCAGTGAGACCCTGGCGGGGGGGCCGGGCCCGCTCTCGGCGGAGGACCACGGCCACCTCGAGACCCTCGATGTCGTCTACCGCTCGCTCTGCGCCCTCCTCTACAACTACGTGCCCACTTCCGGCCACCCGGGAGGCTCCATCTCCTCCGGTCGCATCGTCGCCATGCTCCTCTTCGACACGCTCGACTACGACCTGGCGCAGCCCGACCGCGAGGACGCCGACATCCTCTCCTACGCCGCCGGGCACAAGGCCATGGGACTGTACGCGATGTGGGCCATCCGGGACGAGATCGCCCGGATCGCCGCCCCCGATCTCCTCCCCCGGGAGGTGCGGCTCCGCCTCCGCCTCGAGGATCTGCTGGGCTTTCGTCGCAACCCCGTCGTCAGGACGCCGCTCGTCTCCGCGCTCGGGGCCAAGTCCCTCGACGGGCATCCCACCCCGGCCACGCCGTTCATCCGGCTCTCTACCGGCGCCTCCGGCGTCGGCGTCGCCTCCTCGCTCGGGCTGGCCTTCGGCGCCACGGACTACTTCGGCGCCGATCCCCCGCGCGTCCACATCGTCGAGGGCGAGGGCGGGCTCACACCGGGGCGCGTGGCCGAGGCCCTCGCCGCGGCCGGCACCGCCTCCCTCGGCAACGCGATCATGCACCTGGACTGGAACCAGGCCTCCATCGACTCGAACCGCGTCTGCCGCGAGGACGGGCGGCCCGGCGACTACGTGCAGTGGAGCCCGGCGGAGCTGTTCCACCTCCATGACTGGAACGTGATCTCCGTCCCCGACGGCAAGGACCTCCGCCAGGTGGCCGCCGCCCAGCGCGCCGCGCTGGCCATGGGCAACGGCCAGCCCACGGCCGTCGTGTACCGCACGGTGAAGGGCTGGCAGTACGGGATCGAGGGCAAGGCCTCCCACGGCGCCGGGCACCAGATGTGCTCCGACGGCTTCCGCCAGGCGCTGGCGGAGCTCACCGGGAGAGCGGAGGTGATGGTGCCGACCTGCGAGGCCGGCAAGCAGCGCTGCATGGCGGCCCCCGACAGCGCCGCGGTGATCGAGGAGTGCTTCTGGGAGTCGCTCCAGATCGTCCGCAAGGTCCTCGAGCAGAGCGCGCCCGCCGTGACGGCGCTCGCCGCCCGTCTCGCGGCCGCGCGCCAGCGGCTGGAGACGCGGGGCCGCCGCCCCCGGGCTGGCGCGCCGCGGGTGGAGGCCGTCTACGAGCTGGCCTCGAAGGGGCCAGCCACGCCGTCCGACCTCGCGCTTGAGCCGGGCACGATCACGACGCTTCGCGGGGAGCTCGGGCGCGCGCTGGGACACTACAACCGCGCCTCCGGCGGAGCGCTCCTCGTCGCCGCTGCCGATCTCCTCGGCTCCACGAGCGTGAGCGCCGCGGGGATGGGGTTCGCGCAGGGCTACTGGAATGCCCGCACGAATCCCGGGGCGCGGACTCTCTCGATCGGCGGCATCTGCGAGGACGCGATGTCGGGGATCCTCTCGGGCCTCTCCACCCTCGGTCACCATATCGGCGTCGGCTCCTCCTACGGCGCCTTCATCGCGCCCTTGAGCCACATCGCCGCGCGCCTGCACGCCATCGGCGCCCAGGCCAGACAGGCGCTGGCGGGCGATCCGTACCGGCCGATGATCATCGTCTGCGCCCATGCCGGGCTCAAGACGGGCGAGGACGGACCGACCCACGCCGACCCGCAGCCGCTCCAGCTCCTCCAGGAGAACTTCCCCCGCGGCACGGCCATCACGCTGACGCCGTGGGATCCCCGGGAGATCTGGCCGCTGCTTGCCGCCGCGCTCGCCCGTCGTCCGGCGATCATCGCGCCCTTCGTCACGCGTCCCGGCGAGCCCGTCCTCGACCGGTCCCGGCTCGGGCTCGCCCCCGCCGAGGAGGCCGTCACCGGCGTCTATCTGCTGCGCCGGCCCCGCGGCCAGGGCGACGGGACCGTGGTGCTGCAGGAGAGCGCGGTCACCTACGCCTTCGTGCAGGAGGCGCTGCCGCTGCTGGAGCGGGACGGGCTCGACCCCTGGATCTACTATGTCGCCAGCGCCGAGCTGTTCAGCCTCCTGCCCCTGGAGAGGCAGCGCCGCCTCTTCCCGGAGGAGCGCGCCCGCGAGGCCATGGGCATCACCGGCTTCACCTTGCCCACCATGTTCCGCTGGGTCTGCTCCGACCTCGGCCGCTCCATGACGCTCCACCCGTTCCAGGGCGGGCACTTCCTCGGCAGCGGCCAGGGCGACATGGTGCTGGCCGAGGCCGGCCTGGACGGCGAGAGCCAGTACCGGGCCATCCGGCGCTATCTGGAAGCCCGACCCCGCTGAGGCCATCGAGTTCGCAGGGCCGCAGCTTTTTCGTCACCTGTCAGACTTATCCTGTCAGAGGCCTGGAAAGCGCCGGGCCCCCAAGGCCTTGATTTTCAAGCACTCATCGCCTGGCTCGATGCTTGCTGTCCTGTTGGCTCGGGAGTGAGCCAATGGGACAGTCAGTCCAGGCGAGGTCTCCAAGGGCAGGAGGGCCGAGGTGCTGAGCTGGGTGGTCAAGGAATTGAACCGGGTCGAGCCCCCCGCGGGAGCAGTCGCCGCGGCCGGCACGGTGGCCGGCCGGCCCGGTCTCTTCGCCCGGATCCGCGAGGGCCTCGCCGACCGCCGGGACCCGATGTTCGCGGGCCTGGGCGCCAGCGGCGAGCTGTCGGTGGCCCGGGTCCGGATCCTCCTCCTGTGCGTCCTGCTCGCGATACAGCTCGTTCCGGGCACCGCTGCCGACATCCGGCTGGTCACGCTGCCGCTCAACGTCGTGGCGTTGATCGTCGCCTTCCTCTTCCACCTCGTGGCCTCCCGGCGCCCCCAGCCATGGCTCGAAGGCTTCGCCAGCAGCGCCGCGGACGTCACCCTCGTGAGCTGCAGTCTGGCCGCCTTCCTCCTCCTGGACCAGCCCCACACCGCCGTCAACAACGGGACGCTCTTCGAGCTCTACTTCCTCGCCATCGGCTGCGCCAGCCTCCGCTACAACCCGCAGGCCTGCGCCCTCACCGGCCTGCTGGCGGTCGCTCAGTACGGGACGATCGTCGTCTACGCCGCCGCCCGCTGGAACCTCAACGATGCCCGCTATGCGCCGTTCAAGCTGGGCATGTTCGACTGGAGCACTCAGGGCATGCGCCTGATCCTCATCGGCGGGGCGGCTCTCGTGAGCGCCCTCATCGTGCTGCGCGCCCAGGGCCTGCGCCAGATGTCCACCACGGATCTGCTCTCGGGCGCCGCGAGCCGCCGCGCCTTCGACGAGCGGCTCGAGGCCGAGGCCAGTCGGGCTCGCCGCAACTGCCGCCCTCTCACGGTCGCCCTCATCGACGTCGACAACTTCAAGCGCGTCAACGACACCCGCGGGCACGCCACAGGCGATGCCGTCCTGCGCGCCGTCGCGGCGATCTTCCTGCGGGCGCTGCGGCCCAGCGACATGGTCGCCCGCTTCGGCGGGGACGAGTTCGCGCTGCTCTTGCCCGAGACCTCCGCCGAGCTGGTCATGGACAGGCTGGAGCGGCTGCGGGCCGAGGTCGCGGCCGCGAGGATCCGGCCGTCAGGCGACCGGTCGGGGAAGCCCGTGCAGGTGACCCTGAGCATCGGCGTGGCCAACTGGCCGGACGACGGGCCACTGATGCCCCTGGTGCTGGCCGCCGCCGACGCCCGGCTCTACGAGGCCAAGCGGCGCGGGCGGGACCGGATCATGGGTCCGGCACAGCACGCGGGACCGCGCGAGCCGAACCCGCCGGACGCACCGCACCCTTCGGCCCCGGCCCCCGGCGCCGCTCTCCCACTGACCCCGAGAGGACCCAGATGAGATTCCGCGCCCTGACCAGCTGGACGATGGTGTCCATCTTGCTCGGTTCAATCGGCTACAGCGCGGCGTTCACGACCGCCAGCTACCTCGAGACCACTCACCTGGTGGACCGGATCGCCTCCGAGGCGGCCGCCAAGGGCAAGGCCGCCGTTGACGCGCAAGCCCCGGCCCCCCGCCAGCAGTTCGCCAGTGCCGTTCGCTCGGGGCTGCTGGCCGCCTCCGGCCGGCCGGGCACCGTCCTGACCAGGGACGGGGTCGCCGTCGCCGAGACGTCCGAGGGTGTCCGGGTCACGGTGCACTGGAACTACCCGCTGCTCTCCTACGGCGGCCGGGCTGTCCTCTCCGTGCCCCTGTCGGTGGACCGCTCCATCAGCATGAGGCCGTGATCCGCGACAGCCCCCTGGGGGCAGCCGCTGCGTCGGCGCGGCGAGGTCAGGCCGGCCTCCCGCGGCCGACGCCCCGGATGGGATGCCGGCGCCCGTCGAGGAGGAGCGCCGGCCCCGTCCCATCATCGGCGAGGAGCGGGGCGAGCTGCTGCAGCGCGACGCGGCCGAAGCGGGCCCGGAAGGCGCCCTGCCGGACCGTGCAGTAGAGATGGCCCCCCTCGGCCTCGAGGGTGGCCGGAGCGAGCGGCTCCCTGTAGCCGCCCGCGAACCGGAGCTCCACGCCCCGCACCCGCCCGGTCTCCCCGCTCACCCCTAGTCGCTGCACCACGAAGGGCGTGTCATGAGGGGCGAACCAGTTCTGCTCCCCCTGGCACAGGACGAGATACCGCCCGTCGTCGGTGCGCCGCATCGCGCGCAGGAAGAACTCCAGCACCGCAGGATCGACGATCTCGGTGCCGTCGTGGAAGACGCGCCCTTCTCGGTCGACGAGGTAGTGGTACTCCCGCATCCCGTCTGGATTGTACCCCGCCGGGACAGAGGCGGTCGGCGGCGCCTCTGGCCGCCGGCAGACGCTCTCGGTGCAGGGGCAGTTGACTTGGCTCGCCCTCCCGGCCTAGCATCCCGCGAGGGGGGCGGACATGGCGTTCGACTACGGCCGCTACTTCGGCGAGATCGCGGTGATCAGGGATCTCACCACCATGCCGGAGGAGGCTCGCGGGCGCCTCGCTCCGCCTCCGCCCCGGCCCGAGCCCCATCGGATCGTCCTCTACCTCGGCTGCAACGTCTTCCGCACCTCCCACATGGTGCGCACCGTCACCGCGATCTTCGACCGCCTGGGCCTCGACTACCTCGCCGTGGGCGGTCCCACCTACTGCTGCGGCATCGTCCATCACCTGCAGGGCCACACGGCGGCGGCGGGAGGGTTGGCCAGCCACACCGTCCGCCTCCTCGAGCGCTACCAGCCGGAAGAGGTCGTGATGTGGTGCCCCTCGTGCATCTACTTCTACGACGAGGTGCAGCAGACCCCGCTCCCCTTCGCCGTCCGCCACGCCAGCGAGTTCCTGGTCTCGCGGCTGCCCGAGCTGGATCTCACGCATCCCGTGAACAGGAGCGTCGCGCTCCACCATCACACGGTGAGCGAGCCGCGCCGGCGCGAAGGGATGGCGGGCCTCCGGCTGCTCCGGGCCGTGCCCGGGATCCGCCTGGTGGAGAACGACCCGGACCCGCGCCTGGGCCGGGCCTGCACGCCGGCCCTCCACGCGGAGGTGGGCATGGAGGCCTGGAACCAGATGGTGCGCGACGAGATCGATCGGGTCCGCGCGGCCGGGGCCGACACGCTCGCCACCATGTATCACGGCTGCCAGCGCTACCTCTGCCCCTTCGAGGCCGAGCGCCCGGTGGCGATCGAGCACTACCTCACGGTGTTCGGCCGGGGCCTCGGGATCGACTTCGAGGACAAGTTCAAGAAGTACCGCCTCTGGCAAGACCCGGAGCGCGTCCTCGCGGAGACCACGCCCTGCCAGCGCGCGAACAACGTGGATCCCGCGCGCGCCCGGCAGGTGGTCGGCGAGGCCTTCGGCCGCCTCTGATCCCCCCGCTCGGCGCGACCCCGGCGTCCGTGGCTTCCGTGCTCGCGGGGCTCAGCGCTCGTCGGCTCCTGGGGCGCCGATGGGGACCGGCGCGGCGCCCCAGATCTCTCGCGCGTACTCGCTGACGGTACGGTCGCTGGAGAAGCGCCCCGACCGCGCGCAGTTGAGGATGGACATGCGCGTCCAGCGCGCCGGAAGCCGCCACGCCGCGGCCACGCGCTCCTGGCACGCCGCATAGTCGGCGTAGTCGGCCAGCACGAGATAGGGATCGCCCCCGGAGAGCAAGGCGTCCACCACGGGCCGCAAGGCCCCCGGCCCGCCCGGCCCCAGCTGGCCCTCGGCGATGACGTCCAGGGCTCGGCGCAGCTCCGGCTCGGAGCGGTAGTGGCGCCACGGGTCATGGCCCGCGTGCCGCAGCGCCCGCACCTCCTCGACCCGGAGCCCGAAGATGAAGACGTTGTCCTCGCCCACCTCGTCCCGGATCTCGACGTTGGCCCCGTCGAGCGTGCCCAGGGTCAGCGTCCCGTTCATGGCGAACTTCATGTTGCTGGTGCCCGAGGCCTCCGTTCCCGCCGTGGAGATCTGCTCGGAGAGATCGGCGGCCGGGATGATCAGCTCCGCCAGCGAGACGCCGTAGTTGGGGACGAACACCACCTTCAGGCGATCCCCCACCTCCGGGTCGGCGTTGACCCGGTCGGCCAGCGCGGTGATGAGCCGGATGATCAGCTTGGCCTGGGAGTAGCCCGGCGCGGCCTTGCCGCCGAAGATCACGGTGCGCGCCACCCAGTCCCGCGCCGGGTCCGCCTTGATCCGGTGGTAGCAGGCGAGGACGTGCAGCGCGTTGAGGAGCTGGCGCTTGTACTCGTGGATCCGCTTCACCTGACAGTCGAAGAGCGAGTCGGGGCTGACGCGCACCCCGCTTTCGGTCTCGATGTGGCGGGCCAGGCGCTCCTTGTTCTCGCGCTTCACCCGGCGCCAGGCGGCCTGGAACGCGGGGTCGTCCGCCAGCGGCTCGAGCCGCCGGAGCAGCGTGCCGTCCGTCACCCAGCCCTCGCCGATCCGCTCCGAGATCAGGCGCGCCAGGGCCGGGTTGCACTTCCGGAGCCAGCGGCGCGGGGTGATGCCGTTGGTTTTGTTGCTGAAGCGCTCGGGCCAGAGCTGGGCGAAGTCCCGGAACACCTCCTCGCGCAGGATCCGGGTGTGGACGGCGGACACCCCGTTCACGGCGTGGCTGCCCGCGATGGCCAGATGGGCCATGCGCACGCGCTTCTCCTCGCCCTCCTCGATGAGGGACATGCGCCGGAGCCGCTCCACATCCCCGGGGTAGCGCTCCTCCACCGCGCCCAGGAACCGGCGGTTGATCTCGTAGACGATCTCGAGGTGCCGGGGCAGGACCCGTTCCACGAGGCTCACCGGCCACCGCTCCAGCGCCTCCGGCAGCACCGTGTGGTTGGTGTAGGCGAAGGTCCGCACGGCGATGTCCCAGGCGGCGTCCCAGCCCATGCCCTCCCCGTCCACCAGGAGCCGCATGAGCTCCGGGATGGCCAGCGCCGGGTGCGTCTCGTTGAGCTGGATGGCGCTCTTGCGCGGGAACGCCTCGAGCGTCGCGTGGGTCTTCCGGTAGCGGCGGAGGATGTCCTGGAGCGTGGCGGCCACGAAGAAGTACTGCTGGCGCAGCCGCAGCTCGCGGCCCACGAAGAAGTTGTCGTTGGGGTAGAGGACCCGGGTGATGTTCTCGCTCTGGTTCTTGTCCATCACGGCGCGCTCGTAGTCGCCGTAGTTGAAGTGCTCGAGATCGAACTCGCGCGTGGAGCGGGCGGACCACAGCCGGAGCGTGTTCACGGTGCTGTTCCGGTAGCCGGCGACGGGCGTGTCGTAGGCCATGGCCATCACGTCCTGGGTGTCCACCCAGTCGTGGCGCAGCGCCCCCCGCTCGTCCACCCACTGCCGGACTCGCCCGTAGAACTTCACCGGGTAGAGGTACTCGGGCCGCGCGATCTCCCACGGGTTGCCGTAGCGGAGCCAGGTGTCTGGCGCCTCCACCTGGTCGCCGCCCACGATGCGCTGGCGGAAGATCCCGTACTCGTACCGGAGGCCGTAGCCGTAGCCCGGCAGCTCCAGCGTCGCCATGGAATCCAGGAAGCACGCCGCCAGCCGCCCGAGCCCCCCGTTGCCGAGGCCCGCGTCCCACTCCGTCTCCTCGATGACCGCCAGATCGAGTCCCAGCCCCTCCAGCGCCTGGCGCCCGGCGTCCTCCAGCCCCAGGTTCAGGAGCGCGTTGCCCAGCGTGCGGCCCGTGAGGAACTCCAGCGAGAGGTAGTAGACCCGCTTGGGGTCCTGGCGGTAGTAGGTCTGCTGCGTCCGGATCCAGCGCTCCACCATCCGGTCGCGCACGGCCAGCGCGAAGCTCACGTACCGGTCGCGCTCCGTGGCCGTGTACTCGTCCTTGGCCAGCGAGCACTCCAGGTGGTGCACGAACGCGCGCTGGAGCGAGTCCGGATCGCTTCCCTGGAGCTCCGCCCTCAGGGCCGCGAGCCTCGCGGAGGACCGTGCGTCGTCCATGGCCGCCTCCTCAGCCGAACTTAGCGCCGAGCGGGGAAGGGGTCAACCATGGCCGAGAGTCCGCCACGGCCCCGAGACGGGGCTGGCGCGCTCCCGCGCCGGGCCGTCACGCGCCAGGATCAGTCGCGGTCCTGGGGGGCGGCCCGCTGAAGCGCCCGCCGTCGCTTCTTCCGCGCCTGGGCCTGCTTGCGCTTTCGCTTCACCGACGGCTTCTCGTAGTGCGCGCGGCGCTTCATCTCCTGAAAGAGGCCGTCCTTCAGCATGTGCTTCTTGAGCGTCTTGAGCGCAGCCTCGATCTGGTTGTCGAAGACCTCGACCCTCATTCAGCGGCGCCTGAGGTGGGAGGTGGACCGGTAGGCGCGGACGGGCTCCGAGCGGTCCACGACATTCATCTCGACGAGACGCTTGGCGCCTCCCGCCACGGCGGCGGCGATCGTCGGGAAGGTCTCGTGGGACTCCGCGACGCTCTCCCCCGCGTAGTTGACGATCCGCCAGCGCCAGAACGGGCTCGCCGGGGTCGAGACGGCCACGACCTGCATCGCTCGCTCCCGGCTACCAGCGGCGCCCGCCGCTTCCCCCGCTCCGCCCGCCACCCGAGCCCGCGGAGTTGGCGACCTCGACCTTCAGGGTCCGCCCATCCACTTCCTGGCCGTTGAACTTCTTGACCGCCGCCTCGGCCTCCTCGGCCGTCGCCATCTCGACGAAGCCGAACCCCCGCGAGCGCCCCGTATCGCGGTCCGTCACGACCGCGGCCGATTCGACCCCGCCGGCCTGGGCGAACACCTCGCGCAACCGCTCGCTGGATGTGGAGAACGACAGCCCGCCGATGAACAGCTTGTGCGCCATGGAACACCTCCGGGTGAATCTCCCGCTGTTGGCGACACTCCCTGGAACGCGGAAGAGGGCGCCAGAGTCGTGGTCTGGCGAGGAGGGGGGTCCACGATGAGCCGACGACCGGGCCAGACGTGCACAGTATGACACATCGGCGCCCGTGGGGTCGTCCCGAGTTCGAGCGAGGTCGGTGTCGGCCAGACGCTCCCCGGGGCGCTTCGTCACGCCCCGGTGGGCGGCGCGCGCAGCGTCTAGCCCCCCGGGGGGCGGTTCCGCCGCCTCTCTACACGGCGATCCGTCGCGTGACCGCGCGGCTGAACGTGCAGTTGGGCACGACGGCCGAGTGCTTGCCCGGCCCGCCCGCCACCGTGACGAGGATGTCCGCGGGGGTCGCCACGATGGGCAGGCGCGCCGCCTCGTCCTGGATCGCGTTCATCCACGCCGGCCACTCGTGGATCCCGTACATGCCGCCGAGCCGCAGCTCGCGCAGCGACCGGCGGGCCTGGGTGAAGCAGAACTCCTGCACCTCCCGCCGGCCGAAGCCGCTCCCGGCCACGGTGTCGGCGTGCTCGGGGCCCAGCAGCAGGAGCACCTGGCTCTGCGACATGTACCAGCCCACGTTGGTGCCCAGCGTCGTCATCACGCTGCAGCAGTTGGTGAGGATCCCGGTCGCCGTGCTGGAGACATGGTCGTTGACGTTGTGCGGGCCCTCGCCCCCGAACACCGTCACGGTGCTGTCCTCGGGGCGGAAGCCGAGCGCCACGCGGAGCGGCTCCCACGGCAGCGCCGCCTCGTTCTCGGCCACGGTGTAGGAGTACTTCGAGGGCTGCCCCTGGGTCGACATGTCCCCGTGGCCCGGCCAGGCGCCGCCCACGTTGAGCAGGATCAGCCGGATCGCGCGCCCGATGGTGGCGTTGGCGCGATTGCCGGGCCCGAGGCAGCCGGACCCCGCGTGCATCCCGATCCGACGGGCGCATTCGCCGCTCACGACGACGAGCGGCGCCACGGGGTGCGTGGTGGCCTGCACCCCGTAGAGGTTGAAGGCGGGGTCCAGCACGGCCTCCACCGCCGCCACGATCACGGGGAAGTACTCGGGCAGGCAGCCGGCCATGACGGCGTTGATCGCGAGCTTCTCGAGCGTGGCCCCCCGCCAGGCGGGCGGCATGTCGCCCAGGCTCTCCTGCGGATCGCGACGCACGCTGCCCAGCATGGCGCGGACGCGCGCCTCGGTGGGCGGGACCACCGGCAGCCCGTCGGACCACCGCTGCTCGACGAAGTAGGCGTCGACCGCCTCGGGGCTGTCCGGGAGCTCGACGGTCTCGGCGCTGAGCCGCATCTCGCTGGTCATCGGGCGCTCCTCCCCCCGCTCATGCGGGCTGCACCGGCCGGAGCGGCCGGGTGCGGGCGGCGACCTCCAGGGCTTCCAGCGTCTGGAGCGCGCGCCTGGCCACCGTGTCGAGCGCCACCCCGCCGAGCGGATGGTCGATCACGATGAGCGGTAGCTCCGGCACCCCCTTCGTCGCCCGCTCCGACTCGGCGAGGCCCCGGAAGGCGGTGGTGGTGATCAGCGCGGCCGGCACGCCGGCCCTGATGATCTCGACGGCGTCGTGGAGACTCCACGACGTGCAGGAGCCTCAGTCTCCGGAGCCGGTGATGACGAGGTCGCAGGTGCGCGCCATCTCGGCGAGGACCTCGGGCGGCGCGGGCACGGCGGCATGCGCCTTCTGCCGGTGGATGATGTGCGCCACGCCGTGCCGCTCCGTGAGGGCCTGGCCCAGCATGCGGACCAGGTGGTCGAAGTTGGTCTTGCGGTTGTCGATGAACCCGATGGTCTTGCCCGCGAGGCTCGGCAGCGGCAGGGCCGGGATCGCCTGGATCCGGGATTCGCCGACCGGGCTCAGGACCCGAATGGTATGTGCCATGGCTGTCCTCCTTCAGGGCCGGGCCGGCCGGCCGTCAGGGTGCGAGAAACCAGCGGAACGCGCGACCGTCTCCCCACATCCCGCTCCCTCAGCCGATCCAGTGGGCCGGCAGCCAGAGCGCCAGCGGTGGGAACATGACGAGGACGATGGCCACGCCCAGCATGACCAGGAGGAACGGCAGGCTCCCCCACATGACCTCGGACAGCGCCGCCCCGGTGACGCCCTGGATGACGAAGAGATTGAGGCCCACGGGCGGGCTCAGGAGCCCGGCCTGGAGCAGCACCGTCATGAACACGCCGAACCACACCTGGTCGAAGCCGGAGGCGCGGATCATGGGCAGGACGAAGGGGAGCATGATGATCATGAGCGAGAAGTCCTCGAACACGGTGCCGAGGAGCAGGTAGACGGCCGCGATGATGAGCAGGAGCAGGTAGGGCGAGCCGAGCCCTGCGGCGAAGCCCTTCATCATCACCGGGACTCCGTAATAGGCGAGCGCGATGGCCATGGCCTTGGCGGAGATGATGATGAAGAAGAGCATGGCCGAGGTCCGCACGGTCCCGAGGCACGCCGCCTTGAGCGCCTTCCAGGTCAGGGACCGGTACCCGATGGCGATCAGGAGGGCGGCCGCCGCGCCCACGCCCGCGGCCTCCGTCGGCGTGGCGACGCCTCCGTAGAGGCTCCCGAGGACGGCCACCATCAGCAGGAAGAAGGGCCAGATCTCCACGAGCCCCCGCAGCCGCGCCCCCAGCCCGGGCGCCTGCTGCCGCTCCGCGGGGCTCTGGGGAACGAGACCGGGGTCGATGACCGCCCGGAGGGCGACGTAGACCATGAAGAGCGCGCTCATGACGATGCCCGGGACGAAGCCGGCGAGGAAGAGACGCCCCACCGACTCGTCGGCGATGGCGGCGAAGACGATGAAGAAGATGCTCGGCGGGATGAGGATGCCGAGCGTGCCTCCCGCGGCGACCGACCCCAGGACGAGCCGCGCCTGGTAGCCCCGGCGCCCGACCTGCTCGTGGTAGGCGACCCGCCCCATGGTGGCCGCCGAGGCCACGCTGGACCCCGAGCAGGCGGCGAAGATCGAGCAGGCGAAGAGGTTGGTCTGGACGAGCCCGCCCGGCAGCCCGCTGATGAGCCGGGAGACGCCGGAGTACAGGCGG
>MGBV01000166.1:22922-26175 GCA_001788415.1 Candidatus Rokubacteria bacterium GWC2_70_16 | reverse complement strand
GCCACGCGGCGCAGGAGCGAAAGCCGGTGTTCCAGCCGCCGCGGCAGTCAAACTCGCGGATGAGATCGAGCAGGCGGGCGGTGGCCGCCTCCAGATGCGCCGACAGCTCGGCGATCTCCTCCCCCAGCCGGTCCAGCGCCGCGACAGGCTCGGGGGTGGCGTGGAGCGCTTGCGCGTGGCTCTGCATGGTGAGTCCTCCTCCTGTTGAGGCGAGTCTACACCCCGGTTTCGGAGCCTCCTGGCAGCGCCCAGGACGCGCGATTGCGGGGCGAGCGATGATTTCCGCTCCCGTCGCTCCCGGTCGCTGATTGCCGGGCCCGGGGGCGCCGCTGGGCCGGCATCCGCCACGCGCCGACTGCCCGTGGCCACTCCTCGTGGCGGAGGCTGTCAAGGGGAAAGTGCAGGTGGCACCAGGCGGGGGCAGTCGAGGGCGCGGCTGCTCGACCGGCAGCTCCCCGGGCCGTGCGCCCTTGAGGATCCGGACGACGTTGGCGCCGCCGCGCCGGAAGAGGTCCACGTAGTCGGTCTCGTAGCCCATCGGTCCGCCGGCCCTCACCGAGTCCGTGCAGGCGTGGATCGCTGCCAGGCGATGCCGGGCCGCGAAGTCGGTGACCGGGCCCTGGCGCGCGCAGGAACCATCAAGGCGGTGATCGGGCGCAGGGGCGCCGGGCGGAGTAGGGCTGCTCCCGCGCAGGGTGATGCCCTCGCGGGGATGGCGGGCGCGGGGATCGGGACGGTGAGTGCCGGGCCGGCCGGGGGGCGAGAGGCGGTGACCCGCCGGCGCCAGCGTGCGTGCGGGGCCAGGTCGCCGTGGAATGCCCGCAAGGCGTCCACGGAACACTGGCCCGATGGTGCCGGTCGCGAGATTCGGGACGAAATCCAGGCCGAAGTGGACGGGGTCGGTGCATCCTCCGGCGTCGGAGCCTCAGCTGGCGAGGCCGGGCCGGTGCGTCCCGGCGGCCCCCGGGTGCCGCACCGCTGAGCCCACTCCTTGACCGTGGCCCCCCGGGTGGAAGAGGATGGCTCAGGACCGAAGGGCGATCGCGGCGCCGCCCCTCGCCGTCTGGCCCTCGTGGCGCATGCGCCGCCGAGTCCCCGGGCGCCGGGCCCGGGTTGGTCGCGGGGCGGAGGACCCAGCCCCGGCGGAGACTGGCGTGTGTCCTGGCGCTGCGGCCGGAGATCACCCATGACGATCGCGCACCGCCGCGCTCCCGGGCGATGCCCTCGCCTCCGGCTCGTGCTCCTGAGCGCCCTCCTCATCGGCGGCGCATTGCCCGGATGCGTCCCCGTCGCCACGCACGCCGACCGCGTGGCCCTGCCGCTGTTCGACGCACACACCCACCTCAACGGCGACATGACGGCGGAGACGCTGATCGAGTGGATGGACCGGGCCGGCGTGCGCAAGATGGCGCTCATGCCTCGGCACTACTCCGATGACGGCCGGGCGACCGACGAGCAGGCCGCCGCCTACGCGGCGAAATACCCGGACCGGTTCGTCGCCTTCATCGGCGGCCAGCGGGGCGACCTCTGGAACTCCCGGGCGTGGACGACCGACTCCCACTTCCTCTCACAGGCCGAGGCGAAGCTCCGGACCGGCCGTTACGGCGGGCTCGGTGAGTTCATCCTGCACCACTACGGGTACAACCGGCTCGTTCCCACCACGCATCAACATATCAGCGGTGACATCGAGCTGCCCGCCGATAGCCCCCTGATGTTCGAGATCGCCGACCTGGCGGCCCGCTTTGACGTGCCCGTCGTGCTTCATGCCGAGGCTGAGTCGCAGACCGCGGCCCAGATGAGACGCCTCCTGGAGCGATCCCCCCGCACCCGGATCGTCTGGGCGCACAACTGCGGGCGAGGGCCGGCCGCCCAGGTGGCGGCCTTCCTTAGAGCCCACCCGAATCTCATGTGCGATCTCGGCCAGATGGCCGTCCCGCTGGTGAACCCCTACGGCTACGGGACCGGGTGGCCCGCCGGGCGATCGAGGCACATCAGCATTGTCCAGTACCGTGGCGGCGACGTGGCCTCCGACATGCGGGACCTCTTCGAGGCCTTCCCCGATCGGTTCACGATCGGCACGGACACCGCCCACCCATTCCAGTACCCCCGCTACGGAGACGTGATCGAGGGCTTTCGTGTGCTGCTCTCGAAGCTCCAGCCGGAGACGGCACGCAGGATCGGCTCGGACAACGCCGAGCGGCTGTTCGGCACACGAGATCCCCGGACGAAGCACGGGGTGAGGCCGGGACTCGCCACGTCGGGGTGAAGGGCGCGCCGAGCCCTGCTGCTGCCCAGGCCCCGGCGTCAACGAGTTCCGCGAGACTCGCTAGGTGGCGGCCTTCGCGGTGAGCGGGGCGCCGCCCCAGCGCTCGAGCATGGCGAACTCGGCCACGGCCTTCCGCCTGAGCCGCGTGATCCGCGTGACCGGGCGGCCCAGCGGCATGACGGCCGCCACGGCGATGTGCCGGGGGATCCCGAGGAGGTCCTGCACCTTGGGTTCCTGGGCCGTCGCCAGCGTCGTGATGGTGCCCGCCAGCCCCTCGTGACGCGCGGCCAGCAGGATGTTCCAGGCGAAGGGGTAGATCGAGGCCCCGCTGATGATGCCCACGCGCGCCAGGTCCTGGTCCATGGAGGCCACGACCTTGAGGTCCACGCACACGACGAGGACCACGGGGGCCTTCACGAAGGGCTCCGTGAGCCTCACGGGAGCCGGCGTCCGCTCGATGGTCGCCGCGTCCACCGCGGTCCGGTCGATGGTGTTCCACGGGTTCTCGCCGGCCTGCACCTGGGCGGCGTAGCGCTTGGCGGCCGGCACGGCGAGGGCGGCCAGCGCCTCCTTCGTCGCGCGGTCCCGGACCACGATCACCCGCCAGCCCTGACGGTTGCCGCCGCTGGGCGCGAAGCGGGCCTGGTCGAGGATCGTGAAGAGCGTGGCGTCGGACACCGGGTCGGCGGTGAATTCGCGCCCGGCGAAGGTCGTGCGCATCACGTCGTAGAGCTCCATCGATCCCCTCCCGGTTGTGTGGTGTTGTCCCTGATCCCGTGGGTCAGGGATGTCGCCGCTGGCGGTTCGCCCCCGAGCCCGGGGCGATGTTCCCACCTGTGGGCCGAGCACTTCAAGGGCTTTCGCCCCGGGACCCCCTTGCCGGGAGCGTCCTGATGCGGTACACAGCGGAGACGGCCGAATGGGGCGAGGAGGGAGAGCGATGGGAGTCCCGGAGACGATGCGCGCGGCGGTGCTGACCGGGCCGAA
>MGBV01000166.1:0-22889 GCA_001788415.1 Candidatus Rokubacteria bacterium GWC2_70_16 | reverse complement strand
CCCCGGGCCGCAGGACGTGCTGATCCGCGTGGACTCTTGCGCCCTCTGCGGGAGCGACGTGAGCCTCATGGCCGAGCCATGGGCGGGCCAGCCCCCGTACGGCGAGTTCATCCCCGGCCACGAGTACTCGGGCGTGGTGGCGGCGGTAGGCGACACCGTGGACGAGTACCCGGTGGGGACGCGCGTGGCGGTGGAGGCCCACTACGGCTGCGGGAGGTGCCTGAACTGCCGGCGAGGCGACTACACCTCCTGCCTCAACTACGGCAACCGCGCCAAGGGCCACCGCGCCAACGGCTTCACGACGAACGGGGGCTATGCCGAGTACGTGGCCAACCACATCAACACCGTGCACGCGGTGCCCGATGCCATCTCCCTGGAGGAGGCCTCGCTGGTGACCAACGCCGGCTGCGTGCTCTACGGCTTCGAGACGCTTGGCGGCTTCGTGGTGGGGGAGGCGGTGGTCGTGATCGGCCCCGGGCCCGTGGGGCTCATGGCCGTGCAGGTGGCCAGCGCGCTGGCGGCCGACCAGGTCGTGCTCCTCGGCACGCGGGCGGACCGGCTCGGGGTCGGCCGGGCTGTCGGGGCCGATCACGTGGTGCACGTGCGCGAGACGGATCCCGTCGCCGCCGTGAGGGCGCTCACCGGCGGGCGAGGAGCGGATGTCGTCGTGGAGGCCTCGGGAGCCGACAACGGGCCGGACCTCGCGCTTCGCCTGGCGAAGCGGATGGGCCGGGTGCTCCTCCTGGGCTTCCCTCACGCGCCGAGCCCCACCGACTTCCGCGCCATGGTGATCAACAACATCCAGGTCCACAGCGTGCGCGGGGAGAGCCGCGCCAACTGCGCGCGGGCCATCTCCCTCATGCGCCAGCGCAAGGTGGACGGCCGTCCCCTCATCACCCACCGTTTCCCCCTGGAGGCCATCGCCGAGGGGTTCCGCGTCTTCACCGGGCGCGAGGGGGGCGCCATCAAGGTCCTCATCAGGCCCTGAAGGGCGCGGTCATGGGGGCCGTCTGGCGCTTCCCGCTCGAGCCGCCGGCCGTGCCGGCCGACCTCATCCTGAAGCTGCAGAAGTGCCGGGACCTGACCCGCGTGCCGCCGGCGATCCGCGAGGCAGCCGAGGCCGCCGCCGCCGAGGCGAGCCGTCTCGCGGCACCCGAGGCCGTGTGCTGGCGCGGGCCCGTGACCGCGGTGGACGGGACGGGGGAGGTCGTGCTGGACGGGACTCATCGCTTCCACAGCCAGGCGCTGGCGCGGCTCCTCGCCCCCGCGGCCGAGGCCGTCGTGGTGGTGCTGACGCTCGGCGAGGCGCTGGAGCGGCGCGTGGCGGCCCTGTTCGCTGAGCATCTCCCGCTGGAGAGCGTCCTCCTGGACACGGCCGGCTGGGCCGCGATCGAGCTGCTCGTGCGCGGGGTGAGGCGGAGGCTCCTGGAGCAGGAGCGCCCCGCCGGGCGCTCGGTGACGCACAGGCTGGCGCCCGGATACCGGGACTGGCCCGTGGAGGAGCAGGCGGCGCTGCTGGGCGTGTTCGGCGGGGCGCCGTTGCCCGTGCGCGTCACCGAGTCGGCGTGGCTCGTGCCCGTCAAGTCCATCTCCGCGCTGTTCGGCGTCGTCCGAGCCGCGTGAGGTCGCCCGCGGGCCTCATGGCGAGACGGGGCGTGAGGCAACCCACACACGAAATGCGTGCATCTGGAGGATGCGGATCTCCGGCGCGGCCCCTATCATGCTCGGCGTTGTCAGGGCCAATGGGCGGGAGCGCGAGGGAGAGAGCATGACCCACAAGGAGCGCATGCTCCGGGCGGCGCGGGGCCAATGGGCGGACCGCTTGCCCTTCGCCCCGCGGCTCGATCTCTGGCACAACGCCAATATCCTCCGCGGCACGCTGCCGGCGCGCTACGGACCGGACACCACGACGGCGGAGATTGCCGACGATCTCGGCGTCGGGCACCACCGCATCATCCCCGAGTACCTGAAGATCCGGACCCCCGACGACACGGTCGACCGCGGGCTCGGCATCTTCCGCCTGCGCTCCTTCGGCTACCGGGCGGAGCTGACCGGCGTGGAGCGCGTGCTTCGGACCGAGGGGGACTCGACGGTGGTCGAGTACCACACCCCCCTCGGCAGCGTCTCCTGCAGGCTCACCTTCACGGACGAGATGCGCCGGTCCGGCGCCTCCATCACGTGGGTGGCCGAGCACGTGATCAAGCGGGCCGAGGACTACCGGGTGGTGGGCCACATCTTCCGGAACATCCGGCTGAGCCCAGCCTACGAGGGCTATGCCGAGCTCCAGCAGGAGGTGGGCGACCGCGGCCTGGCGGTGGCGCATGCCCTGGGCAACTGCTCGCCCGTCCACCACATGATGCGGGAGCTGATGGACGGGACGCAGTTCTACTACGAGCTGGCCGATCACCCCAAGGAGGTGCAGCAGCTCTCGGAGGACATGGAGCCCTTCTACGAGGGAATGGTCCGCCTCCTCGCCGACTCACCCGCGGAGGTCGTGATGGTGGGCGCCAACTACGACGACACCATCACTTACCCACCGCTCTTCGAGAAGCACTTCCTGCCGTGGCTGCAGCGCTGGTCCGAGATCCTCCACGCCGGGGGCAAGCTCTTCATGACCCACTGCGACGGCGAGAACGAGGGGCTGCTGCCGCTCCTGGCCGCGAGCGGCATCGATGTGGCCGAGTCGGTATGCGCGCCGCCCATGGTCCAGTGCACGCTCGGGGCCATGCGCCGCGCCTTCGGGGGGAAGATCACGATCTTCGGCGGGGTGCCCTCCGTGGCGCTCCTCGAGGAGAGCATGAGCGAGGAGGAGTTCGAGGCGCATATGCGGCAGCTCTTCGCCGAGATCGCCCCCGGCGACCGCTTTATCCTCGGGGTCAGCGACATGGTGCCGCCTGACGCCAAGTGGGAGCGGCTGGTCCGGATCGCCGAGATGGTCGAGCAATGGGGCGCGCTGCCGCTGGCCCCGCCGCCCGGGAGATGAGAGGGAGATGATGCTCGACGCCGAAGGGTTGACGCGGGCCGTGCTCGCCGGCGACAGGGACGCCGCCGCCGCGCTGGCCGCCGCCGCGCTGGCGGCCGGCGCCGACCCCGCCGAAATCCTCAATGCGGGGCTCCTGCCGGGCATGGATGCCGTGGGCCAGCGCTTCGCGCGCAAGGAGCTCTACCTGGGGGAGGTGCTCCTGGCCGCCCGCGCCATGCAGGCCGGCATCGCTGTCCTGAAGCCGGCGCTGGCGCAGGCCGGGCACGATGCGGGGCCGAAGCCCGTGGTCGTCATCGGCACGGTGAAGGGCGACCTGCACGACATCGGCAAGAACCTCGTGACGATGATGCTCGAGGCGGGCGGCCTCGAGGTGGTGGACCTCGGCACCAATGTCTCGACGGACAGGTTCCTGGACGCGATCCGCGAGCACAACGCCGCGGTGCTGGGGCTCTCGGCCCTCCTGACCACGACCATGCGCCAGATGCGGCAGACCATCGAGGAGCTGAGGCGGGTGGGGGCCATGGACGGCGTCAAGACCGTCGTGGGCGGCGCCCCCGTCACCCAGGAATTCGCCGACACCATCGGCGCCGACGCCTGGGCCCCAGACGCCCCCGCCGCCGTGGCCACGATCAAGCGCCTCGTCGGCGCCGCCTGACCCGCCCCCGACCGGGGGTCGCACGGGGGCCGCTCGAGAACGGTCCGCCCTGAGCCGGCAGGCCGCCCAGAAGGGTCCAGATGCGAGGCGGCGCCCGCTGGGCGCACGCGAGGCGTACTCCGCTTGGCGAGCCGAGCCGGAGGCGAGGTGAGCGGATCCGGAGATCCGGGCGAGCGTGAGCGAGCCACGTTGAGCGGGCAGCCGAGGGCGCCAACGAAGCAGATAGGCCTGTATCGGCGGCCGGCTAGAAGCCGCGGGCCCAGTCGGGGCGGAGGTGGACGCGGCCGTCCAGCGCCGCGTCGATGACCTGGAGGATGCGCTCCCGGTCGGCGGGCAGCGTGCCCGCCAGCGGCACGTGGTTGGAGGCGTGATTCGTCCGGAAGACGGCGCCGCTCGGGCTGGCCTCGGCCACGAACACCCTGAGCTCGCGCAGGAGATCGGGGACGGGCGGCAGCGTGAAGCGCCCCGTGCGCGTGAGCTTCTCCTGCGGGGTGCCGGGCACCACGGTCAGCGTCAGCGCCGAGACGAAGCGCGGGTCCATCTCCGTGGCCAGGCGTGCCGAGGCGGCCGCGTGCTCGGCCGACCGCTCCACGCCCCCTGCGCCCAGGAGAAAGATCGCCGACAGCGTGATCCCGGCCCGGCGCGCGCGCTCGGCGGCGGCCACGTGCTCGGCGTGGCTGGCCCCCTTGCCGATGCGCTTGAGCGTGACGTCGTCGCCTGACTCGGGACCGATGTAGAGGAGGGCGAGCCCCCGGCGGCACAGGCCCTCCAGCGCCTCCATGGGCTTGTCGAGGATGTTCCGCGCCGTGGCGTAGGCGCTCACGCGCCGCAGCCGCGGGAAGGCGGCGCGGCACCCCTTGAGGATGGCCTCCCAGTGCTCGACATCGAGCACCAGCGCATCGCCGTCGGCGACGAACACCTTCTCGACCCGCGAGCCGAGGCGCTCGCCGGCGCGCCGCACGTCTTCCAGCGTCTCGCCGAGATCGCGCACGCGGAATGGCTTGAGCCGGTACATGTCGCAGTAGGTGCAGGCGTTCCACGAGCAGCCGATGGTGGCCTGCAGGATGTAGGCGTCCGCCTCGCTGGGCGGCCGGTAGATCGTCCCCTCGTAGCGCATGGCCCGCATTCTAGCAGCCGGCGCGTCGTCCTGGCATGCCCGGCACGTATGCGGCGGCACGGGATGACCAGCGGGGCGCCACGCCCCGCGCGTAGTATGCTTGCCCGGGTGGCGCCGCCGGGGCGCTGGCGCGACGGGACGCCGACAGGCGAGCGGAGGGAGGTGAGGGGCCGGCATGCGGGAGACGACGGCGGAGGTCGTGATCTGTGGAGCGGGGATCGCGGGGATCTCGGCCGCCTATCACCTCGCAGTGCGCCGCGGGGTGGCCGGCGTGGTCCTCGTGGACGAGCGCCCCCCGATGTCCTTGACCAGCGACAAGTCCACCGAGTGCTACCGGAACTGGTGGCCGGGGCCCGGCGAGGCCATGGTGGCACTGATGAACCGCAGCATCGATCTCCTGGAAGAGCTGGCGCGCGAGAGCGGCAATGTCTTCGGCATGAACCGCCGCGGCTACCTCTTCGCCACCGCCGACCCCGCCCGGGCGCCGCAGTTCATCCGGCGCGCCGAGGAGGCGCAGGCGCTGGGCGCGGGACCGGCCCGCCTCCATGACAGCCCCGGCAGCGACTACCGTCCCGCCCCACCCGACGGCTTCGAGGGAGAGCCCACGGGGGCGGATGTCATCACGGATGCGGCGCTCATCCGGCGTCACTTCCCCTATCTGACGGAGGAGACCGTGGCCGTGCTCCACGCGCGCCGCTGCGGCTGGCTGAGCGGCCAGCAGCTCGGCATGTACATGCTCGAGCGCGCGCGGGAGAAGGGGGTGCGGCTGATCGATGGGCGCGTCGAGGGCATCGACACGACGGGCGGGCGCCTGCGGTCGGTCACGGTGGCGGAGCGCGGTGGCCGGCGCACGATCTCCACGGGGCGCTTCGTGAATGCGGCGGGCCCCTTCCTCAAGCATGTGGGCTGGCTGCTCGGCGTGGACTTGCCCGTCTTCTGCGAGCGTCACGCCAAGGTCGCCTTCAACGACACCCTCGGCGCCGTGCCGCGGCATGCCCCCATGCTGCTCTGGGCCGACCCGGTGCGCCTGCCCTGGTCCGAGGACGAACGCGGGGAGTGGGCCCGATCCGAGGCGCATCGGTACCTCCTCGGCGAGTTCGAGGCTGGCGTCCACGGCCGACCCGAGGGCGCCGGGGACAGCCCGGTGGTGCTGCTGATCTGGACCTACGACGTCGCGCCCGTGGAGCCCACGTTCCCGATCGCATTCGACCCGGCCTATCCCGAGATCGCGATTCGCGGCATGTCGCGCATGATCCCGGCACTCGGCGCCTACCTGCCGCGCCTGCCGCGAACCGTCGTGGACGGCGGCTACTACACGAAGACGCGCGAGAACCGCTTCCTCGCCTGCCCGCTGCCCGTGGAGGGCGCCTGGGTGCTCGGCGCGCTGTCCGGGTACGGGCTGATGGCCGCCGCCGGCGCCGCGGATCTCCTGGCGGACCACATCACCGGGCGTCCGCTCCCGCGCTATGCGCCGGCCTTCAGCCTGGAGCGCTACGACGATCCGGCCTATCGCGCGCTGCTCGACTCCTGGGGGGACTCGGGCCAGCTCTGAGCTGGACGGCTGTGGCCGGCGCCCCTCACCAGTGCCGGGACGGCGGCTCCGACTTCCACGGGCTCGTTCCCACTCGGCCACGTGTCTTTGTTGGACCGTCGAATCATGACGCGATCTCCCAGATCAACCCTCATCCAGGAGAGTACCGCCGACGGACTCGAGTCGCCGGACCCGCAGGCGCAGCCTCCCGCACGCGCGTGTGCGCCCTCACGCGCCAAGCCTCCACAGGAGCCGGCGCCAGCCGGGCGGCGGCGCGGGCTCCACGACGATGGCGATCTGGCCGTCCCGGTGGAGGGAGCACGCGAGCTGGAAGGTCGCGGGCTCACGGAACGGGACGCGGTACGTCTGCCCGGGCGCCAGGATGACCGGGCCGAGCGTCGCGGGCGCATCGTCCTCGTTCCGCAGCACCAACACGTCGCGGACGCCGAGCGTGAACCGCATGGACGAGGGCAAGGTCGGCGGCGCTGCGCCCGTCGCCTGGCGGGCCGCCGTGCCCCTGGGGATCACGTACACGACCTCGCGCGGACCGGCAGGGAGCGGGGCGAGCGCGGCCCAGGCGGCGGCGCCGAACGCCAGCGCCAGGACGCCGACGGTCGCCGCGAGCACCTGGCGCGCGCGAGCAATCGCCACGACCACCTCTACCTCACCGGGGCCTCGATGCTCATCGGCCCGGCCTTCTCGAACGTCAGCGTGACGGTGACCCTGTCGCCGGGCTTCAGGTCGCGCTTGAGGCCGAGCAGCATGATGTGATGGCCGCCGGGCTTCATCTCCACCAGGCCGCGCGCGGCGACGTCGAGCTTCGGCAGCGGCCGCATCTTCATCACGTCGCCGTCCTTCGCCGTCTCGTGCAGCTCGCCCCTGGCCGCCGCGTCCGAGACGGCGGAGACCAGCGCATCGGGTTCGACGCCGTCGTTCCTGATCGTCACGTACACGGCGCCGTTGGCGCCGCCGTGGCCCCCCTGCGCGGGCGCGCGGCGCGCCCAGGGGTTCTCGAGGCGGATGGCCGAGGCGGCCTGCGCCGCCGCGGGCGCCGGCGAGAGCAGCACGACGAGCGCGGCCAGCGCCGCGAGGGGGAGGACGACAGAGATCGTTCGCATGGATCTACCTCCTCAGGAGAAGTCCGATGTCGTGAGTCATGTCGTCGATCGACGTGCCGAACGGGAACATGAGCCGCAGCCGGCCCTCGGGGTCGATGACGTAGACGAAGGCTGAGTGGTCGACCAGGTACGTGGCCGAGGTCCCGGGGACCACGCGCTTCTGGGCGGTCACGCCGTATGCCTTGCGCACCCGGGCCAGCTCCTCGGCCGTGCCCAGGAGCCCGACGAGCGTTGCGTCGAAGGCCCGCGTGTACGCCCGCACGCGCTCGGGCGTGTCGCGCTCCGGGTCCGCCGTGATGAAGACGACGTGCAGTCGCCTGGCCGCGGCACCGAGGCGCTCGCGCACCTGGGTGAGCTCGGCGAGCGTGGTGGGGCACACGTCCGGGCAGAACGTGTACCCGAAAGTCAGGGCGACGACGTCGCCGCGATGGTGCGCGAGGCGGAACTCGGTGCCCGCCGGCGTCCGCAGCGTGAAATCCGGCGCCGGCCGCGGCGGCTCGAGGACGCCGCTCCTGAACTCCGCGCCGAGGGCGGGTCCGGCCGCCACGAGGACGGCGAGTACAAAGAGACGAAGGGCCGCCATGCCGTCTCGGTCGACGGGGCGACGTCCGGGAAGCCGGCATCGCAGATACGTCCAACGTTGCGCCATGAGCGGACGCTGTCCTCCTTCGGGGATCGATCGGCTGTCACACGGGTCGCGCGGAGCGCTCGCCGGGACCGCGGACGGTCAGTGAGCGGTGAGCGCGACGTGCAGGGGGGTGAGGCTACGCGAGGCGGGGGGGAGCCCGGTCCCGCTCGGCGCCGAGCGCCCGCCAGGCCGGGTCGGTATCATCGAGCGACGCCCCGCAGCGAGCCAGGAGGACGGGCGCGGGCAGAACGTCCACCGGCAGAACGAGGGTGCCCGCGGTCTGGGCGGCCGCCGTGGCGACCGGACACTGGCCCCCGTCGCCGGCGCCGAGGTGGTGGACCGAGTGGACGCCGGCCTGGAAGCTGAACACGGTCAGTGTCAACGCGACGACGAGCGCGAGGGTGTGGCGCGGACGCCGCCGCACCAGCGCCAACGTGACGACGAGCGCGAGGGCGAGGCCCCACACCGGCGCCGGGAGTCCTGGCGCCGCGTAGAGGGCCGACGGGGTGAGCCCGGCCTGGGTGCCGGTGGCGTCCGGGGCGGCCAGCGCGTGGCTCCTGACGTGCCCGGATGCCGGCGCCACGCCCACCGCGAGCACCACGACGGCCAGCAGGCCGACGGCCGTGACGCGCCAGTGTTTCATGCTGCCGCGATTATACGCACAGATTCCGCCCGGGGTGCGGTCATGCTTGACGCGAGACTGTCGCGACAGGAGACCTCCATGGCCGGAATCCTCTACGTGGGCACCGCAGGAACCGACGACTCGGCTCGCGCGGCGCTGCCGTTCAACTGTCGGCGCTGCCCTGACCCTGGCCGGCGCCTGCGCCGCGCGCGGGGCCCCGGGGCGATCGCGATGGCCCCGCTCGCCTTCGCGCTCCTCGGGCTGGGCACTGCCGGGGGCAGCCCCGAGTTGCCCGGGGAAACCGCGACCTGGCCGCCCGGGTTGCGCGGCCGAAGGGGCGTTCGGGTTTCTTATGCGCCCTAGCGCCACCTAAGTCTCCATGGGGTCATCCCGTCTCGCCCTCCTCAGAGAGCCCGGAGGGAGGGGCCGTCTGACTCATGCTGGCACCGAGGGCGCCTTCAGGCTCGATCGCTACGACGATCCCGCCTACTGCGCGCTCCCCGATTCGTGGGGGGACTCGGGCCAGCTCTGGGCGGCGCGCTGCTGCTCGAGTCCCAGGGCTCCCCCTGCTCGCGGAGGTCGCGGCACCGCATGGTACTGCCAGCCGCCGGGATGAGCAAACCCGAGGCCGCCCCGGGGGGTGGCAGACGCGGCCGCAAGGGCGCACAATCGCCAGCGGTCAGCCCGCGCCAGGGGGGAACCGGGACAGGCCGGGTCGAGACGGGGAGGAACGAGGGACCAGAATGGACAGACTGACGGTCGGCGACGCCACCTGCATCCGCATCGAGGAGATGATCGACACGAGCTTCACGGCCGCGGGCTTCTTCCCTGCCTTCGACGCGGAGCGACTGCGCCCGCACCTGCCCTGGCTCGCGCCGCAGCACTACATCGCGGAGCGTGGGGCGCTCGTGCTCAGCATGCACAGCTGGGTCGTCAGGACCGGCCGCCACACCGTGCTCATCGACGCCTGCATCGGCAACGACAAGGACCGGCTGCCCCGCGAGCACTGGCACCGGATGAACACCCCGTTCCTCCAGCGGCTGCGCGCCGCGGGCGCGGCGCCGGAGGACGTGGACTACGTGATGTGCACCCACCTGCACGCCGATCATGTCGGGTGGAACACCGTGCTCGAGGACGGCCGCTGGGTTCCCACCTTCCCCAGGGCGCGCTACCTCTTCTCGCGCATCGAGTACGAGCACTGCCTCGCGCACCCGGACCCGAGCCCCATCCGTCGCAACGCGTTCGCCGACAGCGTGCTGCCCATCGTGGAGGCGGGGCGCGCCGAGATGATCGAGGACGGGCATGCGGTGGACGGCACCCTCACCGTCGAGCTGGCGCCAGGGCACACGCCCGGCAATGCCCAGATCCGCCTCGCGTCGCGAGGCTCCGAGGCGGTGTTCGCCGGCGACACCATCCACCACCCGTTCCAGGTGTACCACCCCGACTGGAGCACGGTCGCGTGCTTCGACCCGGCGGCCTCCGCGGCCTCGCGCCGGCGGCTGCTCGAGCTGTGCTGCGAGCGCGGGGCGCTGCTGCTGCCCGCTCACTTCGCCGCCCCCCACGGCGGCCGGGTGCGCGCCGCCGGCCAGGGCTTCGAGCTCAGCTGGCTCGCCTGACGCGGCCGGGACACATCGCGGAAGAGCGCAGCGCGCCGGCGCAGCGGGGCCGCCGGGGTGGCGAAGTCGCAGACGCACAGGGTGGAGCCGTGGTCGGCTGGATGCCGGGGTTGGGTATCCGACTGGCTCGCGTGTATACTCGTTCGAGGGGGACCTGTCAGCATGACGCCGCTCAGCCAAGTGTTCCACAGCGATCCTGACATCCTCGGTGGAACGCCGGTCTTCGTCGGCACCCGGGTCCCGGTGCAGTCGCTCTTCGACTACCTCGAGGGGGGCGACACCCTTGGCGAGTTCCTCCGGCAGTTCCCGTCGGTAAAGCGTGAGCAGGCCGTCGCTGCGCTCGACCTCGCGCGCGACTCGCTCCTGGGCGGTACGCGTTCTTCTTGACGAGCAACTCCCGCTAGACCTCGCTCAAGAGCTTCACGGCTACGACGTCCAAACGGTCGTCGGCCGTGGCTGGGCGGGCATCAAGAACGGCGAGCTGCTCCGCCTCATGCGCGGCACCTATGATGTGCTGGTCACCATGGACCGAAACCTGGAGTTCCAGCAGAACCTCTCGGCCCTCCCCTTCGGCGTCATCCTGGTCCGAGCGCCATCCAACCGGATGTTAGAGGCCTACACTACCTGAAGCCCGGAAGACGTCATGCCAAGGGCGCCCCCAAATGTGGACACTTGACGAGCGGCATGCCGTTCTCCTCGGTGGTGCAGCTCGACTTCGGGGTCAGGATAGGCTGAGCTGCGTAGTATCGGAACCCCTCCGAAGTCAGGCAGCGTATGCCGGCCCGGGCGCGGCCGCTTCTACTGGCTCCCAGGCCTCTCCATCCGGGCGCTTGCCTCCGCGTGGAGCGACCTTCGCGCGTGGAGAGTGGAGGTACTCTCGCGCAGCGTATCCCGGTGCGCATACTCTCCAAGGCTGCCGACGGGGTCACGGGCCGAACATCCGGGCGGCCGGGCTCCTCACCGGGGCCGGCCCGCGGTTGAGCGCGCGCTCGCGCCGAACGGGTGCCCCGTTGGCTCACGTCGAAGGGTCATGCGGCCGTTCCCTATCGTTCCGGACGGGCCGACTATACCGCGCGCGCCCCCCGTCGAGCAAGCATCGGGCTACGGGCGCATCTGGTGGGTCGAGGGGCCGGGCCGCCGGAGCGGGGCGGCCAGGTTGGCGAAGTCGCAGAGGAGCGGGCGCGTGTCGCGGGGGTCCACGATCTCCTCGATCCAGAAGGTCTCGGCGGAGCGGAAGGGCGAGCGGAGCTTGGTGAGGCGGGCGTCGATCTCCCCGAGCCTCGCCGCCGGGTCGGGGGCGGCGTCCAGCTCGGCGCGGTAGGCGGCCTCGATGCCGCCCTCGAGGGGCAGCGAGCCCCAGCGGCCCGAGGGCCAGGCGTAGCGGGGGCAGTAGCGGCCGCCGTGCCTGTGGGCGGCGCCGGCGACGCCGAAGGCGTTGCGGACGATCACGGCGCACCAGGGGATGGTGGTCTGCCAGATGGCCGACATGGCGCGGACGCCCTGCTTGATGGTGCCCGTCTGCTCCGCCTCGAGCCCGATGAGGAAGCCGGGGCAGTCGACGAGGTAGACCACCGGCAGGTGGAAGGTCTGCGCCAGGTCCACGAAGCGCTCGACCTTCTGGCAGGCATCCGCCGTCCAGGTGCCGCCGTAGAAGAGGGGGTCGCTGGCCATGAGCGCCACGGGCCAGCCATCGAGCCGGGCCAGGCCCGTGATGATCGGGCGGCCGTAGAGCGCCCCGATCTCGAAGAAGGAGCCCTGGTCGACGACGGCCTCCACGATGGCGCGCATCTTGTACGTCTTGCGGACGTCGCGCGGGACGGCGTGGAGGAGCCACTCCTCGCGGCGCCCGGGATCGTCGGTCCGCGGCCCGCGCGCCGGCAGCTCGTCGATGGAGGAGGGGAGATAGGACAGGAAGCGGCGGGCGCAGGCGAAGGCCTCCTCCTCGGTGTCCACGGCATGGTCCACGGCCCCGGCCTTGAGCTGGATCTCCCATCCGCCGAGCTGGTTCTTGGTGAGCTTCTGGCCGAGGCGCTCGACGACGGGCGGCCCGGCGACGAACATGGCCGAGCGTCCCTTGATCATGACGGAATAATGCGAGGCGGCCAGGTGGGCTGCGCCGAGCCCGGCCACGGAGCCCAGGCCCATCGCCACCCGCGGGACCGTACCCAGATTCGTGACGACCCACTCCCAGCCGGTGACGCCGGGGACATTGGCGCGGCCGGTGGTCTCGATGGTCTTCACCGAGCCGCCGCCGCCGGAGCCCTCCACGAGGCGGATCAGCGGCAGCCGGAGGTCATGCGCCATCTGCTCGCAGGTGAAGTGCTTCTCCCTGATGGTCGCGTCCGCCGACCCGCCGCGCACCGTGAAATCGTCCCCCCCGATGACCACGGGGCGCCCGTCCACCGTGGCCCGGCCGAACACGAAGTTGGACGGGGTGAAGCCGGCGAGGTCATTCCGCGCGTCGTAGATTGCCTGCCCGGCGATCTTGCCGATCTCGTGGAAGCTGCCGGGGTCGGCGAGGAGCGCGATGCGCTCCCGGATCGTGTAGCGCCCGCCCTCGTGCTGCCGGCGGACGCGCTCGGACCCGCCGAGCTGCTCGGCCAGCGCCTCGCGGCGCCTCAGCTCGTCCAGCTCCGGTTGCCAGTCCATGTCGTTATGCCCTCAGTAGCTCCTCGGCGATGCGCTTGACTGCGGCGGCCTCGACCCGCCCCTTGTGGGTCTTCATGATATCGCCGACGAGCCGGCCCACCTGCTTGACATCGGACACGCCGAGCGTGGCGACGCGCTCCTGGACCAGTGCCCGCAGCGCCGCCTCGTCGAGCCCCGCGGGCAGGTAGCGCTCGCAGAAGCCGACCTCGAAGCGGAGCTGGGCGGCCTGCGCCGCGCCGCGCTCGCCCAGCTTCTCGAACTCGCCGAGCGCCTTCTGGAGCTGCTTGCGGTAGGCGCCGATGACGTCCAGGACCAGGGCGTCGTCCACCACGCCCGCGAAGCCCTTGGCCGTGCGGCGCTCCATCAGCTTGGTCTTGAGCATGCGCACCACGTCCGCGGTGAGCGCGTCCTTCTCCTTGATGGCCTGCGTCAGCCTGTCGGTGAGCTGCTGCTCGAGTCCCATGGCCCGCGCCCCTCCCGGATGGCGTCGCGAGCCAGCATAGCACCACGCAGCAGGTCGCCGAAGATCCGGCGGGCGAGCGTGAAGCCCTCGCCGACGGTGGCCGCCGCGCCGGGGGCGTCCGGATGTCTCTCCCACCAGGCCCGCGCATGCTCTTCCGACCGGAAGAAGTTGAGCGTCGTTCAGAGCGAGGAGGCGATCCGGTGGGCGCCTGCCTCGCGCTGCCCCACCCACACCATGATTCCCTCGGCATCGGGCGCCGGGCCGTCCGGCATCACCGACAGCGCCAGTGGCATGCGGCAGTGGTGGCACTCGGAGACAATGCCGACGGGCTCGCCCAGCATCGGCGCGATGCCGAGCGCGTCGATGGCGCAGACGGCGTAGCGCTGTCGCCCGCCCGTCAGGCGCAGGGCGAAGGGCGTGGGGCCGGCCGAGAAGGGGTAGGCGAGGTCGATCCGGTCGCCGGCGAGGCGGATGAGATCGTCGGCATCCAGCGCGGCGAGGGCGTCCTGCGCCGCGCGGGCCTCGCGCTCGGGGAGCGCCCCGTGGAGATCGGCCACCGGGACGGGGCCGCCGCGCTCGGCGAAGCGCCTCAGGATGCGCCGCAGGAGGGCCATCTGCGGATGGGCCAGGCGAGCGCTCCAGCGCGCCTCGAGCGCGGGATCGGCCAGCTCATCCGCGGTCCTGATCGGCAGCGTCATCGGGGAAGGCGCGGCCGCATGATCCGGGCGAAGGCCTCGACCTCCCGCCCGGGCATGTCGTACCCGCCGTCGAGCGTGTGGGCGGGGAAGAGGAACACGTGCTCCACCCCGGCCTCCTCGCGGGCTTGCACGAGGCGATCCAGGCAGCGCTCGGCCGGGCCGAAGAGCCCGAAGGCATCGCAGATCCGCGCGGCCTCCCCGTCGGAGATCGTCTCCGGCGCGACCGCCTCCGGGAGATCGATCCCGGCGCGGCGCAGCCAGTAAAGGTTGGATGCGCTCGGGTAGAGGAGCCACGGGTGCCCGGGGGCGAACCAGCGCTGGGCCCAGCGCCATGCCGCCTCCACCCTCTCTTCGACGGCGATGGGCACGATGAAGATCGTGCGGAAGCCGTCCAGCGAGCGGCCGGCGCGGCGCGCGCCCTCCTCGAGATGGCGCCGCGCGGCGCCGACGGCGTCGCGGTGGAGCCCGACTAGCATCAGCGCGCCGTCGGCCACCTCGCCGGCCAGCTCAACCATGCGGGGGCCCGCGGCCAGGAGATACACGGGGGTCGGCCGCGGGCTCGCATTCCTCAGCCGGCTCTCCGTCTCGCCGAAGCTCACGGTGCCGCCCGCCAGGAGCCGACGCAGCTCGAGCACCGCGGCGCGCATGTCCACGAGCCTGGCGCGCGGCCGGCCGATGCTCCGCACCGCGAGGAAGCCCGGCGCCACGGTGAGGCAGATGCGTCCCGGGGCGATCTCCTCCAGGCTATGGGCCGCCGAGGCGAGGAGAAGCGGGTGGCGCACGGCCGGGCTCGAGGTGGCCGGGTAGAGACGCAGGCGCCGGGTCCGCGCCGCGGCGAGCCCGAGCGTCACGTACACGTCGCGCCCGCTGTGCGGGTGGTCGTGGACGCCGACGCCGTCGAAGCCGGCGTCCTCGCACGCCGCGATGAAGTCGGCCACCTGCGGCACCGGCAACCCCACCGGCACGCGGAGATCTATCTGCACGTCGTGGGGGTCAGGTCTTGAAATCCGACACGTAGCCGCGGCCCCGCCGCTGCTGCGCTCCGGGCGGTACACGATGACCAGGGCCCTCTTCTATATCAGAATGCAAGACCGCACCCCTACCGATGTCGTAATGCAAGACCTGACCCCATGATGGCGCGGGCCATGAGGCGGGCGCCCTCGTAGCACTTCTCGGGTGGCTCGTAGCTGTAGGCCAGGCGGATGAAGCCCTCGCCGCCGCCGTTGGGGAAGAAGGCCGGGCCCGGCGTGAACTGCACCTCGGCCTGGCGCGCCAGGTCCAGGAGCCGCGCCGTATCCGTGCCCGCCGGCAGCTTGATCCACACGAAGAAGCCCCCCTCGGGCTTGCTGATCTCCGCGTCCGTCCCCTCCAGCACCTCCCACAGCCCGCGCAGCATGGCATCCCGCTTGGCGCGATAGACCTCCACGAGGAGCGCCACGTGGGACTCGAGGTGGTCTCTCAGGTAATAGGTGGCCACGCGCGAGGCGAAGGGGCTCACGCCGCCGCCGAAGAGGAAGCCCTGGAAGGCGGGGATCATCTCCTTCGGCGCCAGGAGCCAGCCGAGCCGGAAGCCCGCGCCGAGGATCTTGGACACCGTGCCTGCGCGGATGACGCGGCCGCTTCCGCCGTCGAGCGCGTACAGCGACGGCAGGTGTTCGCCCTCGAAGCGCAGCTCGCCGTAGGCATCGTCCTCCAGGATCAGGGTGTCGAACTCATGGGCCAGCTCCACCAGCTCCTTGCGGCGCCCCAGCGAGAGGGTGGGGCCCGCCGGGTTCTGGAAGTTGTCGATGGTGTAGATGACCTTGCAGCGCCGCCCCTCGCGGCGGAGGGCCTCGAGGCGCTGCCGCGCCCTGCTCGTCACCATTCCCTCTCCGTCAACCGGCACGTCCAGCACCTGCGGGCCGTGCCGGCGGATCGTATTGAGCGTGCCCGAGAAGGTCGGCGCCTCCGACAGGATCGCGTCTCCCACGTCCACGAAGGCGCTGAGCGCCAGCGACAGCGCATGTCCCGAGCCGTTGGAGACGATGATGTTCTCCGGCTCCACCTTGAGCCCCTCGAAGAGCCCGTACTTGTGGCAGACCAGCTCGCGCAGGCCGCGGTAGCCCTGCGGGTCGCCATAGGTGAGCGCCTGGGCGCCCTCTGCCTTCAGCATCCTGGCCGTGGCCTCCGCGAGGGCGTCGTAAGGGAAGGAGGCGGGGTCCGGGAAGCCGCCACCGAACTCGTAGCGGGCATTGGTGACGGGCCGCTGGGTGCCGACGGGTCCGCCCCAGCCGAAGCGGGCGCGCGAGGATAGGAGGTCCACGAAGGGGGTCGGGAGTGTGTTGGTCATGACGGGCAGGATACGGAGGCGAGCGCCCCCCGTCAATCGCGGAAGGCCTTTCGCCCCCGCCCAAATTCTTGGTTGAAGATGCCTCACGGACTGAATATCATTCAGTCTACCCTTGACCCGAGGAGGCCCCCAGTGAGCGAGCCCCTGGTGCTGGTGACGGAAGAGCCCCCGCTGGCCGTCGTGGAGCTCCACCGGAAGCGGCAGAAGAACGCGCTGAGCATGGCGCTGCGCGACGAGCTGGAGACGGCGCTGGGCGCCCTCGAGGTCGACTCGCGCGTGAAGGCCGTCGTCCTCACTGGAGGCGGCGACTGCTTCAGCGCCGGCTTCGACCTCAAGGAGGTCATCGAGACCGACTTCCGCGCCTTCGCCCACCGGGCCCTGGAGTTCACCGAGCGCACCTACTTCTTCAAGAAGCCGCTGGTCGTGGCGGTGGCGGGCCCGGCCTTCGCAGGGGGCTTCGACCTGGCGCTGTCCGGCGATGTCATCGTGGCCGCCGAGGGCGCCTCCTTCGGGAGACCCGAGATCCGCTTCGGCATCAACCCGCTCATGACCAAGCTCTGGCTCAGGATCGGGATGCCGCGGGCGCTCCAGATGTCGCTCACCGGCGAGACGCTCTCGGCGCTCGAGGCCCTCGCGATAGGCCTGGTGGACAAGGTGGTGCCGGCCGCCGAGCTGGCGGAGCAGGCGAGGGCCGAGGCCGGGCGGCTCGCGCGGAACCCGCTGGGCGCCCTCCTGGCCGTCAAGCGCGCGGCGCGGGCGGTGCCCTACATGGACGTGCGCAGCGCCATCGAGTACGAGTTCGGGCTCACCGGAGAGATCGTGGCGGAGGGATCGGTGAAGCAGGTCCTCCGCGACTACGCGAAGCAGCTCGGCATCGTGCGCGGGTGACCGCCCGCGAGGGGGAGCGCCCATGACCGCTGACTCGCGCTACTTCACTGAGGACCACGACCTGTTCAGGAAGCACCTGCGCGAGTTCGTCCTGCGGGAGCTCCTGCCCCGGGCGGACGAGTGGGAGCGGGCCGGGCTCGTGCCGCGCGAGGCCTTCAGGCGCATGGGCGAGCTGGGCTACCTCGGCATCCGGTTCAGGCCCGAGTACGGCGGCAGCGGCCTCGACCACTGGTACACGCTGATCCTCTGCGAGGAGCTGATGCGCTCGCTGTCGGTGGGCATCGGCGTGAGCATGCTCGTGCAGAGCGAGTTCGCCACCGCCGTGCTCCACGACGAGGGGCCCGAGGAGCTCAGGCGCGAGCTGCTCCCGGCCGCCATCCGCGGCGAGACGATCTGGGCCCTCGGTGTGACCGAGCCGGGCTTCGGCTCCAACGTGGCGGGGCTGCGCACGACGGCGCGACGCGAGGGCGGGGACTACGTCGTCAATGGGTCGAAGATCTTCATCTCCAACGGCACGCGGGCGGACTTCATCACCCTGGCCGTCCGCACCGGCGGCGAGGGGCCCAAGGGCCTGAGCCTCATCGTCTTCCCCACCGACACGAAGGGGTTCACGGTGGGGCGGGCGCTGGACAAGCTCGGGGCCCGCGCCAGCGACACCGCGGAGCTCGCCTTCGACGGCTGCCGTGTGCCGGCCCGCTACCTCATCGGCGAGGAGGGGAAGGGCTTCCAGTACATCCTCGACCACTTCCAGGGCGAGCGGCTGGTGCTGGCCTCCTTCGCCAACGGCTTCATGCAGGTGGCCTGGGAGGAGGCGCTCAAGTACGGGCGCGCCCGCGAGGTGTTCGGCAAGGCCATCCTCCAGCACCAGGTCTGGCGCCACCGCCTGGCCGACATCCGGACGCAGATGGAGGCCTCGCGCCAGCTCACCTACTACGCGTGCGACCGCATGGTAAGCGTGGGCAAGGCGCACAAGGAGATCTCCATGGCGAAGCTCTTCGCCACGGAGGCGGTGAAGCGCGTGGTCGGCGAGGTCTTCCAGCTCCACGGAGGCTACGCCAACATCGAGGAGTTCCCCATCTGCCGCCTCTACCGCGACGTGTCGGGCTTCACCATCGGCGCCGGCACCAGCGAGATCATGCGGGAGATCATCGCCGCCGAGGAGCGGCTGTGACGGGAGCCGTCGTGATCGGCGTCGGCCAGACGGCTTACGAGGCCGCCAAGCCGCATCAGGCCATTCCCGAGATGGTGCTGGAGGCCGTCGAGCGGGCGCTGGGCGATGCGCGGATCGGCATGGAGGAGGTGGACGCCGTCGTCACCGCCTCGGTGGACCTCTGGGACGGGCGCACTGCCTCCAACATCCAGGTCACCGAGGTGGTGGGGGCCGTCATGAAGCCCGAGGCGCGCGTGGCCGGCGACGGGCTCCTCGCGGCCATCCACGCCGCGATGACGGTGGCAGCGGGGGCCTACGGCACGGTGCTCGTGGCCGCCCACTGCAAGATGTCCGAGGGCCAGCACTGGGCCTGCTCCAACTGGGCCGTGGACCCGATCTGCCAACAGCCGCTTGGGCTCGACTTCCTCTCGGCGGCAGGCTTGCAGGCTCGCGCCTACCAGGCGCGCCACGGCCCGGGCGCTCGCCACTGGGCCCGAGTGGTCGAGAAGAACACGCGGAGCGCGCGCGCCAGCCCGCTGGCCCCGCGCGGTCCTGCGCGCTCCGCCGCCGAGGTGATGGCCTCTCCCATGATCGCCGATCCGCTGCGGGCGCTGGATGCGGCGCCTGCCACCGATGGCGCCTGCGTGCTGATCCTGGCCAGTCCCGAGCGCGCGAAGAGCCTCGGCTGCAACAGGGCCGTGGCGCTCCTGGGGGCAGGCTATGCCTGCGAGCCTCACTATCTCGGAGACCGCGATCTGACGGCCACGGAGGCGCTGGCGGCCGCCAGCCGTCGCGCCTACGCCATGGCGGGGATCGAGCGCCCGCTGGGCGAGGTCCAGGTGGTGGAGTGCTCCGAGGCCTTCTCGTACCAGGAGCTGCTCTGGTGCGAGGGACTCGGGCTCTGCGGTCCAGGCGAGGGGGCCCGGCTCCTCGAGGACGGCATCACGGTCCCCGGCGGCCGGCTGCCGGTGAACCCCTCGGGCGGCATGCTCGGCGGCTCGCCCTTCGTTGTGGCCGGGCTGGCGCGGCTGGCCGAGGCGGTGCTCCAGGTGCGCGGCGAGGCGGCAGGCCGCCAGGTCGCGGGCGTCCGGCGCGCCATCGCCCATGGCACTCACGGGCCCGCGGGCCAGCACCACTCGGTGGTCGTGGTGGGCGCCTGAGATGAAGTGGCGCCGCCGGGTGGCCGTCATCGGGACGGGGCAGACGGAGCACACGCGCAAGCGCGACGACGTGAGCCAGCAGGAGCTGGTGCGGGAGGCGGCGCGCCGCGCGCTGGCCGACGCGGAGATGACCCCGGGCGACATCGATGCCGTGGTGCTGGCCAACATGGAGCTGTTCGAGGGGCGGGCGCTGCCGGAGCTGTGGTGCGCCGAGGGCGCCGCGGGGGCGGGCAAGCCCGTGCTCAAGATCGCCACTGGCGGCACCTCCGGCACCTCGGGGGCCATCGCAGGGGCGCTCCAGGTGGCCTCGGGGATGTTCGACACGGTCCTGGTGGTCGGCTTCGAGAAGCAGTCCGAGGGGCAGACCGCGGCCGGCATGGCGCTCACCGATCCCATGTGGGACCGCCACGTGGCCTCGGCCGCCATCGGCAACTTCGCGCTCTCGATCTCCCAGTACATGGCCGAGCGCGGCGTCACCCAGGAGCAGGCGGCGAAGGTGGCGGTGAAGGCGAGGCGCAATGCCGCCCGGAACCCGTATGCGCATCTGCAGCAGCCCGGGCTCACGGTGGAGCAGGTGCTGGCCTCGAGCGTGCTTGCCTGGCCCATCCACATGCTCGAGATGTGCCCGACCTCCGACGGCGCCTGCGCGCTCGTCTACGCGGCGGAGGAAGTGGCCCGGCGCAGGTGCCCGAGGCCGGCCTGGGTGCGGGCGGCGGCGACCCGTCACGACCATCCCTATATCGGCGACCTCGACAGGCGGCTCGTGACGATGCGGACGCTCAGGGACGCCGCGCGCGAGGCCTATGCGCAGGCGGGGGTCACGGAGCCGCTCGAGCAATTCGACGTGGCCGAGATCTACGAGCCGGTGTCCTACGCGGAGCTGGCCTGGTACGAGGCGCTCGGCTTCTGCAAGGAGGGCGAGGCGGGGCGCCTCATCGAGGATGGCGTCACCGCCATGGACGGCCAGCTGCCGGTGAATCCCTCGGGCGGCGTGCTCTCGACGAACCCCATCGGCGCCTCGGGCGTCATCCGCACCGCCGAGGCCGCCCTGCAGCTCCACGGCAAGGGCGGCCAGCGCCAGGTGCCGGGCGCGCGTCTGGCCCTCGTGACCGGCTACGGCGTCTACGCCTGGTCGGATGTTCTCATCCTGTCGAGTGACCCAGGCTGATGCCCCAACCATTGCTGCGCGTTCGGGCCTCGCTGGATCTCACGTGGCACTATGCCGCCGGCAGCCACTTCACCCGCTTCTTCGAGGCCCTCAGGGATGACGGCCTCATCCTGGCGCTGCGCTGTCCCGCCTGCCGGCGCGTCTATCTCCCACCCCGCCCTGTCTGCGGGAACTGCTTCCGTCGCATGGAGGAGTGGGTGCCCGTGGGCCCGCAGGGGACGCTCCGCGCCTTCACCGTGGTCCACTTCCCCTTCCTCGACCCCACCACGGGACAACCGCGCCCGGTGCCCTTCGGCATGGGGCTGATCCAGCTCGACGGCGCCGACACCACGCTGAACCATTACCTCGACGAGACCGACCTCGGCCGGCTCGAGCTCGGGCTCCGCGTGGAAGCCGTGCTGAGAGAGCCGCGCCAGGGCGACATGGGCGATATCCGCCTCTTCCGGGTGCTCCGGCCATGAGCGAGCCGCTGGTCTTCCCCGGCAGCATCACGATTCCATTCAGCTATGCGGCGGGCGCCGCGGCGAGCCGCTTCCTCGTGGCGCTGCGCGACGAGCGGCGCATCCTGGGCACGCGCTGCTCATCGTGCAAGAAGGTGCTCGTCCCGGCCCGGAGCTTCTGCGCCGGCTGCTGGGAGGACACGGGCGACTGGATCGAGGTGGGGCCGGAGGGAGCGCTCGTCAGCTGGACCACCGTGCATCTGCCGCTGCCCCATCTGCCTCCGCCCCCGGTGACCCTCGGGCTCCTGCGTCTCGACGGGGCCGACACCGATCTCCTGCACGCGATCGGCGGCGACCCGCGCCGCCTCGAGCGAGGGCTGAGGCTCCGCCCCGTCTGGCGCGAGGCGCGGAGCGGCAGCCTGCTCGACATCGCGCACTTCGCGCCCATCACCTGAACGGAGGACGGGATGCCATTCGAGACCATCACGTGCGAGGAGGCGAAAGGCGTCGCGACGCTCACGCTCAACCGGCCGGAGAAGCTCAATGCGCTGAGCTTGCGCATGGGCGACGAGATCTGCGAGGCGCTCGAGGCCCTGCGGAGGCGCGAGGAGCTGCGCGTGCTGCTCGTCACCGGCGCCGGGCGGGCCTTCAGCGCCGGCGGCGATCTGGCCTCGATGGACGAGGTGAAGGGCGACCCCTTCGCCATCGACCGCGGGGTGCGCGTGTACTGCGAGGTGGCGCAGCGGCTGAGGGAGCTCAGCGTCCCCGTCGTCGCGAAGGTGAATGGCGATGCCTTCGGGGGGTCGCTGGGGATCATCATGGCCTGCGACCTGCGCCTGGCGCGGGAGGATGCCCGCCTCGGCTTCGCCTTCACCCGCGTGGGGCTCAGCGGGGCGGACGCGGGCGTGAGCTATCTCCTGCCGCGTCTCGTGGGGGTGGCGAAGGCGGCGGAGCTCCTCCTGCTGGGCGAGGTGATCAGCGGGAAGGAGGCGGAGCGCATCGGGCTCGTGAATCGCGCGTTGCCGGCGGCCGAGCTCGACAGCGCCGCAGGCGAGACCGTGGCGCGACTCGCCGCGGGCCCGCCCCTCGCGCTCAGGGCCACGAAGCGCGCCCTCTACGACGGGCTCGGGCGGGACATGGCCACGGACTTCCAGTGCCAGTGCTACGTGCAGACGCTCTGCTTCCAGAGCCAGGACCACCAGGAGGGCCTGCGCGCCTTCCGCGAGAAGCGCCCCCCCGTGTTCCAGGGACGCTGAGGGAAAGGCCATGAGCTACGAGACGATCCGGTACACGACCGAGGCGGGTGTGGCCACCATCACCCTCAATCGCCCCGAGGTGCTGAATGCCATCAACCGGACGATGCTCGAGGAGATCCGGGCGGCCGTCGGCGCGCTCCAGGAGGACAGGGCCGTGCGCGTGGCCGTGCTGGACTCGGCCTCGCCGCGCGCCTTCTCGGCCGGCATCGACGTGGCCATGGTGAAGGACATGCCGCCCATCGGCAGCCGCGAGATGGGGCGGCTGCTCCACGAGACCTTCGGCGCCATCCGCTTCGCGAAGAAGCCCGTGATCGCCGCCATCGACGGGCTCTGCCTGGGCGCTGGGCTCGAGCTGGCGGTGTCCTGCGACCTCATGATCGCCACCGACCGCTCGCGCTTCGGCCTGCCGAACATCAAC
>MGBV01000165.1:6640-21884 GCA_001788415.1 Candidatus Rokubacteria bacterium GWC2_70_16 | reverse complement strand
CCCCGAGCCCATGGCGATCCTGGCGGGCGCCCGCAATCCGAAGGCCGCGCGCGCCTTCATCGAGTTCCTGCTGACGGAGCGCGGCCAGAAGGTCTTCATGGAGCGCGGGCTGTTCCCCATCACGCCCAGGTACAAGGTCCAGGGCGCGCCGGGCTCCACGGCCGAGCTGGCGGTGCAGTTCACGGGCGGCGTCCGCTCCTACTTCGACCAGGAGGTCGCCAACGTCTACGACGAGGGCGTGGCGGCCAAGCGCTCCGAGGCGCTCAAGACCAAGTACCGCTCGGACATCGAGGCCAAGTGGGAAGAGCTGAAGAAGAAGTGACGTGAAGATCGCCATCTCGGGGCTCGTCAAGCGCTTCGGGACGGTCACCGCCGTCGACCACGCCGACCTCGTCGTGGCCGACGGCGAGCTGTTCACGCTGCTGGGCCCCTCGGGATGCGGCAAGACCACGCTGCTCCGGCTGCTGGCCGGCTTCTACCAGCCCGATGCCGGCGAGGTCCGGTTCGGCGACCGCGTCGTGAACGGGCTGCCCCCCTACGAGCGCAACATCGGCATGGTCTTCCAGAACTACGCGCTCTGGCCGCACATGACCGCGGCCGCCAACGTCGCCTACGGCCTCAAGCTCCGGAGGCTCTCCGCCGCGGAGATCGCCTCCCGGCTCGCCGAGGGGCTCCGCAAGGTGAACTTGGCGGGCTTCGAGCACCGCTATCCCGGCCAGCTCTCGGGCGGCCAGCAGCAGCGCGTGGCGCTGGCCCGGGCGCTGGTCCTGAACCCCGACATCCTGCTGCTGGACGAGCCGCTGTCCAATCTCGACGCGAAGATCCGCGTCCAGGTCCGCGCCGAGATCCGCAAGCTCCAGCAGGAGCTGCGCATCACCACCGTCTACGTGACGCATGACCAGGAAGAAGCGCTCTCGCTTTCGGATCGCGTGGCCGTCATGAAGGACGGGCGGGTGCTCCAGATCGGCACGCCGAAGCAGCTCTACGAGCGGCCGCGGACGCGCTTCGTCGCCGACTTCGTGGGGACGAACAACCTGGTGCCGGGACAGGTGCGGGAGCGGCGCGGGGACCGCCTCGTGGTGGAGACGGCGCTGGGGCGGCTCGAGGCCATACCCGGCGAGGCCGCCGGCCGGGTGGAGCGCTGCGTGCTGGCCATCCGGCCCGAGAACGTGGCCATCGCCGCGGCCGCAGCCGCCCCCCCCGCTGACGGCAACGTGATCCGGGGGCGCGTGTCCTTCGCCTCCTACCTCGGCAGCACCCTCCGCTACGACGTGGAGACCGAGGGGGGGCATGTGCTCAAGGCCGACATCCGGGACCCCTGGCACCACGACCCTCTGCCGCTCGGCGCGGCGGTGGCGCTCCACTTCCCGCTCTCCGTCACGCTGGCGGTGGCCGACGATGCGTAGTGCCCGCCTCCCGCTCCTCCTGGGCGTGGGGCTGATCTGGGCATTCCTGATCCTCTTTCTCGTCTACCCGCTGTGCCGGATCTTCTACGACGCCGTGACGGACGGGGCCGGCCGCTTCACGCTGGCGAATTTCCAGGACTTCTTCACCGACGAGTTCTACCGGCGCTCGCTCTGGAACTCCCTGATCCTGGGCGTGGTGACCGTCATCACCTCCTCCGCGCTCGGCATCGCCGTCGCCTTCCTCCTCGTCCGCTTCGACTTCTGGGGGCGGAACCTCTTCAGTTACCTCACCATCATCCCGATCATCTCGCCGCCGCTGGTGGGGGTGCTGGGCTTCACCTTCATCCTGGGCCGGGCGGGGACCGTGAACGTGCTCCTGATGGACTGGCTCGACATGCTCCGGCCCGTCAACTTCGTCTATGGGATCCACGGGGTGGTGCTGGTGGAGACCCTCCACCTCTTCCCCATGATCACGCTCAACGTCGTGGACGCCCTCGGCAAGATCGACCCGTCGCTGGAGGAGGCGGCCGAGAGCGTGGGCGCCCGGGGCTGGAGGAAGTTCTGGACGGTGACGCTGCCGCTGACGACGCCGGGCTATATCGCCGGGGCGCTGCTGGTCTTCATCTGGACCTTCTCGGACTTCGCGACGCCGCTGGTGCTCGGGGTGCAGGACCTGCTGGCGCCGCAAGCCTACCTCAACATCGTCCAGTTCGTGGACAAGCGCATCTTCCGCATGGGCATCGTCATCTCGGCGCTCATGGTGCTCCTGGCGGTGTTCTTCCTGCTGGCGGCCCGCCACTACGTGGGGCTCAAGGATTACTCGTCGCTCTCCTACTCGAAGATCGCCCGGCGCCGGCTCTCGGCGTCCAGGCAGGCGGTCACGGTGGCATTCTTCTCCCTCGTGCTGCTCTTCTCCTTCATCCCGTACATCGGCGTGACGCTGGCGTCCGTGGGCAAGGGGTGGTCGCTCACGCCGCTGCCCGTGGCCTACACCATCCAGTACTACGAGCGCGTGATCGTGGAGACGCCGAAGTACATCCTCAACAGCTTCCTGTACTCGGGGATCGCGGTCGGGATCTGCATCGCCGTGGGGGTCCCGATCGCGTGGCTCCTCGGCCGCTCCACCGTGCCGGGACGCGGGGCGCTGGATGCGCTCAACACGCTGATCCTGGCCATCCCCGGGACCGCCATCGGCATCGCCTACATCCGGGCCTTCCACTTCGACCTGCCCGGCTTCGACCGCGGGCTGACGTCCTTCTGGATCATCATGCCGCTGGTGCTGGCCGTGCGGCGGCTGCCCTACACGGTGCGCGGCTCCTACGCCTCGCTCCAGCTGGTGCACCCCTCCATGGAGGAGGCCGCGGCCAGCGTGGGGGCCTCGGGGCTGCGGTGCTTCCGGGACATCACGCTCCCCATGATCTGGAAGGGGGTGCTGGTCGGCAGCCTCTTCTCCTTCATGACCTCGCTGCAGGAGGCCTCGGCCGTCCTCTTTCTCGCGCTGGGCGGCTGGGAGTCCATCACCAACGGCATCTTCGCCTTCTACATCGCAGGCAGCGCCAACGAGGCCGCCGCGCTCGGCGTGATCCTCATCCTCGTGGCCGCCATCAGCACGATCCTCATCAACCGCATCGCCGGCACGCGCATGGGAGGCGTCTTTGGCTGAGGCCGCGCACCGCACCCCGGCGGAGCGCAGCCTTGTGCGTGACTGACGCCCCCGCCCCCTGGGATTGGTCCGTGAAATCAACGCGTTTGCCCCCTTGTGCGGGCCGCGGCGCTGTGATAGTGTTCCTGTTCACATGGGGGCTTCGGAGCCGTCCCCCTGGCGTACCCTCGGCACGCTCGCGACCGTGGGAATCACCTTCGTGGTTTCCACCGCAGGTGCCACGGTGGGGGGGTACTTCATCGATCGGTGGCTCGATACAAGCCCATGGCTCACGCTGATCGGCATGGGCGTGGGAATCGCCGCCGGATTCCGCGATCTCTTCCGTTCGCTCAAGCAGGCCGAAAAACAGGAGCGCGATGGACCGTGACCTCGTGACGCGCGTGAGCCGCACAGCACTCGGCGTGGCCGTGCTGGCGGCCGCGGGTGGCGCCCTTCTCGCTGGGCTTCCCGGCGCGCTCGGGGTGCTCGCGGGCGCGCTCATCTCCATCGCCAGCTTCCGCTGGCTCGCGCGGGCTGCCTCGCAGCCGGCGGCCCTGTTCGGCGGCGGACACCCCCGACCGCTCTGGGTCCTGGGCCTCGGTCTGCGCTACCTCGTCCTGTTCGGGATCATCGTGGTGCTGCTCCTGGCCGGGCTCCACCCCGTGGCAGTCATGGCGGGGCTCGCGGTGCTCCCGCCCACCCTGCTCGCGCTGGGGTGGCAGGGCGCCCGGACGGCTCTCTAGAGGAGCCCATGGAAGCCATCGAGCATCCCCCGCTGCTGCACATTGCCGGCATCCCCGATCACGTGCTCTACACCTGGCTCGTGATGGCCGTGCTGATCGCCGTCTCCGCCGTGGCGTCCCGGAGCGTGCAGCTCGTCCCCCGCGGGACGCAGAACTTCATGGAGGTCGTGCTCGAGCAGTTCCTGGCCCTGCTCGACGACGTGATCGGGCACGAGGGGCGCCGCTACCTGCCGTGGATCGCCACCCTCGGCCTCTTCATCCTGGTCTCGAACCTCATGGGGCTCGTGCCGGGCCTCATGGCGCCCACCGGCAACCTCAACACCACGGCCGCCTGCGCCATCACGGTGTTCATCCTCTACCACTCCATCGGGATCCGGAAGCAGGGGTTCCTGGCCTACCTGAAGCATTTCGCGGGCCCGGTCCCGCTCCTGGCGCCCCTCATGTTCCCCATCGAGCTCGTGAGCCACTTTGCCCGCCCGCTCTCGCTCTCGCTCCGGCTCTTCGGCAACATGTTCGGCGGGCACATCCTGCTGGCGATCATCTTCCTGCTGACCGGCTTCGACGGGCTCTTCGGCTGGGTGCTGACGGGCCAGCTGATGGGGCTTCTCGTGGGCACGCCGGCCGGGATCCTCATGATCGCGTTCACCACGGGCTTCCTGCTCCCGCTCAAGATCCTGGTCGCGTTCCTGCAGGCCTTCATCTTCTGCATGCTGTCCATGCTGTACATCGCCGGTGCGGTCGAAGAAGCCGAGCATCATTAGTCGGTCCAAACCCCACCAAGGAGGCGCAAGTCGTGCGACGCTCACTGATGCTGACACTGATGACCGTGACCGTTCTCTCCGTTCCAGGGATGGCCCTCGCGGCCGAGGGGGCGGCCCCGGCGACGGGCGGCTGGGTGGGCCCCTTCGCCGTGATCGCAGCCGGACTGGGCATGGCCCTGGCCTCCGGTCTCTGCGCGTTGGGGCAGGGCAAGGCGGCGGCCGCGGCCGTGGACGCCATGGCGCGCCAGCCCGGTGCGGCCGCGCGCATCCAGACCGCGATGATCATCGGCCTGGCGCTCATCGAGTCGCTGGCCCTGTACGTGTTCGTCATCGCCGCCATCCTCCTCTTCGTGCAGCCGGTGAAGTAGTGATCGGGGGCGGGTGTCCCGGGTCGGTCCCGGGACACCCGTTGCCGTCCACGCCACAGCGCCGGACGCCTGGAGCGACATGACCGCACGCTCCCACTTCAAGATCCCGAAGATCCCGGAGATGACCATCCGTCGTCTGTCGGTCTACACGCGCTGTCTGCTCCAGCTGGAGGAGGACGGGGTCAAGACGATCTCCTCCCAGGAGCTGGCCGAGCGCTTCAGCCTGAACTCGGCCCAGGTGCGGAAGGACCTGGCGTACTTCGGCGAGTTCGGCGTGCGGGGCATCGGCTACTACGTGTCGGGGCTCAAGGCCGAGCTGCAGAAGATCCTGGGGCTGGACCGGGAGTGGCCGGTGGCCCTGGTGGGCTTCGGGAACCTCGGCTCCGCGCTCTTCCACTACAAGGGCTTCGCCAGGCAGGGCTTCCGCATCGCGGTCGTCTTCGATGACGATCCGGCCAAGGCCGGCAGGTCCGTGGACGGCGCGCCCATCCTGCCCCTCCGCGACCTCCCCAGGGAGAGCAAGGCGCGCAATCTCCAGATCGCCATCGTGGCGGTGCCCGCGGAGTCGGCCCAGTCGGTGACCGAGAAGCTGGTGGCCGCCGGGATCAAGGCCATCCTGAACTTCGCGCCCACCCGTATCAAGACGGGGCGCGATGTGCGTCTGAAGAACGTGGACCTGTCCATCGAGCTGGAGTCCCTCAGCTTCTACCTCGCCCAGGGCGGCCGGTAGCGTAGGCTCGGTGGGGCTGCGCGCGCGGAGTAGGCGAAACTCGTCGCAGGCGCACTAGCCGCAGCAGATGACGGACGCCTCTTCCGTCCCCGCCCCTCTCTCTGGCTGGAGCGCCCTCGTGGAGCTGGCGAGCGCCGTCGCCTCGGGCACCCCCGTCCTCGGGGCCCATGCGCTCTGGGGCGCCTCCCGCGCCCTTGTCATCGCGGCCCTCCGGGCGACCGCGAGGCGCCCGGTGCTGGTCCTGGCGCCGGCTCAGGCCGAGGCGCACCAGATGGCTCTCGACCTCGCGTTCTTCCTCTCCGCGCTCGTGGGCGAGCGGGGCGCCCTCGCCTCCGGACCCCGCGTCCTCGAGTTCCCGCCGGCCGCGCCGCCGGCCTGGCAGGGTCGCCATGGCGAGCACGACGCCGAGCGCGTCCTCGTGTGCCACGGGCTCGCCGAGGGCGAGGCGCCGGTGGTCGTGTGCACGCCGGCCGCGCTCTCCTCGCCGCTGCCCACGCCTGCGGAGTTCCGGGCCCGGGCCCTCCGTCTCTCGCTGGGCGACACGATCGAGCGCGAGATCCTGCTCGCGCGGCTCGAGGCGGGGGGATACGAGCGGGTGGAGGCCGTGGTGGAGGTCGGGCAGTGGAGCCTGCGCGGGGGCATCGTGGACATCTTCTCCCCGGCCCGGGAGCGTCCGGTGCGCGTGGAGTTCTTCGGCGACGAGGTGGAGTCCCTCCGCCTGTTCGATCCGACCTCCCAGCGGTCCGTCGAGGAGCTCTCGGCGCTGGTGGTGCTCCCCGTCGGAGGGGCCGCCGGGGAGACGACGCTCCCGGCATACCTGCCGCTGGACACGCTCGCCGTCCTTCCGGACCCGGCCGTGCTCGATGCGCCGCATGACGATGCGCCGTCCGCCGCGCCTCTCGCGCAGCTGCTCGCCACCTTCCAGCGGCTCGACCTGTCGCTCGTCGCCGAGGGGGGGGCCGGCACTCCGGGCATCGCGCTCGGCGCGCGCTCCGTCGGCGGGTTCCGCGGCCAGTTCAAGGCCCTGGCCGCCGAGATCGAGCGCTGGCGGAGCGAGGGTTTCGCCGTGCGGCTCGTGGTCAACGACGAGCCGCAGGCCCAGCGCCTGAGCCGGATCCTCTCGGAGCACCGGCTGGAAGCCTGGCCCGAGGCCCGCCTCTGGAGCCCCGAGGGCCTCGGGATCCTCGTCGGGGACTGCTCCACCGGGTTCCAGCTCCCCGCCCTGGGCCTCGTGGTCCTCACCGAGGAGGAGCTCTTCGGCGCCCGTCGTCGCCGGCTGCGGCGTCCGCTGTTCCAGCGGGGCGCCGCCATCGCGTCCTTCATGGACCTGGCGCCCGGCGACCTCGTTGTCCACGAGGCCCACGGGGTGGGCCGGTACCACGGTCTCAGGACCATGTCGGCGGACGGGCGCGCGGCCGATTTCCTGCTGCTGGAGTACGCCGAGGGCGGGCGGCTCTACCTGCCGGTGGAGCGGCTGGATCTGATCTCCAAGTACATGGGCGCGCCCGAGGGCGCCGCGCGTCTCGACCGTCTCGGAGGAGGGGCCTGGCAGCGAGTCAAGGAGTCGGTCCGAGCCGCGCTCCGCCAGATGGCCGAGGAGCTCCTCCGCCTCTACGCGACCCGCTCGGTGGCCGAGCGAACCGCGTTCCCGCCCGACACGCCCTGGCAGCGCGAGTTCGATGCGGCCTTCCGGTTCGAGGAGACGCCCGACCAGCTGTGCGCCATCGAGGACACCAAGGCGGACCTGGAGCGGGCCCAGCCCATGGACCGGCTCGTGGCGGGAGATGTGGGCTACGGCAAGACCGAGGTGGCGCTGCGGGCGGCGTTCAAGGTGGTGGCCGACGGGCGCCAGGTCGCCGTCCTCGTCCCCACGACGGTGCTGGCCCAGCAGCACTTCAACACGTTCTCGGACCGCTTCGCCTCGTTCCCGGCCCGGGTCGAGCTGCTCTCGCGCTTCCGGAGCCCCAGGGAGCAGAAGGCCGTGCTGGCGGGGCTCAGGAGCGGGACGGTGGACGTCGTGATCGGCACCCACCGGCTCCTGTCCAGGGACGTGGAGTTCAAGCGGCTGGGGCTCCTCGTGGTGGACGAGGAGCACCGCTTCGGCGTCACCCACAAGGAGCGCGTCAAGCAGCTGCGCGCCTCGGTGGACGTCCTCACGCTCACCGCCACGCCGATCCCCCGCACCCTCTACATGGCCATGTCCGGGGTGCGTGATCTCTCGGTGATCGAGACGCCGCCGCTGGACCGGCTGCCCGTGGAGACGGTCGTGACCCGCTTCAGCCGGACCGTGATCCAGGAGGCGATCGAGCGGGAGCTCGGCCGCGGGGGGCAGGTGTTCTTCGTCCACAACCGGGTGCAGTCGCTCCCGTCCATGACCGCCTTCATCCGGGGGCTGTGTCCGGACGCGCGTGTCGTGATGGCGCATGGGCAGATGGCCGAGCGGGAGCTCGAGGCCGTCATGGTGAAGTTCGTGGATGGCCAGGCTGATGTGCTCGTCTCGACGGCCATCGTGGAGTCGGGGCTCGATATCCCGGCCTCGAACACCATCATCATCAACCGGGCCGACCGCTTCGGGCTGGCGCAGCTCTACCAGCTCCGGGGCCGGGTCGGGCGGGAGCGTCTCCAGGCCTACGCGTACCTGCTCATCCCCGCCGATGGCCGACTGGACGAGACCGCGCAGCGGCGGCTCCGCGTCATCGAGGAGCTGACGGAGCTGGGCGCCGGCTTCAAGCTGGCGCTCCGCGACCTCGAGATCCGCGGGGCGGGAAACCTGCTCGGCCCCGAGCAGCACGGGCACATCGCCGCGGTGGGGTTCGACCTCTACACCAAGCTTCTCGAGGAAGCTGTGAGAGAATTGAAGGGCGAGCCCGCCCCGCCCCACGTGGACCCGACCATCACGGTGGAGGTGGAAGCGCTGGTGCCCGAGGGCTACGTGCCGGAGGCCAACCAGCGGCTGGCGCTCTACAAGCGGCTCGCCGACGTCGTCGAGGGTGAGGAGATCGCCCGCCTCCGGTCGGAGATGTTGGACCGCTTCGGGCCCGTCCCGGCCGCGGTCGAGGCCCTGCTCGACGTCGTGGGGCTGCGCGTGGCGGCGCGCGTCTTGGGCGTCGAGCGGGTGGAAGCCCAGGGGGGCCGGGCGCTCCTGACGTTCGCGCCGTCGACACCCGTCACGCCCGAGCGGCTGCTGCAGGCCATCAGCCGGAGCCGCGGGACCATGAGGATGCTCAGGGAGTTCACCGTGGAAGCGCAGATCCCCCGAGGGCCGTGGCCTCCGATCCGGACGGCGCTCACCGCCCTGCTGGAGTCGCTGCGGCCGTGACGGGCTCCCGCGCGGCGCTGGTCGTGCTCCTGGCGCTGTCCCTTGCGGGCTGCTCCATTCCCTCCTGGGTCCCGCTCATCGGCCGGGCCAAGGCGGTGCCGAACGTGCCGACGGGGGCGGCCCGGCCCCAGGCCCAGCCGCAGAAGGCGGACCCGCCCAAAGGCGCGCCGGTCTTGCCGGGGGCCCCCGTCGCCCGGACGCCACAGGCGGAGGAGGTGCTGGACCGGGTGATCTGCGTCGTCAACAACGACGCCATCACGCTCTTCCAGCTCGACGAAGCCGAGGCCTACCACGTCTACGAGAGCAAGCAGGAGCCGAAGGACGCGACGGCGCGCCAGGCCCTGCGGGATCAGCTCCTCCAGCGCCTCATCGACAACCGCCTCCAGCTCCAGCAGGCGGAGCGGGACAGGATCGTCGTGGAGGACGCCGAGATCGCCGAGCAGGTGGCCGAGATCATGAAGAAGCTCGCCGTCACCACGGAGGTCCAGCTGGAGGAGGCGCTGAAGGCCCAGGGAGTCACGCTGGAGGGCGTCAAGCGCCGCGTCCGCGAGCAGCTGATGGTCCAGCGGGTGGTCCGGCGGAAGGTCACACTCCGGGTCACCGTGACCGAGCAGGAGATCGATCGCTACCTCGCCGAGAACCGCGAGAAGCTCGAGACCGGTCTGTCCTTCGGGGCCTGGCACATCCTCTTCCTGCCCGAGGCCGGTCGGGGAGAGGACGGGTGGACCGTCGCCCGCCGGAGGGCCGGGGAGGTCTACGCCCTGCTGCTCGGCGGAGAGGACTTCGCCGAGATGGCCCGGAAGCACTCCGACGACGGGTCGGGAAAGGACGGGGGGGCGCTCGGTACGCTCAAGCGTGGCGAGCTGGCGCCCGAGATCGAGGCGGCCATCCTCAAGCTCCAGCCCGGGGAGGTGTCCGCGCCGTTCCGCTCCGAGGTCGGCTATCACCTCTTCAAGCTCGAGTCGAAGGAGACGCTCGTGGGCGACGGGCTGGTGCAGGCCAGGAACCAGATCCGCGAGATCCTGTTCCGGGAGAAGCACCAGGCCCGGTTCCGGGATTGGCTCGCCGAGATCAAGCAGCGGGCCATCATCGACCGGCGGCTGTGAGGCGGGCGGGAAAAATCCGGTTGACAGTTCCGCGGACGGTGTGGGACAGTGGCATCGGTACAGCGGTTGAACCCCTCGTACACAGCGCAACCCCCCGGAGACAGCCATTTCGCCGCGCATTCCTAAGCGTCACTCGTCGAGGATGTCCGCGAACTCCGCGCCGAACCCATCGGAAGCCGGAGGGGGAGGAGGCATGAAGATGAACCTGTCCGAGCTCAAAGACAAGACCATCACCGAGCTGAACCAGGTGGCTAAGGATCTCGGCGTCCAGGGCTTCAGCGGCCTCCGCAAGCAGGAACTGATCTTCAAGATCCTCCAGGGGCAGGCGGAGAAGGACGGGCTCATCTTCGCCGAGGGGGTGCTCGAGGTGCTGCCGGACGGGTTCGGGTTCCTCCGGGCCCCCGACTACAACTACTTGCCCGGGCCCGACGACATCTACGTCTCGCCGTCCCAGATCCGGCGCTTCGATCTCCGGACCGGCGACACCATCTCGGGCCAGGTGCGTCCTCCGAAGGACAGCGAGCGGTACTTCGCCCTCCTGAAGGTCGAGGCCATCAACTTCGAGACGCCCGAGCAGTCGAAGGACAAGACGATCTTCGACAACCTCACGCCGCTCTACCCGATGGAGCGGCTGCGGCTGGAGCACGATTCCGAGAACCTCACGACGCGCGCGATGGACCTCCTGTGTCCCATCGGGAAGGGCCAGCGCGGGCTCATCGTGGCGGCCCCGCGGACCGGCAAGACCGTGCTCCTGCAGAACCTGGCCAACGCCATCGCCAAGAACCACCCGGAGGTCTACCTCATCGTGCTCCTCATCGACGAGCGGCCCGAGGAGGTCACCGACATGCAGCGCTCGGTGAAGGGGGAGGTCATCTCCTCGACCTTCGACGAGCCGCCGCAGCGGCACGTGCAGGTGGCCGACATGGTCATCGAGAAGGCCAAGCGCCTGGTCGAGCACAAGCGGGACGTCGTCATCCTCCTGGACTCCATCACCCGCTTCGCCCGGGCCCACAACGCGGTCATCCCGTCCTCGGGCAAGGTGCTGTCGGGCGGGCTGGACGCCAACGCGCTGCAGCGGCCCCGGCGCTTCTTCGCCGCCGCCCGGAACATCGAGGAAGGCGGCTCGCTCACCATCATGGCCACCGCGCTCATCGACACGGGCTCCCGCATGGACGACGTGATCTTCGAGGAGTTCAAGGGCACGGGCAACATGGAGGTCCACCTGGACCGCCGCCTGATGGACAAGCGCATCTTCCCGACCATCAACATCGAGCAGACCGGAACCCGCAAGGAAGAGCTCTTGCTGGAGAAGGACGAGCTCCAGAAGGTCTGGCTGCTCCGGAAGGCCCTGTCCCAGCTCAATCCGGTGGAGGCCATGGAGCTCCTGCTGGACAAGCTCCGGCTGACGAAGACGAACAGGGACTTCCTCAACCAGATGAACCAGCTGGGCTAGGCCGAGGTCCCCCCGCCCGTCCGCCGCTCCGGCGCGCGCCAGGGTGCCGCGCCGGGGAAGTAGCGCAATTGCTTGCTTTTTCAGCCTGCCGCTGGTAGCGTGAATACTTCATCCAGGAGGTGAGCCGTGAAGGCTGGCATTCATCCCGATTACGTGGATACGACCATCACCTGCAACTGCGGCGAGTCCATCCAGACCCGCTCCACCCAGCCGGGCATCCGTGTCGAGGTCTGCTCGAAGTGCCATCCGTTCTACACGGGAAAGCAGAAGTTCCTGGACACGGCGGGACGCGTCGAGCGCTTCCAGCGGAAGTACAACAGGAAGCCGATCGCGGAGGCGTAGGGCGGCGGTTCGGCGCCGGCCGCCGCGGTTCGAACCGAACATCCCGTCCCCCCCCGCGTCCTCGACCTGTCCGGTGCTGCGGCGGCCCGCCCCGTCCTCCCCCTTCTGAGGGCACGCGATGTTCGACAAGCTGCGACAGATCGAGGAGCGCTATCAGGATCTCTCGCGCCGGCTCTCCGATCCCCAGGTGATCGGACAGCCGGCGGAGTACGCGCGCACAGCCAAGGCCGCCTCCGAGCTGGCCGAGGTGGTCCAGAAGTTCGACGACTACAAGACCCTGCTCGCCCGGATCTCCGAGGCCCGCCACATCGTGGCCGAGGACACCGACCGGGAGATGCGCGAGATGGCCCAGGCGGAGGTCGAGGTCCTCACCGCGCGCCAGGCGGCGCTCGAGGAGGAGCTCCGCACGCTGCTCCTGCCCCGGGATCCCAACGACCAGAAGAACGTCTTCGTCGAGATCCGCGCAGGCGCGGGCGGGGACGAGGCCGGGCTCTTCGCGGCCGACCTCGCGCGGATGTACGCGAAGTACGCGGAGAGCCAGCGCTGGAAGGTGGAGGTGATGGACAGCCACCCCACCGGCGTGGGCGGCTTCAAGGAGATCATCCTCTTCGTGCAGGGCCGCGGCGCATGGAGCCGGATGAAGTTCGAGCGCGGCGTGCACCGTGTGCAGCGCGTGCCGGCCACCGAGTCCAGCGGGAGGATCCACACCTCCACGGTGACGGTGGCCGTGCTCCCGGAGGCGGAGGACGTGGACATCAAGGTCGAGGAGAAGGACATCCGCGTGGATGTCTACCGCTCCTCCGGCCCCGGCGGGCAGGGCGTGAACACCACGGACTCGGCCGTGCGGCTGACCCATCTGCCCACCGGGCTGGTCGTGACCTGCCAGGACGAGCGCTCGCAGATCAAGAACCGCGCGAAGGCGCTGCGAGTGCTCAAGGCGCGGCTGCTCGAGCGCGCCCAGGAGGAGCAGGCGGCGGCCATCGCCGCGGACCGACGGAGCCAGGTCGGGACCGGCGAGCGGAGCGAGCGCATCCGGACCTACAACTTCCCGCAGGGGCGGTTGTCGGACCACCGCATCGGGCTCACGCTGCACCGGCTGCCGGCCGTCATGGAGGGCGACCTGGACGAGATCGTCGACGCCCTCACGGCGTGGGACCAGGGACGCAAGCTCGCCGAGACCACGGCATGACAACGGTGCTGTCGGCTCTCTCGGTGGGCGTGCTGCTGCGGGAGAGCGTGCGGCGTCTCGAGGCGGCGTCCTTCCCGAGCGCGCGCCGGGACGCTGAATGGCTGCTCGCGACGGTCCTCGGCGTGGAGCGCTTCCATCTCTACCTCGAGCCGGCGCAGGAGGTGGCGGGGTCCGTGGCGGCCCGGGTCCGGGCGCTGATCGAGCGGCGCGCCGCCCACGAGCCGCTCCAGCACCTGCTGGGCTTCGAGGATTTCCGGGGACTCAGGCTCCGGGTCACCCCCGACGTGCTGATCCCGCGTCCGGAGACGGAGGGGCTGGTCGAGTGGGCGCTGGAGAGCCTCGCCCCGCTGCCCCGGCCGGTGGCGGCCGACGTGGGGACGGGCAGCGGCGCCATCGCCTGCGCGCTCGCGGCCGCCTGTCCGGCCCTCGAGGTGCTCGCCATCGACGTCTCGCTGGCCGCTCTCGCCGTGGCCACGGCCAACGCGCGCGCGCTCGGGCTGGCCCGGCGCGTCCGGATTGTCGCGGGAGACCTGCTGGCGCCCCTGGCGGCCCTGGCCGGAGGGCTCGACATGATCGTGGCCAACCCGCCGTATCTGCCGAGCGCGAGTCTTCCGGCGCTCCCTCCCGAGGTCGCGCGGTTCGAGCCGCGGCTCGCCCTGGATGGCGGGCCCGACGGTCTCCGGGTCATCCGGCGGATCGTCGCCGAGGCGCCGGCCGTGCTGCGCCCTGGAGGGGCGCTGGTGATGGAGATCGGCGAGGAGCAGGCGGGGGGCGTGGCCTCGCTCCTGGCGGCCGAGGGCTTCTCCGGCATCGCGGCCCGCCGCGACCTGCGCGGGGTCGAGCGGTACATCGCCGGGCGGCTGGGCGACTGATGCCGACGCGCCTCGTGATCGAGGGGGGAGTGCCGCTCCGCGGCGCGGTCGCGGTGAGCGCGGCCAAGAACGCGGCGCTGCCGGCGTTGACCGCGGCGCTCCTCACGGTGGAGCCGGTGGCGCTGGACAACGTCCCGCTGCTGGCCGATGTGGCGACAATCCGGTCGCTGCTGGAGCGGCTCGGGGCCCGGATCACCGACGAGCCGGATGGAAGCACCCGCGTCCAGGTGGCCGTCCTCGGAAGCCCCGAGGCGCCCTACGCGCTCGTCTCCACCATGCGTGCGTCCGTCCTGGTCCTCGGGCCCCTCGTGGCGCGCGCCGGCGTGGCGCGGGTGGCCCTCCCGGGAGGCTGCGCGATCGGCGTGCGCCCCATCGACCAGCATCTCAAGGGGCTCCAGAAGCTCGGCGCCGACATCACGATCACGAACGGCTACGTGGAAGCCCGGGCGAGCCGGCTCAAGGGGGCCCGCATCACCACCGACCTCGTCACGGTCACCGGGACCGAGAACCTGATGATGGCGGCGGCGCTGGCCGAGGGGACCACTGTGCTGGAGAACGCCGCGCGCGAGCCCGAGGTGGCTGATCTGGCCCGGCTGCTGGTCGGCATGGGCGCGCGGATCGAGGGCGCCGGCACGGAGCGCATCGAGATCGAGGGCGTCTCCGAGCTGGGCGGCACGCGTCACCGCGTCATCCCTGACCGGATCGAGGCCGGCACGCTGCTGGCCGCGGGGGCCATCACGGGGGGCGATGTCACGGTCACCGGGGTCCGGCCGCGCCACCTCACGGCCACGCTCGCCAAGCTGGAGGAATGCGGCGCCAGCATCACGGTGGAGGGGGACCACGTCCGCTGCCAGGGCCCCGCGCGCCCGCAGCCGGCCCACGTCATCACGAGCCCCTTCCCCGGCTTTCCCACCGACATGCAGGCGCAGATCATGGCCCTGCTGGGGCTGGCCGACGGGCTGTCGACGATCACGGAGACGATCTTCGAGAACCGCTTCATGCACGTCGCCGAGCTGTGCCGCATGGGGGCGCGCATCGAGGCCGACGGGTCCACGGCCGTCGTCCGCGGCGTGCCCGGCTACCAGGGGGCGCAGGTGATGGCCACGGATCTCCGCGCCTCGGCCTCGCTCGTGCTGGCCGGACTCGCCGCCCGGGGGACGACGGAGGTGGCGCGCGTCTACCACCTGGACCGCGGCTACGAGCGGCTGGAGAGCAAGCTCCAGAGCCTCGGCGCCCTCATCAGGCGGGTCCGTTGATGGGCGAGCCGCAGCCGGAGGCGAGGCGAGCGGAGATGGGGATCCCCCGAGCGGAGC
>MGBV01000165.1:0-6627 GCA_001788415.1 Candidatus Rokubacteria bacterium GWC2_70_16 | reverse complement strand
GCAGCCCGCCGTGCGAGGCGCAGCCGAAGGCGAGCCGAGCGACATGGATCGAGAAGCGCGAAGCGCGCCGAGGCGAGCGGAGATGGGGATCCCCCGAGCGGAGCGAGGCGGCGAGCCGCAGCCGACCTTGACTGTCGCCCTGCCCAAGGGGCGGCTCCTCGAGCCGGCCCTGGCGCTGCTCTCCTCCCTCGGGATGAGCGGCCTCGGCGGCGGGTCCCGGCGCCTCCTCGTGACCGACGAGGCCCGCGCCCTGCGCTTCATCTTCCTCAAGCCCGCGGACATCCCCACCTACGTGCAGTACGGCGCGGCCGACCTCGGCATCGTGGGCAAGGACATCCTGGCCGAGCAGGAGCCGGACGTCTACGAGCCGGTGGATCTCGGCTTCGGGCACTGTCGTCTCGTCGTCGCGGAGCCCAGGGAGCTGTGGGAGCGGGACGATCCGGCCAGGTGGTCCTGGGTGCGCGTGGCGACGAAGTACCCGACGCTGACCGAGCGCTACTTCTCCGAGCGGGGCATCCAGGTGGAGATGATCCGGCTGGACGGCTCCATCGAGCTGGCACCGCTCGTCGGTCTCGCAGAGCGGATCGTGGATCTCGTCCAGTCCGGGGACACGCTGCGGGCCAACGGTCTCGTGGAGGTGGCGCAGATCATGAGCTCCACGGCCAGGCTCATCGTCAATCGCGCCTCGCTCAAGACGGCGCACGCGCGCGTGAACGCGCTGATCGCGGCCGTCCGCCAGGCGGTGTCGTCCCCGAGGGCGGGCGCCGGAGCCCCCGCCGTGAGGCCCGCGCCATGATCCGGCGGCTCGACGCCGGCGCGCTGGGAGTGGACGGCGTGGTCCGGGCCCTGGACCGGGCGGCCGCGAGCGTGGACGCCGAGACCCGCGAGCGCGTGGCGCAGATCGTGGCCGCGGTGCGGGAGAAGGGGGATGCGGCGCTCCTGGAGCTGACCGCGCGCTTCGACCGGGTCGCCCTCGCGCCCTGCGATCTGGCCGTGAGCCCGGCCGAGTACGAGGCGGCCGAGCGTCAGGTGGGGGCGAGGACCGTCGAGGCCCTCCGCTACGCGGCGGCGCGGATCGAGCGCTTCCATCGGGCCACCATGCCCCGCTCGTGGAGCACCACCGATGACAACGGCTCGGTCCTGGGCCAGGAGGTTCGCCCGCTGGAGCGCGTCGGCATCTACGTGCCGGGAGGCCGCGCCGCGTACCCCTCCACGGTGCTGATGACGGCCGTGCCCGCGCGCGTGGCCGGCGTGAAGGAGATCGTGCTGCTCTCGCCGCCGGGACCCGACCGGTCGCTCCCCTCTGCTGTCCTCGCCGCGGCGCGCATCGCCGGTGTGACCGAGGCCTACCGTGTGGGCGGGGCTCAGGCCATCGCGGCGCTGGCCTACGGCACGGAGACGATCCGCCGCGTGGACAAGATCGTGGGCCCGGGGAACATCTACGTGGCGCTCGCCAAGGCCCTGGTCTTCGGCGACGTCGGGATCGACATGCTGGCGGGACCCAGCGAGGTCGTCGTGATCGCCGACGGTGATGCGGACCCCGCATGCGTCGCCGCCGACCTCCTGGCTCAGGCCGAGCACGACCCCATGGCGCGCGCCGTGCTCCTGACCTCGTCGCCGGGGCTGCGGGATCGGGTCCAGGCCGAGACGGAGCGCCAGCTGGCGGGGCTCCACCGGCGGGAGATCGCCTCGAGCGCGCTCCGCGCCCACGGCGCGCTCGTGCTGACGGCGAGTCTGGAGGAGGCGGTGGAGGTGGCCAACCGGCTGGCGCCGGAGCACCTCGAGCTGGCCGTGGCGGATCCCGAGGCTCTGCTCGCTCGCGTGAGGCACGCCGGTGCGGTGTTCCTCGGGGGCTTCACGCCCGAGGTCGTGGGCGACTACGTGGCGGGGCCCAGCCACGTGCTGCCCACCGGCGGAACCGCGCGCTTCTCCTCCGCGCTGGGCACCGAGGACTTCGTCAAGCGGCTCAGCGTGATCCGGTATTCGCCCCGGGGGCTTGCGGAGGCCTGGCCCCATCTGGCCGAGCTCGCGCGCGTGGAGGGGCTCGACGCCCATGGGGCGGCCGCCGGGGTGCGCATCACGAACACGGGAGGCGGAGCATGAGCGGAGAGCGCCGGGGGGGACAGCCCGAGATCCAGCGCCAGGCCCGGATCGAGCGCAAGACCAAGGAGACGCAGATCGCGCTCGGGCTCAGCCTCGACGGCACCGGCGCGTCCAAGGTCGAGACCACGATCCCCTTCTTCAACCACATGCTCGAGGCGTGGTCCCGGCACGGCCTCATGGACCTGACGGTGGAGGCCAGGGGTGACACCGAGGTGGATCTGCACCACACGGTGGAGGACGTGGGCATCTGCCTCGGCCGCGCCTTCAAGGAGGCCGTGGGTGACAAGAAGGGGATCGTCCGCTACGGGGCCTCCTTCCTGCCCATGGATGAGGCGCTCCTCCACGCGGCGGTGGACATCTCCGGTCGGCCCTCCCTGGTGTTCAACGTGCCGCTCGGGCGGACGCGGATCTCGAACTTCGATCTCGACCTGCTGAAGGACTTCTTCCGGGCGTTCGCGTTCAACGCCGAGGTGACGCTCCACGTGAACATGCACTACGGCGAGAACCTGCACCACATCGCCGAGGCCACCTTCAAGGCAGTGGCCCGCGCGCTGGCCCAGGCCACGCGGCTCGACCCCCGCATCGCCGACGTCCTCTCCACAAAGGGCACGCTGTGACCCGCACGCGCGTGGAGAGGACGCCCCGATGAGCGCTTGCGCGAAGAGGCCCAACCGCCACGCGATGTCATCCACATTCAGGCGAGATAACAGATGATCGCGGTGGTGGACTATGGCCGGGGCAACCTCGGCAGCGTGGAGAAGGCGTTCGGGCGCCTCGGGATGCAGGCGCTCGTGACCCAGGAACCCGGGGTCGTCGAGGACGCGGAGGCGGTCGTGCTCCCCGGCGACGGCGCCTTCCACGACGCCATGAGAAATCTCGAGGCGCTGGGGTTGCTGGCGCCGCTGCGGGCCGTCCTGGCGGACGGGCGCCCGTTCCTCGGGATCTGCCTGGGTTACCAGCTCCTCTTCAGCGAGAGCGAGGAGTTCGGCCAGGGCAAGGGGCTCGACGTGATCCAGGGACTCGTCCGGCGCTTCCCGGCCGGGCTCAAGGTGCCGCACATGGGATGGAACCAGGTGGAGCATGCCGGCGACTGCCTGATCTTCGACGGGATCCCGAGCGGCGCAAACTTCTACTTCGTGCACTCGTACTACCCCGACACGGCGGATCCGTCGCTGCGCATCGCGACCTGCACCTACGGGATCACCTTCCCGGCGGCCGTCGGGCGCGGCGCGCTGTTCGCCACGCAGTTCCACCCGGAGAAGAGCCAGCGCTGGGGACTCCGGCTCCTGGAGAACTTCGCCGCCTGCGTGAGGGACCGCCGCCGCGCGCCATGAGCTTCCTCGTGATCCCCGCCATTGATCTGAAGAACGGACGCTGCGTGCGTCTCGTGCGGGGCCGCGCCGAGGCCGAGACGATCTTCTCCGAGGACCCGGTAGCCCCGGCCCGCCAGTGGCAAGCGCAGGGCGCCCCGCGACTGCACGTGGTGGACCTGGACGGCGCCTGGGCGGGCGCGCCGGCGCAGACCGCCATCGTGCGGGCCATCATCAGCGCGCTCTCGATCCCCGTCCAGGTGGGCGGCGGCCTCCGTGACCGCTCCGCGGTGGAGCAGGTGCTCGGCGCCGGGGCCCGCTGGGCGGTGGTCGGCACGCGGGCGGCCCTCGATCCGACCTTTCTCGGGGAGATCTGCCGGGCGTGCGAGGACCGGATCATCGTGTCCGTGGACGCCTCGGACGGCAGGGTCGCCGTGGACGGCTGGACGCGGGTCCTCGATCTCGATGCCATCGCTCTCGCCCGCGACGCCGCCGCCGCCGGCGCGGCGGCCATCCTCTACACGGACATCGCGCGCGACGGCACCCAGGAAGGCCCCAACCTGTGGAGCACCGGGGCCGTGGCGAAGGCCGCCGGCATCCCCGTCCTCGCCTCCGGCGGCGTGTCCTGCCTGGACGACCTCCGCCAGCTCGCCGGCATCCCGGGCGTGGACGGGGCCATCGTCGGGCGTGCGCTGTACACCGGGGCCGTGGACCTGCGCCGCGCCTTGGCCGAAGTCGGCGGGTGAGGCCCGGACATGCTCTGCAAGCGGCTGATCCCGTGCCTCGACGTGCGAGACGGGCGCGTCGTCAAAGGCGTCCGCTTCGTGAACCTCAGGGACGCGGGCGATCCGGTCGAGGCCGCCCAGGCCTATGACCAGCAGGGCGCGGACGAGCTCGTCTTCCTCGACATCACCGCCTCGCACGAGGCGCGCGCGATCATGCTGGAGGTGGTGCGGCGCACGGCCGAGGGCATCTACATGCCGCTGACGGTGGGCGGTGGCGTCCGCACGCTCGGGGACATCCGGACCCTGCTGCGGGCAGGGGCCGACAAGGTGTCGCTCAACACGGCGGCGCTGGAGCGCCCCGCGCTCGTGCGGGACGCGGCGCGCGCCTTTGGGAGCCAGTGCATCGTGGTGGCGATCGACGCGAAGCGGGAGCCGGCGAGCAACGGCGCGCCCCCGCGGTGGGGGGTCTTCACCCATGGCGGACGGCGGCCGGCGGGGCGCGCCGCCCTGCGCTGGGCACGGGAGGTCGAGGGGCTCGGCGCCGGCGAGATCCTGCTCACGAGCATGGACCGCGACGGGACAGGCGACGGCTACGACCTCGAGCTGACGCGCGCGGTGTCCGAGGCCGTGTCGGTCCCCGTGATCGCCTCCGGCGGCGCGGGCACCCTCGCGCACCTCTACGACGGCGTGGCGGCGGGCCAGGCGGACGCGGTGCTCGTGGCCTCGATGTTCCACTTCGGGCGCTACACCATCGGGGAGGCCAAGGCGTATCTGAGGGAGCGCGGCGTCCCCGTGCGGATCGAGCCATGAGCGGCGATCTGGAGCTCACGTGGGACGCGGCCGGCCTCATCCCGGCCGTGGTGCAGGAGACGGACACGGGCGAGATCCTCATGGTCGCGTGGATGGATCGAGCGGCCCTGGGCAAGACGCTCGAGACGGGGCTCGGGCACTTCTGGTCGCGCTCCCGCCAGGCGCTGTGGCTCAAGGGAGAGACCTCCGGGCATCTCCAGCACGTGGACGGCGTCTACGCCGACTGCGACCGCGACACGCTGCTCCTCCAGGTCCACCAGGAGGGCGTCGCCTGCCACACGGGCGCCCGCTCGTGCTTCTTCACGCGGCTGTCGGGACCCGCGCCGGCACAGGGCGGCGCGGCGCGGCCCGGGCCGATGCTGCTCGAGGTGATCGAGCGCGTCATCCAGTCGCGCAAGGTGGAGCGCCCCGCCGGGTCCTATGTGGCGGGGCTCCTGGACCGGGGCGAGGCTCACGTCTGCCGGAAGATCGGGGAAGAGGCCACGGAGGTGGTGACCGCGGCCCTGGGGGGCGAGGGAGACGAGCGCGTGGTCTCGGAGATCGCCGACCTCTGGTTCCACTGCATGGTCCTCCTGGCGGGGCGCGGCATCCCGCTGCGCCGGGTGTTCGCCGAGCTTCACCGCCGCCACGGGAGGCGGCAGCCGGAAGCCGCCGGGCCGCGCTCCGGGGAATGAAGGCCCTCGCCGCTGCGTGCGCCCTGCTGCTCCTCGGGGGCTGCAGCGCCGACCGGATCGAGCGGGGCATGTTTCACTCGAGGAAGGGGTACGAGGTGAAGCTTCCGGCCGGCGCGTGGCTCGTGGCGCCTGGGGGGAAGGCGGATCTCGAGCTCAGACGGGAGGGCGCCGCGCCCGGCGGCATGCTGGCGGACGCGACGTGCGAGGGGCGCCCGCCGCGGCGCCCGCTCGGCGTGCTGGCGCGGCATCTCCTCTTCGGCCTCGCGGACCGGTCGGAGGCGGAGAGCCACGAGACCGTCGTCCAGGGACGGCCCGCGGTGCGGAGCCTGGTGCGCGGGCGGCTCGACGGCGCCCTCGTGGCGGTGGAGGCCGTGGTGGTGAAGGACGAGCGCTGCGTGTACGACTTCCTGTACGTGGCCCCGGCCGCCCACTTCGAGGCGGGGCGCGGCGACTTCCGGAGCTTCGTCGAGAGCTTCGCCGTCAGGCGGGAGCCATGACGCTCGGCGGGTATCTCCAGAAGCACGGGCGGGAGGCGGTGATCTGGTACGGGGGCCTCGGGCTCCTGAGCGCCCAGGTCGCCCGGAACCTCGTCCTGCCCCGCTCCTACCTCTACATCGTCGCCCGGGAGATCGACACCATCGGGATCCGGTCGGTGGCGGTGGCGCTCACGGCGGCGCTCTTTACCGGGATGGTCCTGGCGCTCCAGAGCGCGGTGAACATGGCGCGCTTCGGCGCCGAGAATTACGTGGGGCCTGTCGTGGCGCTGTCCATCCTGCGGGAGCTGGGACCCGTCCTGACGGCCATCCTCGTGGGGGGCAAGGTCGCCTCGGGCATCACGGCCGAGCTGGGCTCCATGCAGGTCACGGAGCAGATCGACGCGCTGCGCGCCATCGGCGTCAACTACATCAAGCGGCTCGTGGTGCCGCGCCTGATGGCCGCCGTGCTGGTGTTCCCGCTGGTGACCATCTGATGGCCGCCGTGCTGGTGTTCCCGCTGGTGACCATC
>MGBV01000164.1:5412-5971 GCA_001788415.1 Candidatus Rokubacteria bacterium GWC2_70_16 | reverse complement strand
CCCCGAGGCCCGCCAGCCCGGCGGCGCCGAGGCCCGTCGTCTCGGTCATCGAGGGCCGTAACACCTCCACACCCAGCATGTCCGCCTGGAACTGGCAGAGAAAGTCGTTGGCCGCCGCACCGCCATCCACCCTGAGGGTCCGGATGGGCACGCCCGAGTCCTGCGCCATGGTGTCCAGCACGTCGCGGCTCTGATAGCCGATAGCTTCCAGCGCCGCCCGAGCCAGGTGCGCGCGCGTCGTCCCGCGCGTGAGGCCGACGATGGTGCCCCGCGCGTAGGGATCCCAGTAGGGCGCGCCCAGCCCGACGAAGGCCGGCACCAGATAGACGCCGCCCGTGTCGGCAACCGATTCCGCCAGCGCCTGGGTCTCTCCCGCCGTGGCGATGATGCCGAGCCCGTCGCGCAGCCACTGCACCGCCGCCCCCGCGATGAACACGCTGCCTTCCAGTGCGTAAGTCGTCCGGCCGCCGACCTGCCATGCAACCGTCGTCAGCAGCCCGCGGTCGGACGTCACGAGACGCTCACCGGTGTTCAGCAGGAGGAAGCAGCCCGTGCCATA
>MGBV01000164.1:5070-5356 GCA_001788415.1 Candidatus Rokubacteria bacterium GWC2_70_16 | reverse complement strand
GCCGGCGGCCGTCTCCCCGAAGACTCCCGCCGACGGCCGAACGTCGGGGAAGACCTGCATGGGCACGCCCAGCATCTTCGCCAGCCCCTCGTCCCAGCGCAGCGCCCTGATGTCGAAGCAGAGCGTGCGCGAGGCGTTGGAGGGATCGGTGGCATGCACGGCGCCGCCGGTGAGCCGCCACAGGAGCCACGAGTCCACGGTCCCGAAGGCAATCTCGCCGCGCTCGGCCCGGGCCCGCGCGCCCTCCACGTGGTCCAGCAGCCACGCGATCTTCGTCCCGGAGAAG
>MGBV01000164.1:4705-4876 GCA_001788415.1 Candidatus Rokubacteria bacterium GWC2_70_16 | reverse complement strand
GGTGGTCCGCCAGATCTGCTCCGGATCGTGCTCGACCCAGCCGGGCTGAGGGTAGTGCTGGGGCAGCTCGGCATAGCCGCGGCCGCGGATCTGCCCCTCGGGGTCGACCACGAGGACCGTGGACCCGCTGGTCCCCTGGTCGAGCGCCAGAACGTAGCGTCGCGCGGTCAT
>MGBV01000164.1:296-4690 GCA_001788415.1 Candidatus Rokubacteria bacterium GWC2_70_16 | reverse complement strand
ACCCGCTGGTCCCCTGGTCGAGCGCCAGAACGTAGCGTCGCGCGGTCATTCAGGTCGCCTGAATGTGCATGACATCGGGTGGCGGTTCGGCCTCTTCGCCGCGTTGCGGCTCATCGGGGCAGGAGCTCCTTGGCCCAGTCGGGGCGGTCGGTGATGATGATTCCGACGCCGAGGTCGATGAAGCGGCGGATCGCGTCCCGCTCGTTCACCGTCCACACGCCCAGCCCGAGCCCCGTCTTGCGCGCCAGCGCCACGGTGTCGCCGTTGACCAGGGCCTGGTGCAGCCCGATCAAGGCGACGCCGGCTTTCCGGACCTCGTCCATCACCCCGGCCAGTCCGCCAGCCGTCGTCTCCACCATGCGCGGCGAATAGAGCGCCGCCGTCCGGATCTCCGGGCGAAGCTGACGCACCCGCCGCCACGTGTCGGCCTCGAAGGCCATCACCACGGTGGAAGCCGCCATCGCGTGGCGGTCGAGGACGGCGAGGACCTTCTCCTCGATCCCGGGGTACCGTTGCTTCCGCTCGTCCACCTTGATCTCGAGCAGCATCTGCCGCTTCCCGCGGGTCGCCAGGCCCACCACCTCGTCGAGCGACGGGACCGTCTCCGCCGTCGCCGCTCCGCTCGCGTCCTTGAGCCTGAGCGCCGTGAGCTCGGAACGCGTGAGCCCCCGGACCGGCCCGCGCCCGGTGGTGGTGCGGTCCAGCGTCGCGTCGTGGATCACGACCGCCTCGCCGTCCCTGGACAGATGCACGTCGAACTCGAGGAAGTCCGCACCCAGATCCACGGCCTTCCCGAAGGCGAGCAGGCTGTTCTCGGACCACAGGAGCGACCCCCCCCGGTGCGCCGCGAAGAGGACGGGAGCCTCGGCCCGGGCGGGTCCCGCGCCGGCGACCACGGCGAGCAGCCCGAGCGTGAGGCCGGTCAGCACGGAGGCTCTCACTTCTCCGCCTCCACCAGACCCTTCACGAACCAGCGCTGCATGAGGACGATGACCGCCACGGGCGGCAAGAGCGCCATCACGGCGCCGGCCATGATGAGGTTCCAGGTCGGCAGCTCGGTGCCGCTGCGCGGGATCAGCCCCTCGAGTCCGATCACGATCGTCCGCATGGCCTCGGTGTTCGTGATCATGAGGGGCCACAGGTACTGGTTCCAGCCGAAAATGAAGAGCACCACGAAGAGCGCGGCGATGTTGGCCCAGGAGAGCGGCAGGAGGAAGCTCCAGAGGAAGCGCATGGGGCCGGCGCCGTCGAGCTGCGCCGCCTCCACCATCTCGTTGGGAATGGTCAGGTAGAACTGGCGGAAGAGAAAGGTCGCCGTGGCCGAGGCCATGAGCGGGATGGTCAGACCCTGGTAGGTGTTGATCCAGCCGAGTGTCCCGATCACCTCGTAGGTGGACATCAGGCGCACGGGCACGGGAAGCATGAGGGTGACGAAGATCATCCAGAAGCACAGCATCCTGCCGCGGAAGTCGAAGTAGACGATGGCAAAGGCCGAGAGCATGGAGATGGCGATCTTGCCGGCGGCGATCGTCACCGCCATCACCGCGCTGTTGAACAGCATCTGGCCGAGGTTGACCTTCTGCCAGGCGTCCACGTAGTTCTCGACGAGATGCGAGGAGGGCAGGAGCAGCGGCGGCCGCTGGACCACCTCCTGCAGGCTCTGCGTCGAGATGATGAAGGCGTAGTAGAGCGGGAACGCTACGACCGCGATGCAGGCGAGCAGGAGGGCGTGGACGAGCAGCGCGCCCCAGTCGACCGGTTTCCGCCGCGGGGCGACAGCGGCGTCTGCGGCGACGTGCGCGCCCTCGATCCGGCCCGCGCCCACGGCGGTCATCGGTAGGTGACCTTCTTCTCGGCGTAGCGGAACTGGAGCATGGTCAGGACGATGACCATGGCCATGAGGATCACCGACTGGGCGCCGGAGGAGCCCAGGTTGAGCCCGATGAAGCCGTCCTTGTAGAGCTTGAACACCATGATCTCGGTGGCGTGGCCCGGCCCGCCCTTGGTCACCGCGTCGATCACGCCAAAGGACTCGAAGAAGGCGAAGACCATGTTGAGAACGATGAGATAAAACGTGATCGGCGACACCAGCGGGAACGTGATGGCGGTGAAGCGCCGCACGGGGCCGGCGCCGTCCACGTCGGCGGCCTCCAGGACCGATGCGGGGACGGCGAGCAGCCCCGCCAGGTAGAAGGCGATGTTGTAGCCGAGGTGCGTCCAAGCGGTGGCGACGATCACGAGCGTCATGGCGACCCAGCCCTTGAGCAGCCAGTTGAACTCGTAGGCGGTGACGAAGGAGAGGAAGTACGGGAGCACGCCGTAGGCCGGGTGGAAGATGAACAGGAAGATGATCCCGGCCACGGCGGGGGCGATGCCGTAGGGCCAGAGCAGGAGCGTCCGGTAGACCGAGAGCCCGCGGATCTTCTGGGTGGCAAGGCCCGCCGCGACCAGGGCGGCGAGCACGGACAGCCCCGTCACTCCTGCCGCGAACACGAAGGAGTTGAGCACGCTCTGGTAGTACTCGGGGTCCGCCAGGAGCGTGCGGAAGTTCTCGAGGCCGATGAAGGTCGACCGGTCCCCGAACGGGGAGACGCGGTACACGGACAGCTGGAGCGACTTCAGCGCGGGCCAGAAGAAGAAGACGATGGTGACCGCCACCTGTGGCAGCACCAGCGCGTAAGGCAGCCACCGGCTGCGAAAGACCGTCCGCTTCATCGCCCGGGCGGCTCGCCGCCCTCCCTACTGCTTGTTGGCCGCCGCGAACTCCTTCAGCATCTGGTTCGACTTGGCCACCGCGTCGTCCAGCCCCTGCTTGGCGCTCTTCTTGCCGGCGAAGATGTTCTCCATCTCGGCCTCGATCACGTCGCGGATCTGCACGAAGTTGCCGAGGCGCAGGCCCTGGCTGTTCGGCGTGGCGACGCGCTCGGGCTTGACCGGCGCGGGCTTGCCGCCCCGGAGCGCGGGCGGCAGCGTCGGGGGCAGGCCCGTGAGCTGGGCGAAGGCCGTGTACTGATTCGGGTTGCGGACGAAATGGTAGCCCTCTTCCAGGTTCTTCACGGCGGTGTTGGAGATGGCGAGGTAGCCGGTGTTGACGTGCCACCACATCTGCTGGGGCGTGTCGGCGATGAACTTGAGGAACTGCGCCGTGCCCCTGTTCTCGGCGGCCGGCTTGCCCTTGAGCACCCAGAGCGTGGCGCCGCCGATGATGGAGGTGGCCTTCTTGTAGGGCGCGCCCCAGTGCGGCAAGGGGGCCGTGCCCCACTGGAAGTTGACGCCACGGGTGAAGCCGCCGATCAGCGCCGAGGACTGGATGTACATGGAGCAGTCGCCGTTGACGAACTTGGGGTCGGCGGCGCCGGCGCGGCCGCCGTAGGAGTAGACGCCCTCCTTCTGCCAGGCCGCGAGCTGGCCGATGTGCTTAACCCCGAACTCCTTGTTGATCAGGAGCTCCACGTCGAGGCCGTCGAAGCCGTTGCGTTTCGTGGCGAAGGGTTGGTCGTGCCAGGCGTGCATGTTCTCGACCATGGTCCAGGATGGCCAGCCGGTGGAGAAACCGCACTTGGCGGCCCCCGCCTTGATGATCTTCCTCGAGTACTCCTCGACCTGCGTCCAGGTCACCGGAGGCTTGTTCGGGTCGAGGCCGGCCTTCTGGAATGCGTCCTTGTTGTAGTAGAAGATCGGCGTCGAGGAGTTGAACGGCATCGAGTAGAGGTTGCCGTCCTTGGAGTAGTAGCCGACCACCGGCGCAATGAAGCCCTTCCAGTCGACCGGGATCTCCTGCTCCTTCATGAGCTGATAGACGGGGTGGACCGCGCCGGACAGCAGCATCGTCTGCGTCCCGACCTCGAAGACCTGCACGATGTGCGGGTGGCTCTTCTGCCGGTAGGCCGCGATGGCCGCGGTCAAGGTCTCGGGATAGCTGCCCTTGCGGAGCGGCTTGACCTCGTACTCCCCCTGGCTCTGGTTGAACTGCTTGGCGAGCTCGGTCACGGCCTCGCCGAGCTGACCGGTCATGGCGTGCCAGAAGTGGATCTCGGTCTTGGCCAGCGCGGGGGCCGGGCCCAGCAGCGTCGCCGAGAGCAGGGCCAGCGCTGCCAGGGGCGGGGCGAAGGGACTCAGTCTGCGCCGCATAGATATCCTCCGATCTTCAGGGGTGGGCGGTCTGGGATGACGCCGATCCATGGGAACGTCGGTGCTGGCTCTGTGTGCCGGATGCGCGTCTCACCTGGGTCGCGGTCGGTTGCGATTCGGTTCCACCCGGGTTCGGGCGGCACCGAATATAGCACGAAAAATCGGGGACCCGTTACGCCGCGGCGGCTCAGTGCGTCCGGAACCGGTGGCTTCGCTCCACGTGCTGGCGGTAGGCGGCGAGCTCCGCGTCCAGCCGCCGGGGC
>MGBV01000164.1:0-211 GCA_001788415.1 Candidatus Rokubacteria bacterium GWC2_70_16 | reverse complement strand
GGCGGAGCAGCACGTCCTGGAGGGACACGGCCATTTCCTCGCGCACGGCCTGATGGAGCTGGGCCACGATCTCGGGGTTCCGGGGGCAGAGCCGCTCCGTCCCGTCGGGCAGCTTCCGGGCCAGCTCGATGACGCGGCCGTAGCCCCGGGCAGAGCCGCTCCGTCCCGTCGGGCAGCTTCCGGGCCAGCTCGATGACGCGGCCGTAGCCCC
>MGBV01000163.1:35049-40568 GCA_001788415.1 Candidatus Rokubacteria bacterium GWC2_70_16 | reverse complement strand
GCGGGACGTCCACCGCGCCAACGGCTTCACGAGCTACCCCATCGTGGAGGTGGCGGTCCTCTTCTTCGGGATCTTCCTCACCATGATCCCGGCGCTCGAGCTGCTCCGCCTGCGCGGCGGCGAGCTGGGGGTGCGGGAGCCCTGGCAGTTCTTCTGGGTCAGCGGCGTGCTCTCGTCGTTCCTGGACAACGCGCCGACCTATCTAACCTTCCTGTCGCTGGCCCAGGGGCTCCACCTCGCCGACGAGGTCGTAGGGGTCACCCATGCCGTCCTGGCCGCCATCAGCGTGGGGTGCGTGTTCATGGGCGCCAACTCCTATATCGGGAATGCGCCCAACTTCATGGTCAAGTCCGTCGCCGAGGAGGCCAAGGTCCAGATGCCCTCGTTCTTCGGCTACATGGTGTACAGCCTGGGCATCCTCGGCCCCCTGTACCTCGTGGTGACATTCCTGTTCCTGTGACCACGATGCGGTACGTGCTTCTCTGTCCCGACCATCTTCTCGAGCACCTGGCGGGTCATGCCACCCTGCCGGGCGACTCCGCGGTCTACCTGGTCGCCAGGCGCGCGCTCCGCGCCCGGCTCGCCCGGCGCGGAACGGCCGCCATGGTCGGCGCCCTGGACGACGCCGGGTTCCTCCGGCGCGCCCTCAGGGGCAGCCGGGGGCCGGCCGTCGTGGGGGCCCTGCCCGGCCGTTTCCCCCGGATCCTGAGCGCCGTGCAGGAGGCCCTCGGGGACGTCCCGGTCCTGGCCGTGACCGACGAGTCCCGGCCGCTGCCCGGGACCACCGCCGTGCCGCTGTCGGCCTTCGGCGAGCGGGTGACCCGGCCGGCGCTGGAGCGGGCCCTCAGCCGCGCGCGGGTGGAGCGCATCCGGCGGCACTTCGAGGGCGCCGAGCGGGTCCTCATCCTGATGCAGGACGATCCGGACCCGGACGCCATCGCCTCGGCGCTAGCCCTCAAGACCCTCCTGGGCCGCACCCGGACCTCGGCGCATCTCTGCACCTTCGGCAGCATCACGCGTCCCGAGAACGTGGCCATGTGCAAGATCCTCGACATCGAGGTGGAGGAGATCAGCGCCCAGGCGCTGGATCAGTTCGACCGTGTGGCGATGGTGGACGTGCAGCCCTCGTTCCTCGAGGAGCGCTTCCACGGGGTGGACCTGGTCATCGACCACCACCCCGTGGAGCGGCCGATCAGGGCGCGCATCCGCGACGTGCGGCCGTCCTACGGCGCCACCTCCACGATCCTGGTGGAGTACCTGCGGGCCGCCGACGTGAAGGTGACCCAGCGGCTGGCGACCGCGCTCCTGTACGGGATCAAGTCGGACACGCTGGGGCTCGAGCGCGGCGGCTCGCGGGCGGATCTCGAGGCCTTCGCGCACCTGTACCTCCTGGCGAATCACAGCGCGCTGCGAAGAATCGAGCGGCCCGAGCTGTCGGACGCGGCGCTGGATGTGCTCGCGCACGGGCTGGCCCGCCGCCGCGTCCTGGGCGGCGTGTTCTTCTCCCATCTCGGCACGGTCACCATGGCGGACCTGATCCCGCAGCTCGCGGACTTCGGGCTCCAGGCCGAAGGGGTGGAGTGGTCGGTGGTCTCCGGCGTGGTCGGGGACCAGGTCCACGTGTCGATCCGCAACGTGGGCTACGTGAAGAGCGCGGGAGAGGTGGCGCGGGCGGCGTTCGGCGACCTCGGCCCAGCCGGCGGGCACCGGACCATGGCCAAGGCGGTGGCCCCGCTCGCCAGCCTGACGGGGGGGGAGGAGGCCCGCGCCGGGCGCGGCTGCCCGGAGCGGATCATCCACCGCGTCCTCCGCGCCCTCGGCCAGAACGGCAGGAGGTGAACATGGTCATCGCCTATGTCCTCGTGGCGCTGGTCGGAGGGGGCATCGCAGCCTTCGCGCTGCAGAACCTGGATCCCGTCGTGGTCCGCTTCCTGGTGTGGCGCGTCGAGGGCATCCCGTTGGCGATGGTCATCCTGCTCTCCCTCGTCGCCGGGATGCTCCTCGTGGGGGTGGCGGGCGCAGTCCCGCACGTGAAGCTCAAGCTCAGGGTGCGCCACCTCGAGAGCCGGATCGCCCAGCTCGCGGCGGCCGGCGGGCGCCCCCAGACCGACCCGAGCTCCCGGTAGGCATCGAGCCGTGGAATCCACCGAGCGGTTGAGCGAGACCATCCGGGACCTGCTGGAGGCCGGCCGCCACGAGCGGCTGGCCCAGAGCCTCAAGGACTCCCACGCCGCTGACATCGCCGCGGCGCTCCGGGACTTCCCCGTCCCGGAGCAGGTCACGCTGTTCCGGCTGCTGAACCGCGAGCAGGCGGGCGGCGTGCTGGCCGAGCTGGACGATCAGCCGCTGCTGGAGCTGGTCCGGGCCCTGGACGAGCTGGAGATCTCGGGCATCCTCGACCGGATGCAGCCGGACGACGCCGCCCAGGTGCTGGAAGAATTGCCCGAGGAGCAGGCGGAGAAGGTCCTGGACCTCATGAAGGAGGAGCAGTCGGAGGAGGTCCAGGAGCTCCTCGAGCACGGCGAGAAGACTGCCGGCCGCATCATGTCCCCCGATGTCCTCGCCGTCCATGAGGGCAACACGGTGGGCCAGGCCATCGAGCATGTGCGGAAGGCGCCGACGGCAGAATCGGCCCACTACCTCTACGTGGTGGACGACCACGAGCACCTGGTGGGCGCCCTGCCCCTGCGCCGCCTCATCACGACGGACCCGGCCACGCCGGTGGGGGGCCTCTGCCAGGGCGAGGTGCTGAGCGTCACGCCCGAGATGGACCAGGAGGAGGTCGCCCGGCTCGTGGCCAAGTACGACATCGTGGCCGTCCCCGTGGTGGACCGCGACCATCGGCTGCTGGGCGTGATCACCGTGGACGACGTCATCGATGTCATCCGCGAGGAGGCCACCGAGGACATCCAGCGGCTGGGCGGGGCGGCCGGCGACGAGACGGTCTTCGACCCCGCCCGGGCGGTGTTCGGCAAGCGGCTGCTCTGGCGGTTCATCAACCTCGGCACGGCCATCCTTGCGGCCTCCGTCATCGGCCTCTTCGAGGGGTCCATCCAGTCGCTCGCCACGCTCGCGATCTTCATGCCCATCGTGGCCTCCATGGGCGGCATCGGCACCACCCAGACGGCCACGGTGGTCGTGCGGGGGCTCGCGCTGGGCGACATGACGGCCGCCCACCTGTGGCGGGTCCTCCGGAAGGAGCTTCTCCTGGGGCTCGCCACGGGGCTGGCCAACGCGGTGGTCATGGGGGTCATCGCCTACCTCTGGAAGGGGCAGGCGCTGCTGGCCCTCATCATCGGGACGGCGCTGGTCATCAACATGCTCGTGGCGGCGGCGGTGGGCGTGACGATCCCGCTGGCCCTCAAGGCCTTCCGCATCGACCCGGCCATCGCCTCGAGCGTCATCATCACGACCTTCACCGACGTCTGCGGCTTCTTCTCCTTCCTGGGCCTGGCGACCCTCCTGATCCGGTTCCTCCTTTAGTTGCGCGGTCCAACAAAGCACTTGGCAACGCCACCGCCGGTATGCTAAATGTTCAGCCGCCGGACCGCAGCCTCCCCGGACACCGGTGAGAGCGGAAGCGAGGAGGGCGCCGGGCGTGGACGTGGCACTGGAGAAGAGGCAGGTCAAGCGGGCGTACAAGCTGTACGCCCCCGCCTACGACTTCGTTTTCGACTGGATCTTCCACCCGGGCCGTGAAGCCGCCATCCGGCTCCTCGACATCCGCCCGGGGCAGCACGTGCTCGAGGTCGGCATCGGCACTGGCCTGAACCTGCCGCTCTATCCCCCGCGCTGCCGGCTCACCGGCATCGACCTCTCGGAGGAGATGCTCCGCAAGGCGCACGAGAAGGTCGAGGAGCTGGGCGCCACCAACGTCACGCTGCGGGCCATGGACGCCACCGTCATGGAGTTCGCCGACGACGAGTTCGACTCGGCCGTGGCGACGTACACGATCAGCGCGGTGCCGGACCCGGTGGCCGTGCTGCGCGAGATGCGCCGCGTGGTCAAGCCCGGCGGCAACATCGTCGTGCTGAACCATTTCCGGAGCGAGCGCCCCGTGATGGGACGGCTGGAGGATCTCGTGGCCCCGGTCTGCACGCGCCTCGGCTGGAAGTCGAACCTGCCGCTCGCGCCGCTCCTGCAGCGGGTGGACCTCGTCCCGGACCTCGCCGAGAAGGTCAACCTCTTCAACGGCTGGCGCCTCCTCAAGTGCGTCAACCGAAAATAGGCTGAGTCCCTCGCGACCTGCGCTGGATTCCGCCATCTCCGTCATGGCGCGGATCGCGCTACTGCTTCTCGCGCTCCTCCTCGCCGCCCCCGCGCTGCTCGGCGGCTGCCGCCTCGTCGCCGCGACGCTCTTCCTCGCCGAGTTCCTCTCCGGCGGAGGCTGGCCCCTCCTCACCGCCGTGACGCGCCCCCCGGTCGTCCGCGCGCTCCCGGCCGCGGCCGGGGGCCGCCCGGTGCCCGTCGATCTGTTCATCCCCCGGCGCCTCGCCCGGCCGCCCGGGCTCGTGCTCGTTCACGGGCTGGCCCCCGCGGGCAAGGACGACGAGCGGCTCCGCGAGGCGGCGGCGCTCCTGGCCCGTGCCGGCTGGGCGGTGGCCGTGCCCACGGTGGCCGGCCTCACCCGGCTGCGCCTCCGGCCCGACGATGCCGAGGCCGTGACGGCGGCGGTGCTGGCGCTGCGCCGGGAGGGCGCGCCGTCGGTCGCCATCCTGGCGGTGAGCGTCGGCGCAGGTCCTGCACTCCTCGCCGCGGGCGATCCCGCCCGCGCGCCGGCGCTCTCCGCCGTCCTCGCCCTCGGCGGCTACGCCTCGGCCCGGGAGCTGCTCCGCTACACGCTCACCGGCGCCTACGCCTTCGGCGCCGCGCGCGGGCGGGGCGCGCCCGACGAGGCGGCCATCGCTCAGTTCGCGGCCGCGAACGGGGAGCTGATGGACGAGGCGGGCCGGCGGCTCGTGGCGAACCGCGACCCGGCGGCGGTGGATGCCCTCCTCGCCGCGCTGCCTCCCGCCTCGCAGCGCCTGCTCTCGGCGCTCTCGCCGGAGGAGAGCGTGGGCCGCATCCCCGCGCCGCTCTTCCTGGTCCACGGCACGGAGGATCCGGCGGTGCCGTACTCGGAGACGCTGCGGCTCGCGCGGGCGGCCACGCTCTCGGGCCGCCTGGCGCGGGTGGCCATCGTCGGCGCCGTCGGCCACGTGGAGCCGGGGACCGGATCGCGCTGGCGGGACGTGTCGTGGCTGTGGGGGACCTTCTACGCCTTCGCGATCACTTCGGCCGGCCCAGCCCCATGAGCGTCATGGCATCGCGCACCGGCTCGTAGTCCTGGTCCGCGGCTTCGGTGAAGCCGTCGATGTCGTAGAGCTGCTTCAGGAGCGCCGCGTGCTCGGGGCCCCTGATGGCCAGGAGCGCACGCTTGATCCGGACCACCGCTTCCGGCGGCAGCCCGGGGCGCGCGCAGATCCCGGCTTCGGGGATCTCCGGCGTCTCGGCCACGAACGTGAGTTTGGCGATGAGGG
>MGBV01000163.1:19380-35015 GCA_001788415.1 Candidatus Rokubacteria bacterium GWC2_70_16 | reverse complement strand
GAAGGAGACGGCCGCATCCACCCGTCCCGTGAGCACCGAGCGCAGCGCCGCCTCGTGGGTCCCCGCGAAGAGCGCCTCCTTGAAGAAGGACTTCGGGTCGCGGTCCTTGACGAGCCCCTTCTTGACGAGGAGCACCATGGGGTAGATGTAGCCGGAGCTCGAGGCCGGGTCCACGAAGGCCACCGTCTTGCCCCGCAGCTCCTCGAGGCGCTCGATGCCGGCGCCCTTCCGCACGTAGAACCGCGCGGTGTACGCCACCTTCCCCTGCCAGATGTCGCGCACCAGGATCTGGCAGCCCGCCTCGCGGCTGGCCAGCACGTAGCCCACCGGGTGCACGAAGGCGAGGTCCACGCGCCGGCTGCGGAGCGCCTCCACCACCCCCGCGTAGTCCGAGGCCACCTGGGCGCGCACGGGCACCCCCGAGAGGCGCGTCAGCGTCTTCGCGAAGGCCTCCCCCGCCTCCTGGAGGGCGGAGGGATCGCGGGAGGGCGTGAGCGCGATGATGAGCGGCTGCTCGGCGGCCCCCGCCGCCCCCCAGGGCGCGCCGATCACGACCGCCAGCACCGCCAGCAGGAATCCGAGCCCGCGCCAGGTCATCCGGCGAACCCCGCGCCCGCGGCGCCCTGGAGCGGCTCGGCGTCGTCGTCGCGCCGGATGCCCCAGGCCGCGAGCCGGGCGAGGAGCGTGTTGCGGTGCACGCCCAGGCTGCGGGCGGCGCGGCTCTGGTTCCAGTTCTCCCGCTCCAGCGCGCGCAGGATATAGGCCTGCTCGAAGCGGTCACGCGCCTCCTTGAGCGTGAGCGCGGCGGCCGCGGCCTCTCCCGCGCCGCGGGTGGCCCCGTCGTGGAGCGCCAGGTCCAGCGGCAGGTCGTCGAGCCGGATGACGGGGCGCGAGGCCAGCGCCACGCTCCGCTCGATCACGTTCTCCAGCTCCCGCACGTTGCCGGGCCAGTCGTAGGCCTGAAGGGCCGGCAGCGCGCCCCGCGAGATGCCGCGCACGTCCTTCTTGAACTCCCGGGAGTACTTCCGGACGAAGTGGTCCGCCAGGACGCCGATGTCCTCCTTCCGCTCCCGGAGCGGCGGCACGGACAGCGGCACCACGTTGAGCCGGTAGTAGAGGTCCTCGCGGAACTCGCGGGCCCGGATGCGCTGCCTGAGGTCCACGTTGGTGGCGGCGATGATCCGCGCGTCCACCGGGATCGTGCGGGTGCCGCCGAGGCGCTCGATCTCGCGCTCCTGGAGCGCGCGCAGGAGCTTGGCCTGCAGCTCCACGCGCAGGCTGCCCACCTCGTCGAGGAAGAGCGTGCCGCCATGAGCCAGCTCGAACCGGCCCAGCTTGCGCGCATGCGCCCCGGTGAAAGCCCCCTTCTCGTGACCGAAGAGCTCGGACTCGAGCAAGGCGTCCGGGATGGCCGCCAGGTTGACGGCGACGAAGGGCTGGTCCCGGCGGGGGCTCTGCCGGTGGACGGCCCGCGCCACCAGCTCCTTGCCCGTGCCGCTCTCGGCCGTGATCAGCACAGTGGCGTGGGTCTGGGCGACCTGGGCGATGGCCTCGTAGAGACGCACCATGGAGGGATGCCGCCCGACCAGGGCGTCGAAGCCGTGGGTCCGGTCCAGCTCGGCCCGCAGGTAGCACACCTCGCGCTCGAGCACCCGCTGCTGGGCCGCCTGCCGGACCAGCAGCAGGATCTCGTCCACGTCGAAGGGCTTCACGAGGTACTCGTAGGCGCCGGCCTTGATGCAGTCCACCGCCGTGCGGACATCCGGCACCGCCGTCATGAGGATGACGGGGATGGAGTCGTCGAGCGCGAGGATGCGCGGCAGGACGGCGGGCCCCCGCTCGCCCGGCAGCCTGACGTCGAGGAGCACCACGTCCACGCGGCGCGACTTGGCGATCTGGAGCCCCGCGGCGCCGTCCTCGGCCTCGAGGACCTCGCACTCGTACTTGAGGATCTCGGCGAGCGACTCGCGCACGCCCGGCTCGTCGTCGATGACGAGCACGACGGGAAGGGGCTTGTAGACCGCGGAGGGGTCCGGCGTGGAGGTCACGGGGGCTCGGGGCTACGGCGCTTCCAACGCGTTTCGCCTACGCCCCGCGGGCGTCCGCAGGGTGCCGGCCCAAATGACGAGCCAGACGAGGCCCCGCAGTGCGAGCCGAAGCCGCAGGCGAGGCGAGCGGCCATCGACACGCTGGCGAGCGGAGTGAGCCGGCGCGGGCGCGAGGCGTACGTGGGTGTACGTTGAGCGCCCGCGCCGACCGAGAACGAAGTATGGCGAAGTCAGTTGGGCCGGCACTAGGGCTTCTCGGGCGCCTTGAGGACCACGTACTCGTTGCCGCCGCCGCCCCGCTGGACGTAGACGGGCATCACCTCCCCGGGCTTCACCGAGGCCATGATCCGGCGGAAGCTCCCCAGGTCGGCCACCGCCTGGCGGTTCACCTCGAGGATCGCGTCCCCGGGCCGGATGCCGGCCGCCGCGCCCGAGCTGCCGGGCGCCACGGCCGTCACCACCACGCCCGCCCGCGCCGACAGGCTGAAGCGCTCCGCCGCCTCGGGGGTCAGGGACTCGACGGTGAGCCCGAGGCTCTCCTCCTTCTGCAGCGCGGCGATCTGCGTCTCCTCGGCGGGTTGCTCGCCGATCTTCACGCTGAGCCGCGCCGGCTTGCGGTCGCGGATCACGGCGAGCGCCGCGGGATACCCGGGGGCCACCGCGGCGACGCGCTTCTGCAGGTCGGTGATGTCCTTGATGGGGGCGCCCGCGAATTCCACGATGATGTCGCCGGGCCTCATGCCGCCCGCCTCGGCGGGGCTGCCCGCCATCACGTCCGAGACGAGGACCCCGTGGGCCGCGGACAGGCCGAAGCCCGCGGCCAGGTCGTCGGTGAGGTCCTGGATGACGATGCCGAGCCACCCGCGGACCACCCGCCCCCTGGCGATGAGCTGCGCCATGATGTCGCGCGCCATGTTGACCGGGATCGAGAAGCCGATCCCCTGCCCGGTGGCGACGATGGCAGTGTTGATGCCGATCACCCGCCCCTGCAGGTTGAGCAGCGGCCCGCCGGAGTTCCCGGGGTTGATGGAGGCGTCGGTCTGGATGAAGGCCTCGTAGGTGGCCACGCCGACCCGCGTGCGCCCGGTGGCCGAGATGATGCCCACCGTCACCGTCCGGTCCAGCCCGAAGGGGTTGCCGATGGCGATGGCCCATTGCCCGACGCGCAGCGTGTCGGAATCGCCCAGCGCCGCCACGGGCAGCGAGGCGGGCGGCGCCTCGATCTTGAGCACGGCGAGGTCGCTCTTCGGGTCCCGCCCCACGAGCGTGGCCTTGAACTTGCGATCGTCGGAGAGGCGCACCTCGATCTCGGCGGCGTGCTCCACCACGTGGTTGTTGGTCAGGATGTAGCCCTGGCGATCCACGATGACGCCGGAGCCCGCGGCGCGTCCCTCGTCCCGGGGTCCGCGGCGGCGGAAGAAGCGGTCGAAGAACTCGGGCCCGAAGAATTCCTTGAAGCGCTGCTCGACGTCGGGCCCCTCGCCGCTCTCCGAGGACGCCGTCTTCCTGGGCTTCACGCTCACGTTGACCACGGAGGGCATCACGCGATCGGCCACGGACGCGAAGGCGTGCTCGAGGGCCTGCAGCAGGCGCTCCGGCTCGGCCGCTGGCGCCCCCTTCGGCGCGGGCGAGGGCTGGGCCGACCCCGTCGCCGCCGCCAGCAGGACGGCGGCGAGAAGGAAGACGGGATACAGCAGCGCGCGCCGGCACGGGGTCATGGCTGTGTCTCCGGCGGCCATCTTACTCCTGGGACGTGGGCATCGCCAGCGCCACGCTGAGTGTCACTTCCAGGATACGTCGGGTGTCGGGGGTCACGGGCGCCGCCCGGCCCCGCCGCAACCCCGCCACCCACAGGATCTCGCCGCCAGCCTCGAGCAGAGGGATCCGGTCGCGCTCCCAGCGCGGGATCCCCGCCTCGGCGAGGAAGGCCTTCAGCCGGCGCTGGCCGGGCCCGCCGAAGGGCGCGAAGCGGTCGCCGGGCCGGCGCCCGCGCACGGTGAGGTCGGCGGGCACGCGGTCGGCGTCGAAGGCCACCATGCGTGGACCAGGCGGCGGCAGCCACCCGGCCGGCCGGGCGAGGCACCGAGCCTCGATCGAGAGCCCCACCTCGGGGAGCGCGAGCGCGCCGGGCAGCCGCCAGGAGCGCGCGACCACGCTGGCGCCGCTCGCGGGCCCGATGCGCAGCCAGCCGCCGCTCCGCTCCAGGGCCATCGCCCCCAGGCGGACCTGACGGCCCGGCGCGGCCGGGTCCAGCAGCTGATGGAGCGCGCGGTGGGCATGGGCGCGCAGCGGCGTGGCCACGCCCAGCCGCAGGAGGGCGCCCCGCAGGACCTCCACCGCCACCTCCCCGGGCAGCGCGGCCAGCGCGGCGGCCGGCAGCAGGAGCCCCGAGTCGCGCACCTCGGCCAGTCGCCCGAGCTCCGCGGCGGCGCGCGCGTCGAGCCGCGAGACGACGTCGCGGGCGACGGCGGCTCCACGACAGAGGGCGCGGATCACGTCGGCATCATAGGCCTCGGCGAGGTACGGCAGCACCTCGTGCCGGACGCGGTTGCGCAGGAAGCGCGGATCGCGGTTGCTCCTGTCCTCGACCCACGGGATGCCGTGCGCGCGCAGATGAGCCTCGATGGCCCGCCGGGACGTCTCGAGCAGCGGCCGGATGTACGGGCCGCGCGTGGCAGGGATGCCGGCCAGCCCGCGCGGGCCCGCGCCCTCGAGGAGGCGCATGCAGACGGTCTCGGCCTGATCGTCGGCGGTGTGGCCGGTGGCGACGCGGGAGGCGCCGAGGGCGGCCGCCCGCGCGGCGAAGGCCGCGTAGCGGGCGCGCCGCGCCGCCGCCTCGAGCCCCTCACGCCCCGCGCCGCGCTCCTCCGGCGCCGCCACACGGACGCGCTCGAGCTGGGCGGGCACATCCCACCGACCGCAGAGGTCGAGCACGAAGCGCGCGTCGTCGTCGGCCTCGGCGCGGAGGCCATGGTGGACGTGAAAGGCGTGGAGCGACAGGCGGAGGGGCCCCGCCAGGAGGCGGAGGAGGTGGAGCAGGGCCACCGAGTCAGCGCCGCCGGACACGGCCACGAGCACGGTCTCGCCGCCCGCGAGCAGGGCATGGCGGCGGATGGTGGCGAGAACCCCCTCGGCGAGACTACACGGTGCCGTCACCGGCTGCGGCACTGGCGCCCTGGCTCGGGAGTGGGCCGACCAACCGCCGGGCGGGGCCGGGGGCGCTCTCCCAGGAACACGCTCCCTCGCAACACGTTGCGGCCTCCCATGACGGGCCACGATCGGACGGTCTTCCGCTCCGGCAGCACGCAGAAGCCACGCTTCCGGAGAGAGCGCCCCCGGCCCCGCCCTACGCAGGCACCGGATCTTTCACGAGCGGCAGTCGGGCGTCCGCACTCGTGAGCGGCCTGCCATTGACCCTTGCCGAATACGGTGACGCGAATTGGCCGGGTCCCGGCAGCGCCCCGCCTGCCGGCCCCCGGCGTCACGGGAATCCGCAGGAGTCATTAGTCGCGATGGTCACACTCGGAGGCGAGGCCCACCCATACCTCGCCGTCCTCGAAGTGCTCCTTCTTCCAGACGGGCACCGTCTCCTTGAGCGTGTCGATGGCGAAGTGGCAGGCCTCGAAGGCCTCGCGCCGGTGCGCCGAGGAGACCGCGATGAGGACGCTCGACTCGCCGATCTCGAGCCGGCCCACGCGGTGCGCGAGGGCCACCTTGCGCACGCCCGGGAAGCGGGCGCGCACCGCGGCGGCGATCTCCCGCATCTTGGCCGCGGCCATGGGGGCATGCGCCTCGTACTCGAGGAACTTGACCCGCCGGCCGCCCGTCTCCTCGCGCACGACGCCCGAGAAGAGGACGATGGCACCGGCGCCCGGATCCTCCACCGCGCGGACCAGCGCCGGCTCGGACAAGGGCTCGGCGGTAACCTCCACGAGATCCGCGGAGGGCGTGGCTCCGGCGGCCCCGCCGCTCACGGGCGGGAAGAGGCAGAGCTCGTCCCCGGCCTGGAGCGCCTGCTCGGGGGCGACGTAGTCGTTGCCGACGGCGAAGAGCGTGAAGGGGCGGTACGGCGTGAGCGCCGGGAAGCGGCTCGTCACCGCCTCCCAGGCGGCCTCCACCGTGCCGCCCTCGGGAAGATCCAGCTCGACGCGGTCGTGGCCCGCCGCCTCGCGGTAGCGGGCGAACAGCCGCACCAGCACCTTCATGGGGCTTCCGGCGCAGGCCGCTCAAAAAGGTGCAGATGCAAGGCGGCGCCCGACGGCCGCACGCGAGGCGTACTGCCTGTACGTTGAGCGTGCGGGCGAGGGCGCCAACGCAGCAGATGCGCCTCTTGCAGCGGCCTGCTAGAACTGGTGGGAGGCGCCGCAGCCGCAGGACGACTTCACGTTGGGATTCTTGATGGCGAAGCCGGCCCCCAGCATGTTGTTGTCCACGTAGTCGATCTCGCTCCCCGCGAGGTAGGGAGCGCTCTTGCTGTCCACGAGGACGCGGACCCCGTGAGACTCGATGACGCTGTCGTCCTCGGCGGCCGCGTCGTCCCACCCGAGCTCGTACGACATGCCCGAGCAGCCGCCGCCCACCACGCGGATGCGCAGCCCCGACTCGGGCTTGCCCTCCTCGAGCCGCAGATCCGTGATCTTCTTCGCCGCCGTCTCAGTCAGATTGACCATTCAAGCCTCCTTGGGAGTCTCAAGGGTTCAAGGGTTACCGGGCTCGTGACGCCGTCCTCATTATATCAGAGGCCCCGGAGCGCCAGGTCCACCGCCCCCCGGGGGCCTCAGAGCACGCCCCCGGCCGGCAAGAGCGTGATCTCCTCCAGCGTCGCAGTGGGCGCCTGCGCGGCCATCAGGAGCGCCGCCTCGGCCACCTGCTCGGGGCGGAGCATCCGGCTCCGGGCCGGGGGGCTCGGCACCGCGTCCCAGAGGGCGGTGTCCACGGCCCCCGCCGAGAGCACCCCCACGCGCACGCCGTGGGGGCGCAGCTCCTCGGCCAGCACCCGCGCCAGCCCCAGGAGCCCGTACTTCGAGGCCGTGTAGGCCGCCGAGCCGGGCAGCGTGCGGCTCGTCACCACGGAGCCGATGAGGATGATCGTCCCGCTCCGCTGCTGCACCATGGCGGGCAGCACCGCGCGGCAGCAGAGGAAGGGCCCGCGCAGGTTCACCGCCATCATCTCGTCCCAGGCGCTGGGCGCCGTCTCACCCAGGGGCCCGAACGCGGCCGCCCCCGCAGCGGCCACCAGCAGGTCGATGCGCCCGCTGGCCTCCAGCGCGCGCCGGACGAGGGCGGCGACGGCCGGCTCCTCCCGCACATCCGTCGGGACCGCGAGGGCCCGCCCGCCGGCCCCCTCGATCTCGTGCGCCACCTCGTCGAGCTCGCGCGCCGTGCGCGCCGCCAGCACCACGGCCGCCCCCTCGCGGGCGAGGCCGAGCGCCACGGCGCGGCCGATGCCTCTCCCTGCGCCCGTGACCAGCGCCACCTGGCCCGCCAGCCTCATGCGCGGTCCCGCCGGTCCCGGCCCGTCAAATCATGGGCCCGCCGCGCGACTTGATCAGCTCCATGAACTCGGCGCGGGTCTCGGGGCGGTCGCGGAAGGCCCCGAGCATGGCGGAAGTCACCGCCTTGGAGTTCTGCTTCTCCACCCCGCGCATCAGCATGCACATGTGCAGCGCCTCAATCACCACCGCCACGCCACGGGGCTGCAGCACCTCGTCGATGGTCTGCGCGATCTGGGTGGTGAGCCGCTCCTGCACCTGCAAGCGCCGGCTGAACATCTCCACCAGCCGCGGCATCTTGGAGAGCCCCACGATCTTCTTCGACGGCATGTAGGCGATGTGGCACTTCCCGAAGAAGGGAAGGAGATGATGCTCACAATTGTGAGTCAGGTGGCCGCCGATCAGGAAGGTCGGATACGGCGCGCAGGTGATGCTGTACACCGTGTGCGGCTTCTTGGCGCTGGGAAGATGCCGCAACTCCACGACCGCGGCGTACGCACTGTCGAACGGCACGTAGAAGTCGCTCTCCTGACGGAAGCCGTGCCTGCCATACCAGCCCGCCTGGTGCCACCGATCCGACACGTACACCCTGAAGCACTGGTTCGCGCCGTTCCGGGTCGTGGCGAGCGGCGTACCCAGGTACTGGGCCAGGTCCTCCAGGAAATCCCGGTTCGCGCTGATGATGAAGCGGCCGGAGGAGCCGACCGCGTACCCGTCTCCGTCGCAGTACCCGTCGAGGAACCCCTGCATCATCTCCCGAGAGGAGGTCACGACCCTGGGAAACCTGAAGGACTTCGTCTTGCTCCGGGATCCTGTCTCCGAGACGCCGAGCCAGCGGCACAGCTTCTCTCCGACGTGCCGCGAGACGACGCGGACACGATACATCGGGACGTCTCTCCGGAGAAAACTGGATGGCACCGTCACGGGCTCCACGGTGAGCGTCGTGGACGGAAAGGCTTGAGCGAACAACTCCCGGTACTTCTCGGCGAAGGCAGGGCTCTTGACGGTAAGGCAGACCCGCCGGCCGTCCTGAATGCTGCCGTCTGCCGCCGTCGCGCCGATCACGTACCCCAGGGCGTAGCCGGGTTGCGGTTCGTGAATGCCGCGGCAGAGCGAGCGAGGATTGATCCACTCGACACGGACGCCCTGCTTCAGGTCTCCCGCCTCGCACCAGCCGGTCTCCGTCATGACAGGGTGATCCGGGGTCACCTGGAAGCGCCCACGCTCGGTCCTGACCTCGACGATGTCCCGGGTCTTCCGCGAGGTGACCGCCATCACATCGGTCTGCTTGAGAACGCCGCGATCGAGCGTCCACAGGCGGTCGCCGGGCACGACCTCCCGGGCCGGCTTGGCGCCATCCACGGCGTCCACGATCTGCTTGCTCGGAACGCAGAGGGAGAAAAAGTCGATGTCCTTGACGATGACCATCTCGTCGTACTGCTCGGTGAAGAGCGCCTCGTTGAGCACCGCGCGCGCGTCCTGCTGGTAGCCGGAGGTGAGGTACTCGAGGGCCTTCGCCACCCGGGCGGGCGTCTTGTCGAGCCCCTCCCGCTCGGGGTCCTGCCCCAGCGCCCTCAGCAGATCGCGGATCACCTGCTCGAGCATGCCGTCACCTCGCCGTCTCGCCCCGGTACTCGAAGGCGTTGTTGTCCGTCTCGATCACGGCGACGCGCGCGAGGCTCCCCGGAGGCAGGGCGGGCTCGAGCCACTCCCAGAAGGCGCGGGCCAGGTTCTCGCCGGTGGTGATGACGCCCTCCAGGGCCGGCACCGTGCTTGACAGGTCGTGGTGGTCCACCCGCTCCAGGATCACTCGCCTCACCGCGGCGTCCAGCGCCCCCAGGTCGGCCGCCATGCCCGTCTCCGGATCCGGGCGCCCCGCCAGCGTCACCTCGATGCGGTAGTTGTGGCCGTGCTGCCGGTAGCACGGCCCGTAGAGTCGCGCGTTCTCGGCCTCCGAGAAGGCAGGGTTCGCCAGGCGATGCCCGGCGCTCACGCGGTAGGCGCGCGTGAGCCTGAGCCCGCTCATGGGCCGAAGTACTCCGCGTGGAAGTTGGGGTCCTCCCAGAGGCGCAGGCCGTGGAGTCGCTCGCTCCCGAGCTTGGGGGCGAGGAGGTCCCAGATGGCGCGGACGAGGTTCTCGGTGGTGGGAACCTGACGGCCGGCGAAGAGCGGATCGGCGCTGAGGTCGGCGTGGTCGAAGCGCGACAGGACCAGGTCTCCCACCACGCGCTTCAGCTCGCCGAGATCCACCACCATCCCCGTGCGCGGGTCCACCGGCCCGCCGAGCGTGACCTCGAGCACGTAGTTGTGGCCATGGGTCACGGTGAGCCGGCCGAAGACGCGCGCGTTCTCCTCGGCGCTCCACTCCTGCCGCCAGTAGCGGTGGGCCGCGGAGAAGCTGAACTTGCGCGTGACGTACACCGGGCCTGGGTTCATGTCGGTCCTGGCCCTCCCGCATGCGATCTTACCGCGTCCAGGAACCGCTGCGCGATCCGCTGCGGCGTGAACTCGGCGGCGCGCCGCCGCCCCGCCTCCCCGAGCTCGCGCGCCCGCCCGGGGCGCTCGAGCAGATCGGCCAGCGCCGCGGCCAGCGCCTCGGGGTCCCGGGGCGGGACGAGCACCCCTGTGCGCCCGTCCAGCACCACCTCGGGCACCGCCGCCGCGCGGCAGGCCACCACCGGCAAGCCCGCCGCCATCGCCTCGAGGAAGACCACGCCGAACCCCTCCTGCACGCTCGGGAGACAGAAGCAGTCGGCCCCCACGTACTCCTCGGCCAGCCGCTCCCGCGAGAGGTCCCCCAGCAGGGCCAGCGACTCGCCGAGGCCGAGCCCTCCGTGCAGGCGCACGAGCGCCTCCCACTCGGGACCCTTCCCTACGATGCGGATCCGGGCCGCGGGGATTCGCTCTCGGAGCCTCACCGCGGCGCGAAGCAGGTCGCCGATGCGCTTGCGCGGGTACTGGCGGGCGACGCAGAGCACGACGGGCCCCGTGCGCGAGCCCCGCTCCGCCCGGGCGAATTGCGCGCGCCAGCCGTCGAGGTCGATGGCCTCCGGCACCACCGCCAGCCTGGCCTCCGGGACGCCGTACTCGGCCCGCGCCACGCCGGCGGAGTAGCGGCTGGGCAAGACGACCAGATCGGCGCGCGCCGCGTTCCGCCGCTCCCAGCGGGCCTGGATGCCGAGGAGGACCCGGACCCAGCCCCGCTCGTTCTTCAACTCGTCGGCGATGATCCCCTTCAGCAGCGCCACGAAGGGGAGCCGGCGCCGCCGCGCCCAGAGGAAACCGTCGAGGTCGCAGCCCAGGACCAAGTCCACGCCGCGTGGGGGGGACAGCGCCACGCCCACGTTGTAGAGCCAGCGGTCGAGGGTGTGGAAGCCGGTGCGGAGGCGCAAGGGGCGGAAGGCCACCTCGTGGCCGAGAGCGGAGAGCCCCTGGGCGAGCGCATCGAGGCTCGTGAACGTGCCGCTCCCCTCCAGCGGATCGAGCGGGGTGGAGGAGAGGATGGCGATGCGCAGAGGCTACCGCCCGTGGAATCTCGGCGGCCGCTTCTCGAGGAAGGCGCGGGTGCCTTCCCGGTAGTCCTCGCTCTCGAAGGTCTCCATGCCCATCTGGCGGAGCTCGGCCCGGTGGGCGTCGCTGAGCCCCTCGAAGATGGCGCGCACCTGCGCCTTGGTGCCGCGCACGGACAGGGGCGCGTTGGCGGCCACCGTCTTCAGGTACTCGTAGGTGTAGCCCTCCAGCTCGGCCGCGGGCAGCAGGCGCTGGATGAAGCCGATGCGCAGCGCCTCCTCGGCGTCCACGGTGCGCGCCGAGTAGAGGATGTCCTTGGCGTAGGCCGGCCCCACCAGGTCCACGAGCTGATGCACGGCGTCGAGCCCGTAGATGATGGACAGCTTGGCCGCCGGGATGCCGAAGCGCGAGCCCGCGGCGGCGAAGCGCAGGTCGCAGGCCATGGCGATGGCCATGGCGCCCCCCATGCAGAAGCCGAACACCATGGCCACGGTGGGCTTGGGGCAGAGCCGGATGCCGGTATAGGCGGCGTCGGTTTGCTTGCCATAGGCCAGCGCGGTGGCGGTGTCCTTCCGGTTCTCCTCGAACTCGGAGATGTCGGCGCCAGAGGCGAAGGCCGCATGCCCCGCGCCGCGGTAGACGATGGCGCGCACGCTGTCGTCCTTGGCCAGCCCCTCCGTGACCCGCGCGATCTCCGCCCACATGGCCAGGCTGATGGCGTTGCGCATCTTGGGCCGGTTGAAGGTCACCGTGGCGATGCCGCCGTCATGCGCCACCAGGATGTCCTGCGTCATCGCTGTCCTCCCTCGTGCTGCTGGACCACGCCCGCCGCCAGCAGGGCGTCGATGGTCTGTGCGTCGTAGCCGAGGCCCCCGAGGGTCTCGCGCGTGTGCTCCCCCGTCATCGGCGCGGCGTGCTCGACCCGGGCCGGCGTGCGCGAGAGATGCACCGGCAGCGCCAGCACCTTGTGCGGCCCCCAGGTCGCGTTGGCCACCTCCTGCACGAGCCCGGCCAGCTTCACCTGGGGATCGGCGAAGACCTGGTCCACCGTGTAGATGGGCCCGCAGGCCACGCCCGCCCTGTTGAGCGCCTCCACCCACTGGGCGGCGGTCCGCACGCCCAGCGCTCGCTCCAGGATCGCGTCCAGCTCGGCGCGGTTCTTCACCCGGGCCAGCGCTCCGACGAAGCGCGGGTCGTCCGTCAGCCCGGGGAGCCCCAGCGCCTCGCAGCAGCGCTTCCACATCTCGTCGTTTCCGACGGCGATGTTGAAGTAGCCGTCCTGCGCCCGGTACACGCCCATGGGCGCCGTGAGCGGGTGGTGATTGCCCACGGGCGGCGGCACTTCACCGGTATTCACGTACTTGGCCGCCTGGAAGGAGAGGCTGCCCGCCAGCGCCTCGAGGAGCGAGGTCTCCACCCGCTGCCCGCGCCCCGACTGCTCGCGCTCCACCAGCGCCACGAGGATGCCCAGCGCCGCGAAGTACCCCGCGAGGAGGTCGCCAATGGGGATGCCGACGCGGAGCGGCGCCGTCTCGGCCGTGCCCGTGAGCCACATGAGCCCCGACATCCCCTGCACGATCTGGTCGTAGCCCGGCCGCTCGCGGTACGGACCCTCCTGGCCGAAGCCGGAGATGCTCGCATAGATGAGCCGCGGGTTGTCCCGCGACAGCGTCTCGTAGTCGATGCCGAGCCGGTGCTTGACGTCGGGGCGGTAGTTCTCCACGACCACATCCGCCCGCGCCGCGAGCCGCTTCAGGATCTCGACGCCGCGCGGGTCCTGGAGGTTCACGGCCACGCTCTTCTTGTTGCGGTGGAGATCGGCCGCGTCGAAGAACACGCGCTCGCGCCCCTCGCCGCCCGGCCGCTCCACCCGCAGCACGTCGGCGCCGAAGTCGGCCAGGATCTTGGTGCAGGTGGGGCCCGAGCGGACGGTGGTGAGATCCACCACGGAGAAGCGGGCCAGGGGTCGGGGTGTGTCGCTCACGGGAGCCTCAGTGTACCCGCGGCGAAGCGGCGATTCAAGGAGACCGGGCCGCGCGAGGGGGAGAGCGTGGTGGCGGCGGGAGGACTCGAACCTCCGACACGGGGCTTATGAGACCCCTGCTCTGCCACCTGAGCTACGCCGCCATGCCTGGTAGAGCAGGTACTTGGCCCACGGAGTGTACCCCAAGACGACTCAGTCGGGCCCGGAAATGTGCCCGCCAGCACCGTGGCCGCGTCCCGGAGCTCCTCGAGCCCGCGCTGCGAGATTGCCACGGCCACACTCAGTGCCGCATCGAGAGAGACCCGAAGAGCTTCACCAGGGCAACCGGTGCAGGAGTGAGCCCAATGCCCCATTGACGATGCTCACCTCCCCACCTAAAGTCACCCTTGAGTCCTCGGACCGCCCGTCCGACCACCGGGAGGCAATAGTGCCCTGGGCCTGGCGTACTTTCTCCCACGCCCTCGCCGAGCAGTTATCCGGGTTGACGGGGGGGTGCACAAGCGCAGCCGTCTGTGTCAGTCTTGATGAGGCACGACTGGCACCGAACCCACGATCACGCCAGTGGTGACAACCAGCAAGACGAATCACGCACGCGGCCCGCGGAGCGGCGCGCGGGCGCTGGAACAAGGAGGTGCGGACATGAAAAGGCTACTCGCGATGGGCCGGAAGTGGTGGGTGCTGGTCGGCCTGGCTCCCCTCGTGCTGGCCTGGCCCACGGCCGGCTGGGCGCAGAACACCTTCCCCGGCAGCGGCAACGTGGGGATCGGGACCACGAGCCCGGGCCAGCCGCTGACCATCGCCGACACCGACCCGGCGATCCGGCTCGATCACAGCGGGACCCGGAGCGGGGCCTTCGATATCCAGGTCTCCGACAACGGCGCCACACCCGTCCTGGACGTCCTGAACGCCGGGTCGGGGGACGTCCTCTTCAGGATCCTGCGGTCCTCCGGGCGGGTGGGGATCGGGACCGCCGCCCCCGGGCAGAAGCTGACCATCGCCGACAGCGCGCCCGCCCTCCGGCTCGACCATTCCGGCGCCCGCAGCGGAGCCTTCGACCTGCAGGTCTCCGACAACGGCGCCACGCCCGTCCTGGACGTCGTCAACGCCGGCTCCGGCGACATCCTCCTCCGCGTCCTCCGCTCCTCGGGTCGCGTCGGGATCGGCACCGCGAGCCCCGGCCGCAAGCTCACCGTGGCCGACAGCACCCCGGGCATCCGGCTCGACCACAGCGGGGCGGTCAGCGGCGCCTTCGACATCCAGGCCTCGGACAACGGCTCCTCCCCGGTGCTCGACATCGTCGACCCGGGCAGCGGGGGGTCACTGCTCCGCATGATCCGATCCACGGGCCATGTCGGCATCGGGACCGAGACCCCCACCGCCGCCCGCCTCCAGGTGGAGTCGGCCACCAACACCCCGGCCCTCGCGGCCATCGCCAGCAGGGATAGCGGGTATGCGGGGACGGTGATCCGCGGTGTCGCCGCACGCGGGGGCGACAGCGATTACTACCTGATGAGCCTGGAGAACGGGGGCGGCGCCGCCTCGCTGTTCGTGGTCCGGGGCGACGGCCGCGTCGGGATCGGGACCACCGCCCCGTCGGCGAGGCTGCACGTGGCGGGCGACGCCCAGGTGGACGGCAACATCGCCGCCAAGTACCAGGACGTCGCCGAGTGGGTGCGCACGGCCGACCACGCCTCCCGGGCGACGGTCGTCGTCATCGACGGCGCGGTGCCGAACCAGGTGGTGACGGCCTCGCAGCCCTACGACACGCGCGTGGCCGGGGTCGTCTCCGAGCGGCCGGGGGTGCTCCTCGGGGAAGCGGGCGAGGACAAGGTCAAGGTGGCCCACAGCGGGCGGGTCAAGGTGAAGGTGGATGCGCACCATGGCGCGATCGCCATCGGCGACCTGCTCGTGACGAGCCCGACGGCCGGGCATGCCATGCGCTCGGCGCCCATGGACCTGGGGGGGATGCAGGTGCATCGGCCCGGCACGCTCCTGGGCAAGGCCCTGGAGCCGCTCGCCGAGGGCCAGGGGGAGATCCTCGTCCTGCTCATGCTGCAGTAGACGGGCCGGCGAGACGGGCGCGGCCCCGGGCGGGTCCGGGCCCGCCCGGGCGGAAGGGCTTCCCGGCTGCTACTATCGGGGGGGAGGCCTTCCATGAGCGAGCCCGCTCGGGGCAAGCGGTGACGGTGAACGTCCTTGTCCCGGTCCTGCTGCTCCATCTCGCCGCCGGGTGCGGCGCCATGGCCCAGGGCGTGTCGCCTGCCGTGATCGACCCCGCCGTGAGAACGGAGATCCAGCGCGGCAGCGCGCGCGTGATCGTGCGGCTGCGTCTCCCCGCCGAGTTCAGGCCCGAGGGCGAGCTGCCGGGCCCGGCGGCGGTGGCGGCCCAGCGAGGAGCGATCGCGGCGGGCCAGCAGGCGGTCCTGGCGCGGCTTGCCGGCACGGGCTTCACGGTCCTGCGCATGTACTCGACGACCCCGTTCCTCGCCCTCGAGCTCCGCCCGGATGCGCTCGCGGCGCTGGAGCTGATGGGCGATGGTGTCGTCAGGGTGAGCAGCGACGAGCTCGCCGCCCCCAGCGGGGGCGCCACCGCGCCCGCGG
>MGBV01000163.1:0-19371 GCA_001788415.1 Candidatus Rokubacteria bacterium GWC2_70_16 | reverse complement strand
CGCCGGGGTGGCCGGCGCCCTGGTACTGCTCGCGCTCGTCGTCCGCCCCCCGACGCCGTCCTCGTCCGCCGGCAGCGACGGCGTCGCGGAGGACCGGGTGCGTCAAGCGCTCCATGCCGCGGGTCGCGCCCGCGTCATCGTCAAGCTCCGCATGCCGGGGGCCTCGTTCACGGCCGAAGGCCACCATCCCAGCCGCGCCAGCGCGCTCGCCCAGCGGGGTGACATCGCCTCGGTACAGTCCACCGTCCTCTGGAAGCTCGCCCGGACAACCGCCCGTCTCCTCCACAAGTACGAGACGGTGCCGTTCCTCGCCCTGGAGGTCGACCGGGCGGCCCTGGCGGAGCTCGAGGCGCAGAGCTTCCACGTCGCGCGCGTCGTCGAGGACGAGCTCGTCCCTCCCGCGCTGGCCCAGAGCATCCCTCTCGTCGAGGCGGACCAGGCCTGGGCCCAGGGCTTCGACGGCTCCGGCCGCGTGATCGCGATCCTGGACAGCGGCGTGGACTCGACGCATCCCTTCCTGGCCGGCAAGGTCGTCGAGGAGGCCTGCTACTCGAGCAACTACCCTGCGGCGAGCGCGACGACGGTCTGCCCGAATGGCGGGACGGAGCAGACCGGGGCAGGGGCGGGGCGCAACTGCCCGGCCGGGATCACCGGCTGTGATCACGGCACGCATGTGGCGGGCATCGCCGCGGGAAACGGCGCCAGCGCCGGGCAGTCGTTCTCCGGGGTCGCCAGGGGCGCCAGCGTCATGGCGGTCCAGGTGTTCTCGCGCTTCGGCAGCTCGGCTCAGTGCGGGTCCCTGCCTGTCCCCTGCGCGCTGACGTTCTCCAGCGACCAGATCAAGGGACTGGAGCGCGTCTACGCGCTCCGCTCCACGCACCAGTTCGCCTCGGTGAACATGAGCCTCGGCGGGGGCCTCAACTCGACCTACTGCGACGACGATCCGCTCAAGCCGATCATCGACAACCTTCGCTCGGTGGGGATCGCCACGGTGATCGCCTCGGGGAACGACGGGAGCGTGAACCAGATCGGCAAGCCCTCCTGCATCTCCTCGGCCGTGAGCGTCGGCTCGACGACCGACAGCAACCAGGTCTCGAGCTTCTCGAACGTCGCTCCGATCCTGTCCCTCTTCGCCCCCGGGTCGTCGATCAACTCCTCGGTGCCCGGCGGCGGCTACTCGAACTTCAACGGCACCTCCATGGCGACTCCTCACGTGGCGGGCGCCTTCGCGATCCTGAAGCAGGCCGCTCCCACGGCGTCCGTCACGGCGCTCCTCACGGCGCTGCAGCAGACGGGGCAGCCGGTCACCGACACCCGCTCGGGCGGCAGCGTCACGAAACCGCGGATTCGCATCGCGGCGGCGCTGCCGCAGTTCATCACGCCGGGAGCCACCCTGACCGTGTCCAAGGCCGGGGCCGGCAGCGGGACGGTGACGAGCAGCCCGGCCGGCATCAGCTGCGGCACGACCTGCGCGGCGGCCTTCGCGGGCGGCACGAGCGTCACGCTCACGGCCAACCCGGCCGCGGGCTCCAGCTTCACCGGGTGGAGCGGGGGCGGGTGCAGCGGTACCGGCACCTGCACGCTGACCCTGACGGCGAACACGACGGTCACGGCCACGTTCAGTGTCGGCGGGGTCTCGCTGGCCGTGGTGCGGGCGGGGACGGGGAGCGGCACGGTGACGAGCAGCCCGGCCGGCATCAGCTGCGGCACGACCTGCGCGGCGACCTTCGCCAGCGGCACGGTCGTCACGTTGACGGCCACACCGGCCACCGGCTCGACCTTCGCCGGGTGGAGCGGCGGGGGATGCAGCGGCACCGGCTCCTGCGCGGTGACGCTCACCGCCACCACGACCGTGACGGCGACGTTCAACCCCCTGGGGCTGGCGGGCGATTCCCGGTCGGCGCCGATCGTGATCTCGGTCTCCTCGTTCGACGAGACGCGAGCGACCGGAAGCTATACGTCCTCCGCGGACGACCCCGAGCACTCCTGCACGGGGCAGCGCGACGGGCGCACGATCTGGTACCAGTACACGCCGAGCACCTCCGGCCAGCTCACGGCCGACACGTGGGGGAGCAGCTACGACACGGTGCTGTCCGTGCACGTGGCCTCCACGCTGGCGGAGGTGCCTGGGGGGTGCCAGGACGACTACGCGCCGCCCGACGACCGCACGTCGCGAGTGGTGGTCAACCTCGCGGCCAACACGACGTATCTCATCGAGGTGTCGGCGTACGGGAGCACGGCGGGCGGCACGCTGGCGCTGTCCGTGGACTTCGCCGCGGTGGCGGCGCTGGCCGGGGACGACCGGGCCTCTCCCATCGTCATCTCCAGCAGCCCGTTCTCGGACAGCGGCCGCAACACGCAGACCTACACGTCGGCGGCGGATGACCCCGTGCACTCCTGCACCGGCCTGAGGGATGGGCACACGATCTGGTACCGCTTCACCCCGAGCGCCTCGGGCGCCGCGACCATCAGCACGAGCGGGAGCAACTACGACACGGTGCTATCCGTCCACCTGGCCTCGACGCTGGCCGAGGTGGCGGGAGGGTGCAACGACGACGTCGCGTCGGGCAATCTCACCTCGCAGGTGCAGGTGACGCTCGCCGCGGGCACGCAGTACCTGATCCAGGTGTCGTCCTACGGGACCGGCCCGGGCGGCACGCTGAACCTGGCCCTCAGCTTCACGTCGAGCCCAACGCTCACCGTGGCGAAGACGGGCACGGGCAGCGGCACGGTCACCAGCACCCCCGCGGGGATCAGCTGCGGCGCCACGTGCTCGGCGAGCTTCGCGACGGGGACGTCGGTGACGCTCTCGGTCTCCCCGGCGGCCGACTCCATCTTCACCGGCTGGAGCGGCGGCTGCACCGGCACCGGCGGCTGCACCGTGACGCTCAACGCCGCGACCTCCGTCACGGTCGGCTTCAGTCTCGTGACACTCGTGCCGCTGACCGTGACGAAGACCGGATCCGGCAGCGGGACGGTGAGCAGCAGTCCCGCGGCGATCGACTGCGGCACCGCGTGCTCGGACCTCTTCGCGACCGGGACCGAGGTGACGCTCACGGCCACCCCGGCCGCGAGCTCCACCTTCACCGGCTGGAGCGGCGGGGGGTGCAGCGGCACCGACCCCTGCACCGTGACGCTCACCGCCGCCACCTCGGTCACCGCCACCTTCGCGCTCATCACGTTCCCGCTCACGGTCACGAAGGCCGGGGCTGGCAGCGGCACGGTCAGCAGCACCCCCGCGGGGATCAGCTGCGGCGCGGCCTGCGCGGCGAGCTTCGCGAGCGGGACGGCGGTGACGCTGACGGCCACGCCCGCCGCGAACGCCACCTTCGCCGGCTGGAGCGGCGGGGGGTGCAGCGGCACCGGCGCCTGCACCGTCACGCTCGCCGCCGCCGTCTCTGTGACGGCGACGTTCGACCTGAGCTTCTTCGCGCTGACCGTGGCCATCGCGGGTTCCGCCGACGGCACGGTGGTGAGCAACCCGCTGGGCATCACCTGCGGCGCCACGTGCGCCGCCACGTACGCGGCCGGCACGTCCGTCACGCTGTCCGCCACGCCAGACGCGGGGGCAACGTTCGCCGGCTGGGGGGGGGCCTGCAGCGGGACCACCCCGTTGTGCGCGGTCACGCTCGATGCGGCCCGATCCGTCACGGCGACCTTCTCGCAGGAGTTCACCGACCCCGCGGTGACGGCGACGAGCACGCTCGTCAAGGCCGTCCACATCGCCGATCTCCGCTCGGCGATCGGCGCGCTCCGCTCCCATCTCGGGCTCTCGGCGTTCAGCTGGACCGATCCGACGCTCGTCGCCGGTGCGACAACCGTGAGAGCCGTCCATGTCGTGGAGCTGCGCACGGCCCTGGGGCAGGCCTACGCGGCGGCGGGGACCGCCGCGCCCACCTACACGGACGCCACCATCGAGACGGGGCAGACGGTCGTCAAGCGCGCGCACCTGGTCGAGCTGCGCAACGCCGTGCGGGCGCTGGAATGAGCCGAGGGCGCAGGCCCGAGCGGCGGCGCCAGATTGGCGTGGACACGCGAAATCCGTCTGCTATAATCCCGCCGGACGAAGGCCGGCCGTGACGAGCCTCATCTCTACAAGTCAAGACGGGAGCCGCCCGGAGGGACCATTCATGGCATGGATGGCCACGACGCCATGGAGCGACGACGAGCATCTGCTGCGCAGCCACCCCGACGAGGAGGAAGAGGACGTCGAGGACGAGGACGACCTCGACGACGAGCTGGACGAGGATGAGGACGACCTCGACGACGACTTCGACGACGAGGACGACCTCGACGATCTCGATGACGACTTGGACGAGGACACGGAAGACGCGGTGGACGACGGCGAGTAGCCCGCCGGCGCGCGGCGAACCCCTCTCCGGGAGGCGTCTATGGCACTGACGAGCGGCGATGGCGTGCTGTTCCTCCTGAGGTGGATCCACTTCCTGGCCGGCATCACCTGGATCGGCCTGCTCTACTACTTCAACTTCGTCCAGACCCCCTTCTTCGCGGAGACCGAGGCGCCGGTGCGCACGGGCGCCATCCAGAAGCTGGTCCCGCGCGCCCTCTGGTGGTTCCGCTGGGGCGCGATGTTCACCTTCCTGTCGGGCTGGCTGATCATCCTGGACGCGGTCGGCAGGGGCGGGTTCTTCGCGGGCGCCTACGGCTGGGCCATCCTGCTCGGCGGACTGCTGGGCTCCATCATGTGGGCCAATGTCTGGTTCGTGATCTGGCCCAACCAGAAGATCGTGATCCAGAACGCCGTGAACACGGGGGCGGGCAAGTCCGCGAATCCCGCGGCCGCTCCCGCCGGCGCCCGCGCGGGGCTCGCCTCGCGCACCAACACGCTCTTCTCGATCCCCATGCTCTTCTACATGGGCGCCGCCAAGCATCTGCCCAATCTGCCCGTGCCGCGGTCGGGCGCCGCGTTCTGGATCGTGGTGCTCGTCATCATGGCCGCGGTGGAGATCAACGCGCTGGCGGGCAAGCCGGGCACGGCGACGACCAAGCCCCTCGCCACGGTGAAGGGCACGCTCTGGGCGGGCTTCATCCTCGCCGCGATCTTCTATCTGTGGTTCGAGATGATGCGCTGAAGGTCCGCCGCAGCGCTAGCGGAGGAAGGCGGCGAGGTCGGCGACGCTGCCGGCCAGATCGGGCCGGGCCAGCATGACCCGCGAGTCCCGCTTCGGCGTGTAGCCCGGCGGGTAGCCCGCCCGCAGCACGCGGGCTTCCACCAGCGCCGCGGAGGCGCCCTTCACCGCCGGCCCCACGGGCCCGACCTTCTCGGGATCCCGGTGGTGACACTGCACGCACTGGGCGAGCCATACCTGCCGCCCCTTCTCGGGATCTCCGGCGCGCGGTGCCCCCGGGGCTCCCGGGGCCGGCTGAGGCGCGGCGGCGCCCGGGGCGGGCGGCGGCGGCTTCTGCTCCTCCCCGCAGGCGGCGAGGAGAAGCGAGGCCGCGCACAGGCGCATCACGCCCGCGCGCGCGCTCCTCCCTCGATGTCCTCCCGCCACGATGCCCACTGCCGACCGACGCTAGCGGGGGCGGTGCTCCCTGTCAAGCGAGCGCGCGCGGGCCCGCGCTCCGCCTCGCGCGAGGATTTTCGGATTGGGGTACACTGACGACCTCAGGAGGACCTGCTCGAATGGCCCAGCCCTCTTGGCTCCGCATCGAGGGAGCCAGGCAGAACAACCTGAAGAACATCTCGCTGGACATCCCCCACGACCGCGTGACCGTCGTCACCGGCGTATCCGGCTCGGGCAAGTCCTCCCTGGCCTTCGACACGCTCTTCGCCGAGGGGCAGTGGCGCTACGTGGAGTCCCTCTCCACCTACGCGCGCATGTTCATCGAGCGGCTGGACCGTCCCGACGTGGACCGCATCGAGCACATCCGCCCCGCCATCGCCATCGAGCAGAAGAACCCGGTCCGCACCGCCCGCTCCACCGTCGGGACCGCCACCGAGCTGCACGACTACCTGCGGCTCCTCTTCGCGCGCATCGGACGCGTGCACTGCCCCCGCTGCGGCAGCGAGGCCCGCAGCGACTCCGCCGAGAGCGTGGCCGAGGCCCTGATCCGTGAGCACCGGGACGCCCGCGCCCTCATCTGCTTCCCCCTGCCCGCCGCGGCGGGCGCGACGCCGCCGGAGGCGCTGGCCGCGCTGCTCCGGCGCGGCTTCGCCCGGGTGAAGCTGGGCGACGCGGTGGTAGAGCTGACCGACGCCACAGGCCGGCCCACCGCCCTGCCGCCGGCGGCCCCGGGGCAGCGGATCCAGGTGGTGCTGGACCGCGTCACGCTGGGGGCCGAGGCGCGCCATCGCGTCACCGAGTCGCTGGAGGCCGCGCTGGCCGAGGGCGAGGGCCGGGCCGAGGTGGACGTGCTCGGCCGGGCCGTGGTCGGCGTCAGCCGGGAGTTCCGCTGTCCCTCGTGCGAGACGCCCGTCACTCGCCCGCAGCCGCTGCTCTTCTCCTTCAATCATCCGCTGGGGGCCTGCCCCGAGTGCAAGGGGTTCGGCAACATCCTCCGCTACGACGAGCACCTGGTGGTGCCCGACCGGACGCTGAGCCTCGCCCAGGGCGCCGTCGAGCCGTGGTCGCATCCCTCCGGCCAGCGCTACCAGAAGCAGCTCCTCAAGGCCGCGCGGCAGCGCGGCGTGGACACCTCCCGGCCCTGGGCGGAGCTGCCGGCCGAGGACCGCGAGTGGATCCAGGCCGGCGCCCGGGGCTTCGCGGGGATCCAGGGCTTCTTCGAGGAGGTCGAGTCCTACCGCTACAAGCTGCACGTGCGCGTCTTCCTCTCCCGCTACCGCGGCCAGTCGCCCTGCCCACGCTGCGCCGGCGCCCGGCTCAAGCCCGAGGCCCTGAGCGTCCGGGTGGGCGGCGCCAGCATCGCCCAGCTCTGCGAGCGCACCGTGGAGGACCTGGCGGGCATCCTCGACGGCCTGCGGCTGTCGGCCTTCGAGGAGACGGTGGCGCGGGATGTCCTCAGGCACCTCCGGGCCAAGCTCTCCTTCCTCCTGCGCGTGGGGCTCGGCTACCTCACCCTGGCGCGCCAGACGCGCACGCTGTCGGGCGGGGAGGCGCAGCGGATCACCCTCGCCAACCAGCTGGGGGCGCAGCTCGTGGGGACGCTCTACATCCTGGACGAGCCGTCAATCGGGCTGCACGCGCGGGACACCGAGCGCCTGGCGGAGGTGTGCGGCGAGCTGGCGGCCGCCGGCAACACGGTGGTGATCGTCGAGCACGACCGCTCCTTCATCGCCTCCGCCGACTACGTGGTCGAGATGGGGCCGGGCTCGGGGGACCGCGGCGGCACCGTGGTCTTCGCGGGCCCCCAGGCCCGGTTCCTGGAGGACCCCCGCTCGCTGACGGCCCGCTACCTCACCGGCCGCGAGACCATCGCCGTGCCGCTGATCCGCCGCGAGGGGCGGCGCGCCCTCATGCTCCGCGGCGCCCGCGCCCACAACCTGAAGGGCGTCACGGCCCGGCTCCCGCTGCACACGCTGACCTGCGTCACGGGCGTCTCCGGCTCGGGCAAGTCCACCCTCGTGCACGACACGCTCTACCGGGCGGTGGCCCGGCACTTCAAGGTGGACTTCAAGCCGCCGGGCGAGCACGACGAGGTGCGCGGGCTCGAGTACCTCAAGGGCGTCCGCCTCATCGACCAGGAGCCCATCGGCCGCACGCCGCGCTCCAACCCGGTGACCTACATCAAGGCCTTCGACGAGATCCGGAAGGTGTTCGCCGCGCTGCCCCGGGCCCGGACGCTCGGCCTCGGGGCCGGCGCCTTCTCCTTCAACGTGGCCGGAGGGCGCTGCGAGAGCTGCGAGGGCGCGGGCTCCCAGAAGCTCGAGATGTACTTCTTCGAGGACGTGTACGTGACCTGCGCGGCCTGCGACGGCCGCCGCTACCGCGCCGAGGTGCTCCAGGTCACCTGCAAGGGCCGGGACATCGCCCAGGTGCTCCAGCTCACGGTGGACGAGGCGGTGGACTTCTTCGCCGCGCATCCGGTCCTCGCGCGGCGCCTCAGGCTGCTCCAGGAGGTGGGGCTGGGCTATCTCCGGCTCGGCCAGCCCGCGACGACCTTGTCCGGCGGCGAGGCGCAGCGCCTCAAGATCGCTGCCGAGCTGGGGACCCGCCGTACCGCCGACCACCTCTTCATCCTGGACGAGCCCACCACGGGGCTCCACCTGGACGACGTCAAGAAGCTGCTCGGGGTGCTCAACCGCCTGGTGGACGCCGGCAACACCGTGCTCATCGTCGAGCATCACCTGGACGTGATCAAGACCGCGGACTGGATCCTCGACCTGGGACCGGAGGGCGGCGAGGCCGGCGGCGCCATCATCGCCGAGGGCACGCCGGAGCAGGTGGCCCAGACCGACGGCTCCTACACGGGCAAGTTCCTGCGAGAGCTCCTCCCCCGGCCCAACGGCCGGGGCGCGGCGGGACGCGGCGCGTGAACCCCTATCACGTCCTCGAGGCCGTCGGCATCCTCGTCTCCGGGCTCCTCTTCTACTCGTACACCTACTCCTGGGTCCCGCCGGGCCATGGGCGGAGCCGCCTCCGCCGGGTCCTCCTGAACGGCGTGGCCTTCGGCGGCATCACCGTCGTCATGATGATCGCGCGCATCGAGGTGGATCCCGGGGTCTTCATCGATGCCCGGGCGGTGCCGGTGGCCCTGATCGCGCTCTTCGAGGGGTGGCCCGCCGGCCTCGTGGCCTCGCTCATGGGCGCAGGCTACCGCCTTTGGCTGGGGGGCAGCGGGGCCTGGCCCGGCGTGCTCTCGCTGCTCGGCACCGCTGCCGCGGGGGGGCTCTGTCACGCCTGGGCGCGGCGCAGCGGGGGCGTCGGGCCCCGGCACGCCGTGAGTCTTGCCGGCCTGGCCTTCGGGGTGACCTTTCTCGGCTTCTCCCTGCTCGGCGCCCGCGGGCTCGCGCTCTGGAGCCGGCTGTGGCTCGACTACCTGGTCACCGTCGGCCTGGGCGTGGGCGTCATGGCGCGGCTCTTCCACGACGTGACGGAGCAGCACCGCCTCATCGCCGCCCAGCAGCGCTTCCGCGCCGTGATCGACGAGGCCACGGACGCGATCCGCATCCTCGAGGCCGATACCCTGCAGATCGTGGACGCCAACCGCGCCGACTGCGAGCTGTCGGGCTATCCCCGCGAGGAGCTCGTCGGCAGGAACGCGCGCGACTTCTGGCCCGACGACCCGGCGCTGCGCGCCGGACGGGAGGCGTCGCTGGCCGAGGCCCGGGCGCACGGCTTCGCGCGCGTCTCCGGGCTGGCCTACAAGCGCCGCTCCGGCGAGGTCATCCTGGTGGACGGAACGCGCCGACTCGCGGAGTTCCAGGGCCGGCGCTACGAGATCATCATCTTCCGGAGCGCGGCGGAGCGGCTGGCCGCCGAGAAGACCGAGCGAGAGGCCGCCGAGCTGCGCGCCGCCACACTCCTGGCGCGCGCCGCCGCCCACGAGATCAATAACCCGCTGGCCATCATCATGGGCTACCTGCAGATCATGGCCGACCAGGCGGCGGAGGGCGGGAAGCACGCCCGGTGGGTGCCCCAGATGCTCGGCGCCGCGACGCGGATCCGCGAGTCGGTGCAGCGCCTCAAGGACATCGTCCGCGTCGAGGCCGCGACACCGGCCGGCGAGATGCCGTCGATCCTCGACACCCGGAAGTCGAGCGCTCCCGGCGCCGGGCCAGCCCCGGCCTCCGCCTCCACGCCGTCGGCGCAGTCGTCCGTCGCCCCCGGCCAGTGACCCGGCCCCTGTTCTACGGCTGGGTCGTCGTGGCAGGGGCCTTCGTGGTCCTGTTCCTCGCCTATGGCGCGCAGTACGCCTTCGGCGTCTTCTTCGCGGCCCTGCTCGAGGAGTTCGGCTGGAGCCGCGCGAGCCTGGCCGGCGCCTTCTCGCTCTACGCCTTCGTCTACAGCGGCTGCGGCGCCCTCTCCGGGCGGCTCACCGACGGGCTGGGGCCGCGTGCGGTGATCGCGCTGGGCGGAGGCTTCCTCGGACTCGGCCTCATGGGGATGAGCCAGGTGAGCGCGATCTGGCATCCCTTCGTCCTGTACGGCATCGTGGCGGCGCTCGGCATGTCCACGGCCTATGTCCCCTGCAGCGCCACCGTCGTGCGCTGGTTCGTCGAGCAGCGCGGCCTCGCGATCGGCATCGCCACCGCCGGCGGCAGCCTGGGCACCTTCGCGCTGCCGCCCATCGCCTATCTCCTCGTCACGAGCGTGGGCTGGCGCTGGGCCTACGTCGTCTTCGGTAGCGTCATCCTGGTGGCGCTCAACCTCGTGGCCGTGGTCATGCGCCCGGACCCCGAGTCGCTGGGGCTCGCCCCCGACGGGCGCCCGCCGGGCGCCGCGGGGAGGCGAGCTGACGGCGGAGCGCGCGGCTTCAGCGTGAGAGAGGCAACGCGCACGGGGGCCTTCTGGATGGTCTGGGCCGTTTTCGCGGCCACCTGGGTCCCGGTGTTCGTCCCCCTGGTCCACCTGGTCCCGTTCGCGCAGGACCTCGGGGTGCCTGCTCTCCTGGCCGCCACGCTGGTGAGCGCGCTCGGCATCGCAGCGGTGGCGGGGCGGGTCCTCATGGGGGCGCTCTCGGACCGCATCGGGCGGCGGGCCGCGCTGGCCGCCGGGTTCGCGCTGCAGGCCATCGCCTTCGCGGCGTTCCCCTCGGCGCGCGCCCTGCCCGCCCTCTACGCAGCCGCCGCGGCGTTCGGCTTCTCATACGGCGCCATCTCGGCGCTCTTCCCGGCCGTCGTCTCCGACTTCTTCGGTCGCGAGCACTCGGGCTCCCTGGTGGGCCTCCTCTTCACCCTGGCCGCGCCGCTGGCCGCGGGCGGTCCCGTCGGAGCCGGGTGGATCTACGACCGCACGGGCGGCTACGAGCCCGCCTGGTGGCTCTCCGCCGGGTTCAACGTCCTCGCCCTGGCCCTGCTCGCCTGCGCGCGGCCGCCCGCGCCACGCGGCGCGAGCCGGCGCGCGGCGACCGAGCTCCCCGCGCGCGCCCCGTGATATCCTGGGCGGGCGCGCGGCGGCCTGCCGGTGCCCCTCCCCGCGCTCCATCGGAGGCAGAGGCATGGGCTCGCTCAGCGACAGGTACTGCATCGTCGGCGTCGGCGAGACGGAGTACAGCCGGCATTCGGGCCGCAGCACCCGCGCCATGGCCGTGGAGGCGATCGGCGCCGCCATGGCGGACGCGGGGCTGGGGCCCGCCGACGTGGACGGCATGATGTCGTATCAGAGCGGGGACTCCACGCCCTCCGACTGGGTGGCGCCCGACCTCGGCCTCCGGCTCGACTTCTACATGGACGTGGCGGGTGGCGGCTCCTCCACGGAAGCGCTGGTCGGCCTGGCCATGGGCGCCATCGAGGCGGGCATGTGCCGCACGGTCGCCCTCTTCCGCTCCATGAACGGCTACTCCGACTTCCGTATCGGCGGGACGGGCCCGCGCGCCGCCCAGCCCGTGCGGGCGCTGGACCTGGCGCTCCGGCCCTTCGGCATGACCAGCGCGGGGCAGAAGTTCGCGCTGACCTTCATGCGCCACATGTACGAGTACGACACCACCTCCGCACAGGTGGCCCATGTCCGCGTGGCGCACAGCCGGCACGCCTCGCAGAACCCCAAGGCGCTGCTGAAGGACCGCGTGACGGTGGACGAGGTGCTGGCCTCGCGCTGGATCGTCAAGCCGCTGCACCTGCTGGACTGCTGTCTCGAGACCGACAACGCCACGTGCCTGATCGTCACCTCGGCGGAGCGCGCGCGCGATCTCCGGCCGCGACCCGTGCACGTCCTGGGGGTCGCCGGGCGCGTGTCCAAGCCGCGCACCGATTTCCACTGGGCGCACGGGCCCACCACGCGCGTCGCCGGCTACCACGCCCGGGACATCGTCTTCGGCCAGGCGGGCATCCGGCCCGAGGACGTGGACGTCACCGGCTCCTACGACGCCTTCACCTTCACGACCATGCTCCAGCTCGAGGAGTACGGCTTCTGCGCCAAGGGGGACGGCGGCGCCTACGTGTCGAGCGGCATCATCGAGCTGGGCGGCCGCCGGCCCAACAACACCGCGGGGGGCCACCTCTGCGAGGGCTACACCCACGGCATGTCCATGGTCATCGAGAACGTGCGCCAGCTCCGGGGACGCGTGGACGACTACTGCCCGGGCGCGGCCGAGGGCCGGCACACCTACGACTACTCGCCGGGCCGGTGCCGGCAGGTCAAGGACGCGCGGATCGCCATGAACCTGGGCTGGGCCGTGCCCTCCACGGGCTCGGCCCTGATCCTCCGCAGCTGAGCCTGGCGGAGGAGCGAGGCGCGCGATGCCGAGCGTCGAGTACCGCGGGATGAGCCTGGTGATCCCGGAGAACGACTCCGAGTGGCGGGAGCACTTCCGGCTGGCGCGCTCGCACCGGCTGATGCTGCGCGCCTGCGCGGCCTGCGGCCTCATGCGCTATCCGCCGAGCCACGGCTGCCCCTGGTGCGCGAGCCTTCGGTGGGCGTGGCGGGAGGTGGGCGGGCGCGGCGCCATCCACTCCTACGAGATCGTGGTGCACGCCATCCAGCCCGGGTTCAAGGACTGGGCGCCCTATCCCGTGGTGCTCGTGGAGCTCGACGAGCAGCGCGGCCAGCCCACCGAGCACGAGGCGCTCAGGATCGTCGCCAACCTCGTGACGCCCGACTTCCGCCCGGAAGCCGAGGCCAGCGTGGCCATCGGCCGGCGGGTCCGCGTGGTCTTCCAGGACCTCGCGGAGGACTTCGCCCTGCCGCAGTTCGTCCTGACGGACGAGCCTCCCGAGGGGCGCGTCTGGCGCTTCCCGGGCTAGCAGGCTGCTGGTGTCGGTCCAACTAACTTCGCCACGGCTCGCTCACGCTCGCCGGATTGCCACGTCCGCCCGGGCGCGCACCTCGGCCCGCGTCAGCGTCTGGACTCGGATCGTCCTGATCTCTCCAGGCGGGGTTCACGGCCGGCAGACACGGAACCGCGCGTAGTCCCCCTGGGCGCTGCTCTGCGTGTCGTCCGAGTCCGTCAGGACGGCGATGCCGACCGGCGTGGGCGCCTCGGCCTCCTTGAAGAGCGCCCGGTAGTCCTCCAGCACGTTGGCGCGCTCCTCGAGCCACTCCCCCTGGCCGCCGGCGCCGTTTCTCAGCACGCGGACCTGGGTGAGCCCGCGGGTCGAGCTGAGGTGCTGGCCGACGGGCACGACCGCGCTCCAGATGTACTTCAGCGCCTTGACCGAGACCGGCGTGGGGGGGAACACGGCGTAGACGGCGAGCGCGCTGTCGTTGGTCCTGGCGGCCCGCTCGTCCGAGCCCGCCGGGAACAGGAGCGGGCGCCACTGCCACGAGAGCACCGGGTACGCGGTCAGATCCCACTCGAAGGGCCGCGCCGCCTGGACCCCGAGCCCACGGGAGCGCGCGCGCAGGAAGCGCAGCCCGGGCTCCTCCACCACGGTGTAGACGTCCCGCCCGGCGTCCTTCCGCGGCTTCCACTCGGCCGGGAACTCGCCGACCGTCGCCCGGGAGAAATCGTCGATGGCGACGCAGTCGCCGGCGGCCACACGCGCGGCAGGAGGGGTGACGAGGGCGAGGAGCAGCAGGCCCAGGACGCGGACGCCGCGCCGTCGCCGGGGGGAGACGCCGAGCCCTGGAGCGCCTACCGGCCCCGGCGCCACCACGAGTGCACGAGCTGGTCCACCACCTGCACCAGCTGCCCCACGGTGCGACACTCCTTGACGATGTCGCAGGCCGGGGCGTAGAGCGGCATGACGCTGTCGCCGATGCCCCAGCCCCACTGCCCCTCCGGGTTGAGCCAGATGATCCCCTTCACGCGCTCGCGGATCTGGCGCACGGCCCACGCCTGCGGGTCGTTGTAGTTGTTGCGGGCATCCCCCAGCACGAGCACCGTGGTCTTGCGGTCCAGCGACTCCAGCTCCGTCCGGCAGAAGCGGCTGAAGGCGTAGCCGAAATCGGAGCGGCAGTGGTAGTCCACCGAGGAGGACTTGAGCGCCCACTCGATGGCTTTGTCCACGGTGTAGGTGTTGAAGGCCTGCGTCACCTCGGCGATCTCCGACACGAACGCGTAGGAGCGGACGCGCGAGAAGCACTCCTGCAGGCTCCAGACGAGCTGGAGCATGAACCGCGACGCGTTCCGCACCGAGTCGGACACGTCGCAGAGCGTGACGAGCTTGGGCTTCTCCCGGTGCCGCCGCCGGAAGCGGACCTCCATGGGCACGCCCCCGTACTGCAGGCTCTGCCGGATGGTCCGCCGGGAGTCCAGCCGGCCCTTCTCCTCCTGGCGCTGGCGCAGCGCGAGGGCGTCCTTGATCTTGCGCGCCAGCCGCGCCACGACGGCCTTCATCTGCGCGACCTCGTCGGGCGACAGCGCGAAGAGGGGCTTGTCCGACAGCACCTCGCGCGTGAGCTTCTCGCCCTGGCGGTAGGCGCGGCGCTCCAGCTCGCGCTCCACGTGCTGCCGGATCATGCGGCGGAAGGCCTCCAGCCGGAGGTCCAGGTAGTTGCGGATGCGAGCGAGCTGCCCCGGGTCGAGCCCCCGCGCCTCCAGGAGGCGCATGATGCGCGCGAGGTCGCGCTCGATGCTGTCCCAGTCGAACTTGTCGTAGATGCGGCGCGAGAAGTAGCCGATCTGCAGGAAGTACATCAGCCGCTCGAGGCCGGTGCCCTCGCCGCCCTGGCGGATGGCCATCTCCATGTCGGCGCCCTCGCCGCGCAGCATCAGCTCGGTGAGCCCGTCCATCTGGAGCCCGTCCTCGGCCGCCAGCCGGTCCAGCAGCTCGCGCATGCGGGGATCCTCGGGCCCCAGCGCCTTCTTGAGCCCGGCGCCGAGCGCCTCGAGGTCGAGGAAGTACAGGTCGAAGAGGCGATCGAAGGTCGGCAGGTCGCGGGACTCCTTGACGAGGGTCGTCGCCAGCGCCGTCCTGAAGGTGTCGCGGTCCTCGAGCCCGATCTCGGCCGAGGCGGCGAGGGCGTCCAGCGCCTCGCTGGGCGAGATGCGCAGCTCCGCCCGCCGGAGATCACCGATGAACTCGAGAATTCTCTGATCCATTTACCGGGTGAAGGTGACCCAGGAGGACTTGAACACGTCCTCGTTGCCGTCGCGGCTGATGGGGCAGAGCCGCCCGTCCTCGAGACGCAGCAGCCCGTGGAACGAGCCGCGCGAGATCAGGTGGGTGATCTTGAGCTTCCAGCCCAGCGGCTCCGAGGGGATCTCCTCCTCGTGCTCCACCGCCCGGGTCACGTCCGGCGCATCCCCGACCAGGTGCAGGACGCGCACCGGCCCTTCGGCGCACCGGAGGCCGAGCACCACCTTGTAGGAGCGCCCCTGGCGGACGGTCTCCACCGTCATCTCCCCGGGATGCAGCAGGTGCGGGACGGCCTCGGGCATGGCGGCCGCGAAGAAGTCCCGCGGCCCGGGGTGGACGTAGTAGAAGTGCCAGCGCCCCGCGGCCCAGATCCAGAGCTTGGTGTACTCCCCGAGAGCGCCGGAGATGCAGCGCCCGCCCTCGATGAACACCGGCCCCGCGGGCGCCAGCTCGGGCAGCCGGATGCGCGGCGAGGGGAACCACAGCTCCCTGAACTCGGTGAGGGTGCTCGGGTCCATCTACGGCAGGTCGGCCAGCACCTTGTCGAGCGCGCCCCGGACCCGCTCCAGGTCCTTCTCGTGCTTGACGAGCAGCGTGAGGGTGGACTCCACGAGCTCGCGGTCCATGGCGTCGGCGTTCAGGATGACCAGCGAGCGCGCCCAGTCGAGGCTCTCGGACACCGATGGGGCCTTGCGCAGCTCGAGGACGCGGATCTTGTTCACGACGGCCACCACGGCGCGGGCCAGCCGCTCGGGGACCTCCGGCACCTTCAGGCGGATGATGGCCAGCTCCTCGTCCGGCGGGGGGAAGTCGATGAACAGGTGCAGGCACCGGCGCTTCAGGCCGTCGGACAGCTCGCGCGCGTTGTTCGACGTCAGCACCACCAGCGGGATGTTGGTCGCCTTGATGGTGCCGAGCTCGGGCACGGACACCTGGAAATCGGACAGCACCTCCAGGAGGAAGGCCTCGAACTCGGGCTCGGCCTTGTCGATCTCGTCCACCAGGAGCACGACGGGATCCGCGGACTCGATGGCCTGCAGCAGCGGGCGCGGCGAGAGGAAGCGATGGGAGAAGAAGGCGTCGTCCTGGCCCGAGATCCGCGCCACCGCGTCCGGCAGCGACGGGGCATCCGCGATCAGCTCGCCGATCCGGTCCTTGAGGAGCTGGGTGTAGAGGAGCTGCTTGGCGTATTTCCACTCGTAGAGCGCCTTGCCCTCGTCGAGCCCCTCGTAGCACTGCAGCCGAATCAGCCGGCGCCCGGTGATCTCGGCCAACGTCTTGGCGAGCTCCGTCTTGCCCACCCCGGCGGGCCCCTCGATGAGCACGGGGCGGCCCATGCGCTCGGCCAGGTACACTACCGTGGAGATGCGGCGGTTGGCGATGTAGCGGGCGTCCCTGAAGTGCTCCTGGACATCCTCGACCGATTGAAACATGACGGCTCCTGTGAGTGAATTGTCGTTCAGTCTAGCATAAGGACTGCGCCATGGACCCGCGATGATGGATCAGGAGCGAGCCCGCGCCTATCACCGCCTGCAGCTGCGGCTCTCGGCGGTGCGCCTGGGCCTGGGCGCGGCCTACCTCGCCGCCCTCATCGCCACGGGCTGGGCCGCCCGGCTCGCAGACGCCCTCGCGGCACTGACGCCACGCTGGTGGATCCAGCTCGCGGCCGCGCTCCTCGTGCTCGGCGGCGGCTACCGCCTCGCGACGCTCCCGCTGGCCTGGCTCGCCGGCTTCTGGCTGCCGCGGCGCTTCGGGCTCCTCCACCAGCCGCTGCGGCAGTGGGCGCTCGACGCCGTCAAGGCGGCGGCGCCCGGCGCCGCGCTCGGCCTGGCCGCCGCCGAGATCGTCTACGCCTTCCTGCGCGCGAGCCCGTGGTGGTGGCTCTGGAGCGCGCTCGCCTTCCTGGCGATGTCGACGCTTCTGACGCTCGTGGCGCCCGTGTGGCTCGTGCCGCTCTTCTACCGCCTCGAGCCCCTGCCCGACCCGGCGCTCCGGGATCGGCTGCTGAGGCTCGGCGCGAGGGCCGGCGTGCCGGTGATCGGCGTCTGGGTCGCCGACCAGTCGCGCAAGAGCCGCACCGCGAATGCGGCGGTGACCGGCCTCGGCCGCACCCGGCGCATCATCGTCTTCGACACCCTCCTGGCCCGGTTCACCCCGGACGAGATCGAGGCGGTGCTCGCCCACGAGCTGGGCCACCACGCCCACGCCGACATCTGGCGTGGCCTGCTGGTCCAGAGCGCGCTGACCCTGGCGACCTTCCTGGTGGCTGACCCCGCGCTCAGGGCGGGCGCCGCGGCGCTCTCGCTCCGGGGACCGGCCGATCTGGCCGGGCTGCCGCTCCTGGCGCTCATCGTCCTGGCGCTGAGCCTTCTGGCGCTGCCGCTGGGCAACGGCTGGTCGCGGCGCGTGGAGCGGCAGGCCGACGACTTCGCCCTGCGCACGACCGGCAACGCGCCGGCCTTCATCTCGGCCATGGAGCGGCTCGGCGCCCTGAACCTGGCCGAGCGCGAGCCGCATCCGGTGAAGGAGTTCTTTCTCCACTCGCACCCCTCCATCGGTCGTCGCGTGGCGCGGGCCCGCCGGCTCCCGGGATCGCCGGGCTGACACTGTCCTGCCCGCGGCCGTCTCCCCAGCGACGGTCGCCCGGGACCGAGGCGCCGGTCCCGCTTTCGGAACAGGCCTTTGCGGCGCGCCGCCCGTGGCACCGGACTTGCTCCCTCGCTCTCGTTGGGAGGGTGCGATGCCGCTGACGGCTGGAGCCATCATCGAGACGCAGGGCCGGTCGGGACGACGCCTGCCGACTCTCGTTCGTCACCTCCGCGTGCTGCGGGCCGTCGGCGAGGCCGTGAACTCCTCGCTGGATCTGGAGCAGGTGCTCGAGCGGTCCCTGGAGGCCGTGACCCAGGTCACGGGCCACGAGATCTCGAGCCTGCATCTCGTCTCCGCCGACGGGGCGCGCCTGCTGCTCCAGGGGGACCGCGGGCTGTCGGAGCGCCTCCGCGAGATCAACCGGGTCCTGCCCATGGCAGCCGGCCTCATCGGCGGCGTGGCGGCCTCCGGCCTTCCGCGGCGGCTGCACGACGTCAGCCGGGCGAAGGATCTCCTGCCGGCGGCGCGGGAGGCCGTCGCGGCCGACGGGATTCGCGCCTTCGTCTGCGTGCCGATCCGGGCCCGCCACCGCATCCTGGGCACGCTCGCCCTGGGCCGCCGGACGGAACACCGCTTCACCAGCGCCGAGCTGCATCTCCTCGAGTGCGTGGCCGACCAGATCGGTCTGGCGCTGGACAACGCCCGCCTCCACTCGGCGTCGCGCCGCCAGCTCCAGGAGCTCGAGCGCGCGCGGAGCGCCACGCTGCGGGCCGAGCGGATCTCGGCAGTGGATGGTCTGGCCGCGGGCGTCGCGCACGAGATCAACAACCCGCTCACCATCATCCTCGGCCAGGTGCACGTGCTGGTCCAGAGCGAGCCGACGGCCGCCGAGGTCCTGCACGGACTCGCGGTCATCGACACGGCGGCCAAGCGCGCGGCGAAGATCGTGAAGGACCTCCGTCAGTTCGCCGAGCCGAGCCCGGTCCACCGCGCCCCGTGCTGCGCGGCGACGGAGATCAGGAGCCTCCTCGCCGAGGAGGCGCCGCGGCTCGAGTCCGCGGGCGTCGCCATCCGGCTCGAGCTCGGGAGGGTGCCGGTCATCTGGGGCGACGCCGCTCAGCTCCGGCAGGTCCTGGCCCACCTCGTGGACAATGCCCGCCACGCCATGGCCGCCGCGCACGGTGGCGGCACGCTCCGCGTTCGCCTCGCGCCCCTGCCGGGCGGGGTGAGGATCGAGGTCGCCGACGACGGACCCGGCATCGCCCCGGAGCACCTGCCGCGCGTCTTCAATCCGTTCTTCACCACCAAGGGGCCCGACGAGGGGCGCGGGCTCGGGCTCAGCGTCTCCTACGGCATCGTGAACGAACACGGCGGCAGGGTCTGGGCCGAGAACCTCCCCGGCGGGGGTGCCCTGTTCGTGGTCGAGCTGCCCGTGAGCCTCAGGCGCATGGAGCGCGCCCCGGGCGGCTAGCAGGCCGCTGAAAAGGGCCCATCTGCTTCGTTGGCGCCCTCGGCCGCACGCTCAACGTACGGAGAGTACGCCTCGCGTGCGGCCGTCGGGCGCCGCCTCGCATCTGGACCCTTTTGAGCGGCCTGCGGAGTTGTCCCGCAGCCTGCTGGAAGCCTGTCCGGGGCCTCGCCGACGAAGCGCCGGGTGGGGCCGGGGGCGCGCTCCCCGG